>NZ_JAKRNF010000039.1:0-1671 GCF_022347225.1 Corynebacterium sp. ACRPQ
TCTGCCAAGATGCGATCTTCCACGAGACGGACCACACGGTCCTTTGCATCCTGGTCAAATTTTCTTGGCATATTCCAGATTTTCCCATCTACTTAAACGGAACAAAACCTGGGACACTTCAGGTTCCGGTAATGGGGTCGAGGATGTAATGGACTCTGCGGTCGGTTTTGATGTTGTGGTGGTGTTGGCAGAGGTTTACTAAATTATCTGGGCTGGTAGGCCCGCCAAAGTGGTATTCGATGCGGTGGTCGAGTTGGCACCTAGTGGCGGGGACGGTGCAGCCGGGCCAGCGACAGGTGGCGTCTCTGCCTTGGGTGTAGGCGCGGATATCGGTGGTAGGGGTATAAGAGTCTGTCTCGTCGGCGTTAAGCCGGCGGATGAAGGTGTTATCTGTAGGGGCGTGGTTGAGGTTTATCCATCCGGCACCGGGGTGAAAGACCAGGTTGGTATCGGGGTTGGTGGTAAACGTGTTGATGGCAACACTGGTGTGGGTGTCTTCGAGAATGAGGTCGATGAGTCCTTGTGCGGCAGTGGTTGCGGTCTGGTTGGTGTAGGCGTCGATGTGGCGGGCGATGATGGTGGCGGTGGCGCTATCGCAGGTAAGCGTTAGTGTGGTGGTGTTATCCGGGTTGTAGTTGCTGCGCAGTCGTGGTTCGGGTTGTTGTTCTTTGTCTTCGGGGCGCAGGTGGGTGTCGATGAAGGTGCGGATAAACCGGCGCAGATCCGCATCGGTGGGGACTGTTTCGTTGGGTGTGGTGGGGGTGAGGAAGTCTGCGAGTGCGGCGTCGATGGCTTCGAGGTGGTCTGGATTGTTGTCTAGGCGGTTGAGTTCGCGGTCGATGATGCGCAGTTTAGTCAGGTCGAGTATCCAGTGCTGGCCTTGGACTTCGGTAACGAGGGGTAGTTGCCGCATGCGGAAGTGGGCGCGCAGGAAGCCTAGGAGTTTGTGGTAGGAGATGCCGAGGTCTTTGGCGAGGCTGGTCAGGCTAAGATCGACGTCGTCGTCTAGTTGGGGGAGGATGGCGCGGTAGAGGAACCAGGAGGTTTTGCGTGTGTAGGTGCCGGCTTTGCCGATGTGGTTTCCGGGTGCGTTGGTGGTGTAGAACGCTTCCGGCACATCACTATCGTCTAGGGCCTCGGTGTCGGGGTGGTCACCTATGAGGAGGGTGTCTGGATAGTCGAGGCTGGTAACTGGTTCGGGTGGGGTGAGTGTGGCAGTCATGGACGAGGCACTCCAGAAGAAAAGAACAGGGTTCGTATGTATTTTCTAACGAATGCCTTTATAGTATCCCGACTGGTGGACATGTGACCCCGGTGGGGGTGTTTATGTTCGAATAGGCTCCCCTAAAACCGCAGGGATCCCCAGAGTCGCGCCACGACCAGCAACGGGGGTAAAAGCAAAGGTTTAGGGTTCGTCGCCTACTACACCCCGGCGGCACGCGGCTCGCTACGTGTTCCGTCGCGTGATGCTTGCTCCCCGCAAAACGTGAAAGAAGGGAAGAGGACGGTGGGTGTTCCGTTCTCTTCCCTTCTTTTGGGTTATTGAATTATGTTTTTGTTGTTTGGTGTCGGCGGTGACTTACTCTCCCACAACCTCCCGGTTGCAGTACCATCAGCGTGTGCAGGCTTAGCTTCCGGGTTCGGAATGGGACCGGGCGTTTCCCTGCAGCT
>NZ_JAKRNF010000003.1:0-180917 GCF_022347225.1 Corynebacterium sp. ACRPQ
GGTTGTACTTAATAACTACCGAGCGGTGCGGCAGGAAGGCTCCAGGGGCAATCCTGGCGCGTAGGACCATTGCATTGCCGGAACCGTCCAAGCGCTCCACGCTCGACATCTCCGGGGCCCCACCAAAACGGCGCGACAGCATCTCCGAGGCGGCCTTGATGACGTCCTCGGGTGATAGCACAGCTTCGTTATCAACCATAGTTCTATCCAGTATGCCCCCTCACACCAAAGCGGGGTCACAAGTTCGCCCGCAGCGAAATTGCCGCGGACTACGATGTGCCCCGCACGGTGCGCCTTAAAGGCTGAGGATTAAGCTACCCGCTTACTTCTCCTCAACGGTTTCTGCCGTAGTGGAACCGGCCTTGTCCTGTTCCTTCTTCTTTTCCGGCTTGTAGTCTACGCCGGTCTCCTTGCGCTGTGCAGCAGGGATTGCCGCAGGGGCGTCGGTAAGCGGATCCACGCCGCCGCCGGACTTCGGGAACGCAATGACGTCGCGGATGGAGTCGAAGCCGCCCAACAGGGAGACGATGCGGTCCCAGCCGAAGGCGATGCCGCCGTGTGGTGGGGCGCCGTACTGGAAAGCATCGAGCAGGAAGCCGAACTTCTCCTGAGCCTCCTCGTCACCGATTCCCATGACGTCGAAGACGCGCTTTTGCACGTCCTGCTGGTGGATACGGATGGAGCCGCCGCCAATCTCGTTGCCGTTGCAGACAATGTCATAGGCGTACGCCAGCGCCTCGCCCGGGTTCTGGTCAAAGTTGTCCAGGTACTCCGGCTTCGGGGAGGTAAAGGCGTGGTGAACCGCGGTCCACTTGGAGTGACCCAGTGCGACGTCGCCAGAAGCGGTCGCGTCAGCGGAAGGCTCAAAGAGCGGAGCATCTACAACCCAGGTAAAGGCCCAGTCGCCTTCCTTGATAAGGTCCAGCTTCTTGGCAATCTCGCCACGTGCAGCGCCCAGGAGGGCGCGGGAAGACTTGGTGTCACCAGCGGCAAAGAAGATGGCGTCGCCCGGCTTGGCGCCGACGTGATCTGCAATGCCCTCGCGCTCGGCGTCGGTAATGTTCTTAGCTACCGGACCGCCCAGGGTGCCGTCCTCGCCCACGGTGATGTAGGCCAGGCCCTTGGCTCCACGCTGCTTTGCCCACTCCTGCCAAGCATCGAACTGGCGGCGCGGCTGGGAGGCGCCGCCTTCCATGACCACGGCGCCGACGTATTCGTTCTGAAAGACGCGGAAAGTGGTGTCCTTGAAGAACTCGGTGCACTCTACAATCTTGATGTCAAAGCGCAGGTCCGGCTTATCGGAACCGTAGTACTTCATCGCATCCGCATAGGTCATGCGCGGGATCGGAGTCTTGATCTCGTAGCCGATGAGCTTCCACAGCTCGGTGACGATCTCTTCCGCCAAGGCGATGACATCGTCCTGGTCTACAAAGGACATCTCCACGTCCAGCTGGGTAAACTCCGGCTGGCGGTCAGCGCGGAAGTCTTCATCGCGGTAGCAACGCGCGATCTGGTAGTAGCGCTCCATGCCGGAGACCATGAGCAGCTGCTTGAAAAGCTGCGGGGACTGCGGCAGTGCATACCAGGTGCCTGGTTTCAAGCGTGCTGGAACCAGGAAGTCGCGCGCACCCTCCGGGGTGGACCGGGTCAGGGTTGGAGTCTCGATCTCAGCAAAGTCATGCGAATCCAGCACCTTGCGGGCCGCGCGGTTGGCTGCAGAACGCAGGCGCAGCGCCTGTGCCTGGCGCTCGCGGCGCAGGTCCAGGTAGCGGTATTTCAGGCGAGTCTCCTCGCCTACCTCACCCGAGGTGGAAGGATCATCAATTTGGAACGGCAGCGCTGCGGACTTATTCAAAACCTCAAGATCCGCGACGTTAACCTCAATCTCACCGGACGGCAGGTTGGGGTTTTCCGAGCCTTCTGGGCGAGGCTCCACGGTACCGGTGACCTTAACGCAGTATTCGGAACGCAGGTCATGGGCGCGCTCCGCCACGTCAGATTCGCGGAAGACGACCTGGGCGATGCCGGAGCGATCGCGCAGGTCAATGAAGATCACACCACCGTGATCGCGGCGGCGGGAAACCCAACCGGTTAGGGTGACGGTCTCTCCTGCGAGTTCTTTGCGGAGCTCACCTGCTAAGTGGGTACGCAGCACTGTTGTTCAATCCCTTCTGAAAATTGTGTCACTTGCGGGTCCCGCCACGCGTAAACAGCGCGCGCCAAACCAAGCACAAGACTAGGAACGCGCACAATTCTACATCCCTACCGGTACGCGGAGCGCAGTTAGGTGGACGCAAGCTAACCCCGAAGGCCGCAGAAGAGCCACCGTTTCCCTCCTTCGGCCTCTTTGCAACAATCTCCATCCAGTGTATGAGGGGACCATGTGGCACTATTTAGGCATGACTTTTAGATCAGGTGCCGATTTCGGCGGCAAAGAAGCGCGTTCGGGTGGTGGCGGCGGTGGTATCGCCATTGGTGGTGGCGTCGGCTCGATTGTTCTAGTAGGCCTCTTCCTCCTTCTGGGCGGCAATCCCTCAGACTTGGGTTCAATCCTGGGCAGCGAGCAGACCCAATCCGACGGCGCTGCACAAGGCGAAAGCCCCGAATGCGAAACTGCAGAAGATGGCAACACCAAGGATGAATGCCTCGTAGAGTTCACCGGGCGCAGCGTGGATAACGTCTGGTCCAAGGTCTTGCAGGAACAGGCCGATATCCAATACACCGAGCCAGAGCGCGTGGTCTTCCACGGCGGCGTTAATACCGGTTGCGGCGCGGCCTCTTCTTCTACCGGCCCCTTCTACTGCCCACGCGATGAGTCCGCTTATTTCGACACCGCGTTCTTTGATTCCCTGCGCAACTTCGGCGCGGAAAATGCTCCTTTGGCCCGCATGTACATCGTGGCGCACGAGTTCGGCCACCACATTCAAAACCTTGAGGGCACCCTCGGCCTGTCGGACTATGACGACCCAGGCGCCGATTCCAACGCGGTGAAGATCGAGCTCCAGGCTGACTGCTACGCAGGCCTGTGGGCTTCCTACGCCGACAAGGGCGATAACCCCTTGCTCGAGCCGATTACTAAGGAACAGGTCTCAGACGCTGTCGCGGCAGCCCAGGCGGTGGGCGATGACAATATCCAGCGCCGCTCCGGCGGCCAGGTCCAGCCCGACTCCTGGACGCACGGTTCCTCCGAGCAGCGTGAGAAGGCATTCCTTGCCGGATATAACTCTGGCAAAATGTCCCAGTGCGACACCCTGGAGCGCGGCGCCTACCGCGGCTAATACTCACAACGTGGCCGTCGCGTAAAGCGGCGGCCATTATGTTCGCAAATAGCCACATTGCTTTCACGAACTCCACATCTTGAGTTCACTTTCCCGACACCTAGGACCTTTAGTCTGAGCGTGCATTCTCTACATAAGAATTTCCTTTGAGAATCCCCTTAACCACGCTGACAAGCGCGGCCATACCCCTCGTGCACGCTTTCCTGAAAGGTTCTTCCTGTGTCTACCCCTACCACCCAGATGACGGACATTGAGGCCGTCAATGGCAAGGGCAACGACTGGATTTGGCACGCCATCTTTGGCGGCCTTACCGCCGTTACCCTCATCGGTTTTATGATCTGGGGCCACGACTACGTCGATGGCTCTAAGCCCATTCTCCTTGGCACTGCCATTCTCTTCGCCCTTTTCATGGCCTTCAATATTGGCGGCAATGACGTTGCCAACTCCTTCGGCACCTCCGTGGGTGCCGGAACGCTATCCATGAAGCAGGCCCTCGTTGTCGCCGCCATCTTCGAGGTCTCTGGCGCCATCCTCGCCGGCGGCGAGGTTACCGATACCGTGCGTTCTGGCATCGTCGACCTTGACGCCATTGATGGTCTCGACCCCATGGAGTTCGTCTACATCATGATGTCGTCCCTTTTGGGTGCGGCCATCTGGCTCCTCGTTGCCACCCGTATGGGTTGGCCGGTGTCTACCACCCACTCCATCGTTGGCGGCATCGTCGGCGCCGCGCTCACCGTCGGCTTCGTCACCGGCAAGGGCGGCCTGGACATGGTGCAGTGGGGCGGGATTGGCACTATTGCCATCTCGTGGGTGCTCTCCCCTGTCCTCGGCGGTCTCGCCGCTTTCATCCTGTTTAAGTGGATTAAGACCTCCATCTTGGTCTACAACGAGGAAGCAGACCAGAAGCTGCGCGAAATCAAGACCCGTCGTGCGGAGCTACGCCAAGAGCACAAATCTCGCTTTGCTCGCCTCAATGAAATCCAGCAGATCAGCTACACCAACGCCATGGCCCGGGACGCCGCTTTGGTGGCAGAAGAGGACTTCGATCCGGATCAGCTGGAATCTGAGTATTACCGCGATCTGTATAGCCTCAACAAGGACATGGATGATGTCAAGGCTCACCACGCCCTGGAGAGCTGGGTACCGGTACTAGCCGCCATTGGTGCCATCATCATTTCCGCCATGGTGATGTTCAAGGGTCTGAAGCACACCGGACTAGATTTCAGCGTCCTCCAGAACCTCTTGGTCATGGGCATGGTCGGCGCAGTGGTGTGGATGGCCGTCTTCATTTTCGCTCGCTCCCTGAAGAAGAAGTCGCTGGCTAAGTCCACCTTCCTTCTCTTTTCTTGGATGCAGGTATTTACCGCTTCCGCCTTCGCCTTCTCCCACGGTTCCAACGACATCGCCAATGCCATTGGCCCCTTCGCTGCGGTTATTGACGTCCTCAAGACCGACCAAGTCAGCGATGAGGCTGCCGTGCCGGTTGCCGTCATGATTGCCATGGGCGTTGCCCTGATTTCTGGCTTGTGGTTCATCGGCCGCTTCGTGATTCAGACTGTGGGCTCGGGCCTAACCCAAATGCACCCCTCCTCCGGCTTCGCTGCTGAGCTTGCCGCCGCCGCTGTGGTGATGGGTTCATCGATCTTGGGCCTTCCGGTTTCTTCCACCCACATCCTCATCGGCGCCGTGTTGGGCGTGGGCATTGTCAACAAGGCAGCTAATTGGAACCTGATGAAGCCTATCGCTTTGGCGTGGGTCATCACCCTGCCCGCCGCGGCAGTCATCGCTGCTATTACTGTGTCTGTGCTGCGCGTAGTCTTCTAGGGATAGCTCAGCGCCGCTTATCCTCGGCACCCCATTTCATCCGCTAGCCGCACCGGCCATTGTGCCGGGGCTAGCGGATTTTCCATTGGGTAGCGTGGACTAATGCCCTGCTTGGCGACGCCCCCCTTCTCTACACTGGCCCATATGACCGCGCATCGAGCTACTGCATTCCTGGCCGCATTCAACGACATAGAACAACACTTGCGCTCGGCTCTCAACGCTGAGAACTCAGATTCCTTCTGGTGGATAGTAGACAGGGCACGAGACAAGCACGTGCTTTCCAGTAAACAAGCCGAAGCGCTTAAAGATTTTTCTAACCTTCGCAATGCCATTGCCCACGGGCGCTACTACAAATCAGAGCCCATAGCTGAACCGCACGAAGCAGTGGTCAAGCAGATCTCCGCTCTCCGAGACATTGTGGTATCCCCGCCCGCCACCCTCCAGGTTTTGCAGCCGCAAAAGGTATTTACCTTGACGTCTGCCACATCAATCATGGAAGCATTTGACGTCATAAAGGATAAGGACTTCTCTCAAATCCCCATCTACGATGAGGGCCGCTTCACCGCTTTGCTAACCACCAACAACATTGCGCGATGGGTAGCCGGGGACCTCAGCGATAATCACGTGCTCGATGCTGCGGACATCGCGGACATTGTGGAATATCAAGAACCCAGTGATCGCGCTATCTTTCTTGCCCGCACAGTAAGCGTGCAGGAAACGGTGGACGCCCTTTCAGAAACCGACAACCAAGGACATCGCCCGTGCGCAGCGGTCATCACGGAACACGGCAAGGTCACTGAGAGGCCCCTGCGCCTCGTTGCACCGGCCGATCTACCGGCACTTTTTGATGCTCTAGAATGGGAATAATTCTCCCGCAGTCGGCTTTCCCGCAGTCGACACTGCGTCTATCTTTACTCCTGTGCACCGCATTGAAAGGCAAGCATGCAATTCGGCATCTTCACTATCGGGGATCTAACTACTGACCCCATCTCAGGAAAGACACCCACTGAGGTTGAGCGCATCCGCAACTTGACGGAGATTGCGTTGAAAGCCGAAGAGGTTGGCCTTGATGTCTTTGCTACCGGCGAGCACCACAACCCACCCTTCGTTCCGTCCTCTCCTACAACGCACTTGGCGTATATCGCCGCGCAGACGGAGCGCTTGCAGCTATCTACTGCGACCACGCTCATTACTACCAATGACCCGGTGAAGATCGCAGAGGACTATGCCTTTCTGCAGCACCTTGCTGACGGCCGCGTAGACCTCATGCTCGGCCGCGGAAATACCGGCCCGGTCTATCCCTGGTTTGGCAAAGACATCCAGCAGGGCATTCCTTTGGCTATCGAGAACTACCACTTGCTGCGCAGGCTTTGGCGTGAGCCGGTTGTTAACTGGCAAGGAAAGTTCCGCGCGGGTTTGGAAGGATTTACCGCTACTCCGGCACCACTAGATGGAATTCCGCCCTTTGTCTGGCACGGCTCCATTCGTTCGCCGCAAATCGCTGAGCAAGCGGCATACTACGGCGATGGCTTCTTCCACAACAATATCTTCTGGAATAAGGAGCACACCGCCCAGTTGGTGGACCTCTACCGCCGTCGCTTTGAAAGCTATGGCCATGGTCAAGCGGACCAAGCAATCGTCGGACTTGGCGGCCAAGTCTTCATTGGTGAAACCGAACAGGAAGCTAAAGACTTCTTCCGCCCCTACTTCGACAACGCCCCAGTCTATGGCCACGGGCCAAGCCTCGAGGACTTCACGGCACAGACTCCACTGACCGTCGGCACCGTGGAACAGGTAATTGAAAAGACCCTCAGCTTCGCTGACTGGGCCGGTGACTACCAACGCCAGCTATTCCTCATCGACCACGCCGGACTACCCCAAGAGGTAGTTCTCCAACAGATAGAAATCCTGGGCACACAAGTAGTCCCCGAGCTGCGACGCCGCTTTGAGCAGCGCCGCCCGAGCCACGTGCCTTCTGACCCGCCGACGCACGCAAGCTTGCTCTCTGCGCCTCATCCTTCGCACCTTCAGGTCAGCCCAGGAAAGGAGAACTAGTTATGCGCTCCCTCCTCGTTATCTCAGCTGGTCTTTCCCAGCCGTCTTCCTCTCGCAGGTTGGCGGACATGCTCGCTGAAGCCACCCGGGCCAAAATCGCCGCGCGCGGTGAAGGGGCCGAAATCGACGTCATTGAGGTCCGCGATCTCGCCTTCGAACTAGCTACCGCCATGACCGATCAGACTGCGCAAACACCCCTTTTGGCTAGAGCCAAGCAGCAGGTTGCCGAGGCCGATGGACTCATCGCCGTCACCCCTGTATTCCAAGGCAGCTATTCGGGCCTTTTCAAGATGTTCTTTGACACCTTGGAGCCCCATGCCCTCGACAACCTTCCCACCATCATCGCAGCTACGGCCGGTTCTTCGCGCCACGCCCTCATTTTGGACTACGCACTTCGCCCGCTATTTAACCAACTCCACGCAAACATCGTGCCGACGGGTGTTTTTCAGGCCACAGAAGACTTAGGCACTCCGGAAGGAGAGCGCATTGCCGCCCGAATTGAGCGCTCTGCCATCCAGCTGGCTGACCAAATAGTTGCCCCGCGGGACAGGGTGGCCGGAATTGCCGGTGACCTGACCGGACTGGGAGGCCGCTCCACCGTCCGGCTAGCAAAGGAGAACTTCATCCCCCTTGACAAGCTCCTGAATGGGTACGGCAAATAAACCACAACGCTAGCCGTGCTACGCATAGACGGCGATTGATAGAAGGTGTGACTTTCGCTACCCTGGTCACATAAAATCTGCCTCTACTCTTTGGGTCCAGCTTTGACCGAAATAGCGGCACAGCAAGCACCCGATAGCTATCCCTTCAGAAAGGTTCGGCACAGCTTAACTATGACAATTAGCGTCACGGACATCTTCTCCATCGGCATTGGCCCTTCTTCTTCGCACACCGTCGGGCCCATGCGCGCGGCTAAGCAATTCCTCGATTCCCTAGAGAAGCACCCAGCTAAGGTATATACGGAGTTGCGCGGCTCGCTTTCCGCCACTGGCCGTGGCCACGCTTCCGATCGCGCCGTCATCCTTGGGCTCGCCGGCTGGGATCCGCTAAGCGTGCCTATCGACGCCGAACCTCACGCAGGCGGCTTTATCCCCAGCGAGGGAACTATTTCTGGCCCCCGGGGCACGGTGGACTATGAGATTGTCTTTGATAATGAACCGCTGCCCCAGCACCCGAATGGCATGATTTTTAGCGCCTGGGATGACAGCGGCAACCTCCTCGCAGAAAAGGAAGAGTACTTCTCTGTGGGCGGCGGCTTTATCCTCTCCCGCGCCGAGCTCGATGCGGAAGTAGCCGAAAGCAATGAGGTTCCCGCCGGCGTAGCCGCCGCCCAGGTAGATGATTCCGTTCCCTATAAGTTCACCACGGGCGAAGAATTGCTCAACCTGTGCGAGGCGCATGACAAAGCAATTTGGGAGCTCGTCCTTGCCAACGAGGAGGCCTTGCACCGCGATGAAGGCGGAGCGGAATACGTTTTGCGCCACCTTGATTTGGTCTGGGACATCATGCGTGAGTGCGTAACCGAAGGTATTTCCACCAAGGGCCTTCTTCCAGGTGGCCTGCGTGTGGCACGCCGTGCCCCGAAGATGTACGCCCAGTTGCTAGAAAATCAGGACGACACCAGCTGCGGTTTCTCCGCCATGGAGTGGGTTAACCTGTACGCCCTAGCGGTTAATGAGCAAAACGCTGCCGGTGGCCGCGTCATTACTGCTCCTACCAACGGTGCATGCGGCATCATTCCAGCAGTACTGCATTATGCGCGCGATTTCCGTGCAGACTTCACCCGTTCCACTGCCCGTCGGTACCTATTGACCGCCGGTGCCATCGGCATGATTATCAAGGAAAACGCGTCCATCTCCGGAGCCGAGGTTGGCTGCCAAGGCGAAGTGGGTTCTGCCTCCGCTATGGCCGCCGCAGGAATGGCAGAGCTGCTGGGTGCAGCCCCAGCGCAGGTGGAAAACGCCGCGGAAATCGCTTTGGAGCATAATTTGGGCCTTACCTGCGACCCAGTGGGCGGATTGGTGCAAATTCCGTGCATCGAGCGCAATGCCATTGGCGCGGTAAAGTCCATCAACGCCGCACGTATGGCCAAAATGGGCGAAGGCACTCACCACGTGACCTTGGACAATGCTGTGCAAACCATGGCTGAAACCGGCCGCGATATGCTCTCCAAATACAAGGAGACCTCCCTGGGCGGATTGGCCAAGACCATGGGCTTTAGCGTTTCGCAGGTGGAGTGCTAAAAAGGATTCCATGCGCGCAGATGCCCTTCACCGCCGCACCGCCATTATTGCCGCGGCGTGCCAGCTTTTTCGTACCCACGGCGATGATGTCGCTTTGGAAAAGGTGGCTACGCAGGCAGGGGTGAGCGTGGCCACGGTCTATCGCAATTTCCCCAACCGCGCGAGCCTCATCCGCGCGTGCGCGGAATATATGGGTGATGCCTTTGCCAAGTTTCAACAGCGCCTCATCGCAGACTTTGAGAACTCCACCCACTCTGGGAAAGACTACGTCCGGACCTACGCCACTCATATCCTGACCATGGGACTGAACACCCTCATTCCTGCGTTCGTCCCTCAGGATTTGGACTCTCTGAGCCCCGAGTTAACCGCCCAGCGCGACCTTCTAGAGCGCAACGGGCGACGGTTTATTGAGCTTGGCCAAGAGCAAGGCGAGATTGGCCCCGGCGTCACCCACCTCGAATTCATTGTGGGACTGTTGAGCCTGGCACGACCCCGCGAGGTTGATATCGAGGCCTACCAGCCGGATATTCAGGAAAAGATCATTGATCTCTTTCTAGCGGGCATAAAAAGTGGGCACCGCGCCTAAACGCAATGCCCACCGCCCAAAGAAATCTAGGCCTCGCCGTTGATTTCCCGAGCAAGTACGGACACTAGGTCAGAAACCTTTACGTCGTGCTGCTCATGGGCGGCAAGGTCCTTGAGCGCAACCGTGCCATTTTCTAGCTCCTGCTCGCCCAAGACCAGCGCGAAGCGTGCACCGGCGCGGTCGGCACCCTTCATCGCGCCCTTCAGGCCACGGTCTCCAAAGGACATATCAGCAGAGATTCCAGCCTTGCGGAGATCATTGATCAGGGTGGTCATCGTGCGCTTGGCGGTGCTACCCAGTGCAACGCCAAAGACGTCCACGCGGGACTCCACGCCTTCGAGGGTGATGCCCTCAGCCTCCAGCGCCAGCAGGGCGCGGTCGACACCCAGACCGTAGCCGATACCGGATAGGTCTTGACCGCCTAGCTGGGCCATCAGCCCGTCGTAGCGGCCACCGCCACCGATGCCGGACTGCGCGCCGAGTCCGTCATGGACGAACTCGAAGCAGGTCTTGGTGTAGTAGTCCAAGCCGCGGACCATGCGCGGATTAATCTCGTAGGCTACGCCCATATCATCCAGCATGCCGGTGACAGTTTCGAAGTGCTCGCGGCATTCGTCATTGAGGTGGTCGAGCATCAAGGGGGCGTCGGCAAGCTGCTCCTGGATCTCCGGGCGCTTGTCATCCAGCACGCGCAAAGGGTTGATCTCTGCACGGTGACGGGTCTCTTCATCCAAGTCGAGCTTAAAGAGGAATTCCTGCAGCTTCTCGCGGTAAGCCGGGCGGCAATTGCGATCGCCCAAGCTGGTGAGCTCAAGGCGGAAGCCACTAAGCCCCAGCGCGCGGAAGGAACGATCCGCCAAGGCGATGACCTCGGCGTCTAGCGCAGGGTCGTCCACGCCAATAGCCTCTACACCGACCTGCTGTAGCTGGCGGTAGCGGCCAGCCTGGGGGCGTTCATAGCGGAAGAACGGACCAAAATAGTTGAGCTTCACGGGCAGCTGGCCGCGGTCCAGGTTGTGCTCAATGACCGAGCGCATCACGCCAGCGGTACCCTCTGGGCGCAAAGTAACGGAACGGTCGCCGCGATCAGCAAAGGTGTACATCTCCTTAGACACCACGTCGGTGGACTCGCCCACGCCACGGGCGAAAAGCGCGGTGTCTTCGAAAATGGGCAGCTCAATGTGCTGGAAGCCGGAGAGATGTGCCTGCTCCACCATGGTCTGGCGCACCTTATAGAATGCGGCCGACTGCGGTGGGAAATAGTCTGGGACACCTTTGGGGGCGGACAGGGCTTGGAACTGCTTCTTTTTACTCACGGGTATTACAGTACCTCCCTCAATGTTGCGAAGAAGGGATTGGTCGCCCTCTCCTTACGCATCGTGGTGGTAGGCCCGTGGCCGGGCAGAATGTCGAGGTTATCGGGCAGACTCCACACTGGGCCAGCAAGCGACTTCTGCATGGCATTGGGGTCCGAGTGAGGTAAGTCGGTGCGTCCAATGGCCCCGGCGAAGAGCACGTCACCGGTGAGAGCAAACTCTTCGGAAACAATCATCACGCATCCCGGCGAATGCCCGGGCGCGTGTTTGAGAGCAAAGGTATGACCGATAAGCTCCAGGGTTTCGCCATCTTGGAGCTCGCGGAGGTCGGAGATGGGGGTCATATGGGCGGCGTCGAAAAGCTCTTGGGCCTGGGGCGAGACTCCTTCGCCGCTGTCGAGCATAAACCTGTCAGCAGGGTGGATATAAACAGGGATGTCGAGCTTTTCTGCCAAAGACCCGGCATCCCGAGTGTGGTCAATATGGCCGTGTGTGAGCACGATAGCCTCATAGTCCAAGTCATGCTCGAGGACCTTTTCCATCGCATCTATGCCCGGGTCCACTATGAAGGCGCGGCGGCCTTCCGCAATCACGTAGGTATTGGTCTGAAACGGACCGGCAGTAAAACCGTAGATTTCCATGCCCACTACCCTAGCTGCCCGAAACAAAAAAGAGCCGGCCTCCCCCATTTTCAGGATGAGTAGAGGCCGACAGCGCCGAACGGCTTAACGCAAAATATCCCAGACCTTGTCATAATCAAGCTGGGTGACCACGCCAGGAACCATTTGAGTGTGGATGACCTTGTGGTTTTCATCAGCCACCACCACGGAGCGGGCAAGCAAGCCTTCCAAGACGGAATCGCGCACAGTCACGCCGAACTTCTCACCAAAGTCAGAGCGAAATGCGGAGGCGGCGATGACATCATCAATGCCGTCAGCCGCGCAAAAGCGCTTGAGGGTAAAGGGCAAATCGAGAGAAACGGAGAGAAGCTTAGTGTTATCTAGCTGAGAAACCTGCTCATGAAAACGGCGCAGCTGCTCCTGACAGGCAGGGGTTTCAATAGAGGGCAAGATGGAAATAATAAGGCGCGTGCCCGCAAAGGTCTCATTGGTAATCTGACGCAGGTCGGTACCGATGAGTTCAAACTCGGGCAGCGGGTCTCCCACTGGGGGAAGTTCACCAACGGTGGGCGTTGGCGGATCGGTAAAATCTGGTTCAACCATAGAAACCAGCGTACTTATTATTGGGCTTTAGAGCTATTAACTTGCTCAGTTTTCCATGCCAACGCTTTCTCAGCTGTCGGGAACCGCTAGACTCAGTCAGGTTGAATCATGCCACCGATAATCGCTAGAAAGGTTGACTCCCGGTGCCAAATAATCAAAAGCGCGGCGAAGAGGCGCTGAGCAAGCTCGAGCGCGAGCTGAAATCCCGCGAACGCAAGCAGAAGGCACGCCCGCTAGGCGTTGTTGCCGCCTCCCTCGTAGTAATTCTCGCCCTCGTCGGCGGCATCTACTTCTTGTCCACCCGCGAAGGCGACGATGAAAACGTACAGGCTGAGGAGTCTTCCGCAGCTGAGACCTCGCAAGAAACGCCACAGGCGCAGCCCATCGCTGACAAGCGGGCCAAGGCCCTGCCGGATACCGTGACCTGTAAGTACGAGGACAACGGGCAAGAGTCCAACGGCGCGAAGAAGCCCAACGGCAAGGATATTTCCACCAAGGGCACCGTCACCGTTTCCTTTGAAACCAACCAGGGCACTATTGAGATGGAAATGGACCGCGCCAAGGCGCCGTGTACCACCAATGCTATTTCTGAGCTGGCCAAGTCGGGCTACTACGACGACACCGTTTGCCACCGCATGACCTCAAGCGGGATCAACGTACTGCAGTGCGGCGACCCAACCGGTTCCGGTTCCGGCGGCCCCGGCTTTAGCTTCGCTGATGAGTACCCCACCGACGAGGTGGAGGAGAAGGACGCACAGAGCCCCGTTGTCTACCCGCGCGGCTCCGTCGCCATGGCCAACAGCGGCCCAGACACCAATGGTTCCCAGTTCTTCCTCAACTACGACGATTCTGAGCTGGCCCCTAACTACACCTACTTCGCCACCATCACCGACAAGGGCATGAAGACGATGGATAAGATTGCCAAGAACGGCGTCGAAGGCGGCCAGCCAGATGGTAAGCCCGCTAAGGAAGTCAAGATTAAGAAGGCAACCGTCAAGGCTTAGGCCGCAGAAAAGCCCTGCTTGGCGACGCCCCCTCTTAGCTCCACCGCACCACCCCCTAACGGGGGCGGGTACAAAGCCCCGGCCATTGACCACACATACCGTGGATGAATGCGCCGGGGCTTATCCTTTCCTTAATTTAAGCTGAGCTCTATTTTGAGGGTTAAGCTGCAGAAACAGGAGAACACTAAAATTCCCCCAGATCACAAGAGCCACAGTAGTAAACACGCAGCACACAGCGGACTTTCAGCTAGTTCAGCCAGTGAACAAAAACCTGCCGATACTGTTGCGGAAGCCTGTCAGCCTGTCTAGTATTTGAAACGTCTTTGACCACACCAAGCTTGTTAGGAATCAAAAATGAAGCTTTTCTCCCGCAAGGCACTCGTTGCTGGCGCAACCGCTCTGTCCGTCGCTTTCGCAGGCACCACCGTTGCTAACGCTGAGGACACCACCTCCGACCTGTCCTCCAAGATCACCAACTCCGTCGAGGGCCTTTCCTCTTCCTCTGACAACGACTACGCAGCTGACAAGTCTGATGACTCCAAGAACAAGGAAGATGACCGCACCTCCAAGGAGAAGGCTGACGACATCAAGGCTTGGATCGGCGTCTTCACCGCTGTTATCGGCGCTCTGGGCACCCTGTTCGCATTCGCAAACAAGTACTTCGACCTGCCTTTCGGCAACAAGTAAAGTCACCGCTTCATAGCGATTCTTAAGCCGCTGCTTCCCTGAGTGGGACGCAGCGGCTTTTCGCGTGCTCTTGGGTAAAGGGAGCCTACAGGTTGTCTTTGCGCTTCTGGCCAAGCTGTAAGGTGCGCCCTAAGAGTCTTTAGCGTCTTCGATGTATTCGGACCCCACCAGGTCTTTAAAAAGCTCCGGATCGATGGTTTGACCGACCTTGATGACGGAGATGTGGCCTGTAGGCTCCAGGATCATTATCTGCACGTCTTCCATGCGGCTAATGCCGGCTCTACGAGCCGCCGAGTAGATATCCGATTTTGTAATGTGGGCCAGAGTCAGGTTATCTTCAACCATCTCACCGCTAAAGACTAAAAGGATGGGACGACGGTCCAGAAAGCGCGTCCACTTCACTACCTTGCGAATGGTACCGAAGGCAGCTTCGAGCGCCATCAGCGTGGTCAGACCGATGACGCCGGCGGCAAGGGTCGGTGGATTGCCCACGATGACACGGCCCGCGACCGCGCCAAACATAATAATGATGATGGCATCTGAGGCCGTCATGGACGTAAGCACGCGAGAGCCAAATAGCTTCACCAGCACCATGAAGGATAGGTAGATACCCAAAGTCGCCAGCACGACAACGGGGATACGGTGCCATTCAATACCCAGTTGATAGGTAATCTCGCGCAGAAAGAGTTCTAGAGTATCCACGACTGCTTAGGTTACCTGGCAGCCACGAGACATACAGAAAAGGCGGAGCGTCACTCCCCCGTTCAGGAAGAGCCGCTCCGCCTAGTGCTGTGCTGTCTTAGATGTGGAACTGCTTGCGCAGGTCCTCAATCATCTTGCGAGCTGGGGCAGGAAGAATCTGCGGGTTCATGCCCACAACCGCAACGCCAGCTACCAGTGCTGCAACGATGGCGAATACTGCGCCGCCCACGGAAGAGCCGTTGGAGGACAAGGAAGAGCCCTTTGGCGCAGGCTTAGCTCCCGGCTCTCCGGAGCCCTCGCCGCTTACCTCGAGAGGCAGAGTTGCCTTAGTGCCGGCGTCGGTGGTGATTTCCAGGTTCTGGGTACCGCTCAGGTTCTCCGGAACGGTGAGCTTTACCGTTGCGCGACCTCGCTCACCGAATTGCGCATCGCCTTCTTGCGCAGCGTTGTCGATATCGACGGTCTGCTCAGCGTCGCCCAACTTGACGGTTGCCTTCTTGGCCATCGGCTCACCGTCGGTGGAGTAATTGAGGCTGGACAGGTTCACCGTGATTTCCTCGCCCGGCTTCACGTCCCCCTCGATGTTGGCGCCAATCTGGCCCTGGCCCGTGCGGACCTCCGATTCACCCGACTTGATGTAGTCGATCATGGCCTGAGTGTCCATGTAGCCCACATCGTTCTTGTCCTTGATGGAACCAGCGTTGAAGTAGCCGTCGCCGCCTGCCTCTTCATCACTGGAAGCAAGGAAGGAAGACAGCGCAATGGAGTAATCCTTCTTCGGATCGATTTTCTCGCCGTTGATGGTCACAGACTGTACGCGCTCGCCCTTGTCGGCCTTCTGGTCGTAGACTACTTGGACGTTATTGGAAAGCCCCATGGCCAGGCGTGGTCGGCTGCCTTCCTGCCACTGGTTTTCCAAGGCATTAATGAACTCCTCGCCGGAAATCTTGGCGGTAATTACAGAGTTGCCAAAGGGCTGTACCTCAAAAATGTCCTTGTAGGTAACGTCGCCGCCCTTCAAGTCAGCACGAACACCGCCAGCGTTCATCACACCGATCTCGATGTCCTCGCCTACCTGCTTGCTCATGGCGTAACGCTGGCCGTCAGCAATGAAGTTATTGAGGGTAGATTCGACACCACGGTTAGAACCCGAATCAGCATTCTCATCAGATCCGCGGAACAGGGCCCGTTCCACAGTACCGGCGGTCTTGGCACCCTCGATGTCAGCCTCTTGCTGGGCCTTTTTTACAATAGCTGCGATTTCAGCATCTGGTTCAACCTTTGCTGCAGCGGTCGCGTCGTACTGCTTCAAACTGATGTCGGTAATCTTTTTAGCAGTCTTATCAAAGGTAATATCAACGTCGTTGAGCAGTTTGCCGTACTCGTGTCCCTGTGCCCACTGCAGTGGCAAGGCGCCCTCGCGCTCAATTTCGCCCTTAGTGGCAACGTGGGTGTCGCCGCCAAAAGCTACGTCGACGTCTTTGTTAAAGTCCTCTGCAAAGCCTTGGGCATCTTCGTGCATGAGCGCAACAACAACATCGGCCTCACCAGATTCTTTCAAACGAGTAGCTTCCTTATTGGTAGCCTCGGCTGGATTAGTAAAAGTGATCCCTGGGATCTTGGCAGCAGACACCTTATACTTGGTATTTTCCGTTACCGTGCCAACATAGCCGACTTTTACGCCATCAATTTCTTCGACGTGGGAAGCCTCCAGAAGAGGCTTCCCATCCTTGAACACGTTGGCACCCAAGATTGGGTAATCAGAGCTATCAGCGATACGCCCTGTAAGGTCTTCGGTACCCTTATCAAACTCATGGTTACCTACAGCAGTCACCTTCATACCCATCTCGTTGAGGGCTTCAAGGGTGTACTTGTCATCAGAAATTGCAGAGACAAAGGCAGAGCCGCCCACGTTATCGCCCGAGGAGGTCAGGTTGAATTCCTGTCCTTCATTTACCTGCTTGATAAGGGACTGCAAGCGAGCCACGCCGATTTCATCGCCGGCCTTGGCTGGGTCACCAATCTTGTCTTCCAAGTGACCGTGAATATCGGTGATATTGGTGACGGAGATGGTGGTCTTGTTTTCCTGTGCCACCGCCTGCGCGCCGGAGAGAGCAACAGCGGAAACGGTAGTGGCGGCCACAAGCTGGCCGATGCGACGGAACTGCATTGAAGTACTCCTAGATAGTAGAAAGCGACAGGATAATTTATATCGCTTCGCTAACTACTTGGCAGGAGAATTTAAGCTTGCTTGCTGGAGTTTTACCTTGCAGCAGTCAAGAATTCACATACAGGTAACCTCCCCGATGCCTTTGCGTTGCTTGCCCCGCCCCTCCTTGAGGGTGGGGCACAGCGCCTTAGGCGGTTACGCGGTAAACGTCAAAGACGCCTTCGGTATTGCGCAGTGTGGTCATCAAGGTTCCCAATTGCTTGGTATCCGAAACGGAGAATGTGAACCTTACCGTCGCAATATGGTCATCGCCACGATTAGAGTTCATGGTCAAAACGTTGATGTTCTCATCGCTCATTACCCGAGTGAGCTCTGAAAGGAGGCCCTGACGGTCGAGGGCTTCCAATTGCAGCGTCGCCGAGAAAGCGCCCGTTGCGGAGGTACCAGAAGACCAGGCCACCTCCAACATGCGCTCTGGTTCTGCCTTGAGCTTTTCCGCGTTTGTGCAATCGGCTCGGTGCACGGAGACTCCCCCGCCGCGGGTAACGAAACCGAAAATGGCATCGCCCGGCACGGGCTGGCAGCACTTGGCGAGCTTTGCCATCACATCGGGGCTGCCTTCCACCAAGATGCCGGTGCCCGATGCCGAGTCTTCAGTGTGTTGGGCACGGGAGTGCTCAATCTCAGACAGTGGCGTGCGTGAGGCCAGGGTGTCGATGGCATCGTCTTGGTCGCCGAACATGGCAACCAATTGGTTGGCCACGTGTTGAGCAGATACGTGGCCCGCGCCGATGGCGGTATACAGCGAATCGACGTCGGTATAGTGCAGCTGCTCCGCTACCTGCTTCATGGAGCTGGCAGTAAAGAGGCGGTGCATGGGCAAGCCACCACGTTGGACCTCGGTAGCCAGGGCATCGCGGCCGGCTTCCAAGTGTTCTTCGCGGCGTTCCTTAGCAAACCACTGCCGCACCTTGGTCTTGGCTCGAGCAGACACGAGGAAGTCTTGCCAATCGCGGGACGGACCGGCGTTGGGATCCTTTGAGGTAAAGATTTCCACCTTGTCGCCGGACTTTAGCTTCGATTCGAGCGCGACGAGCTTGCCATTGACCTTGGCACCGATACACCTGTGCCCCACCTCAGTATGTACTGCGTAGGCAAAGTCCACCGGTGTAGAACCGGCAGGCAGGTTTACCACATCGCCCTTCGGGGTAAAGGCGAAGATTTGCTTGGCGGTCAGGTCGTAGCGCAGCGAGTCGAGGAACTCATTGGGATCGGCGGCTTCCTTCTGCCAGTCCAGAAGTTGGCGCATCCACGCCATCTGGTCTACTTCTTCCTGGTGGCCCGAGTTCTTGCCCTTGGTTTCTTTGTAGCGCCAGTGAGCAGCCACACCGAACTCGGCGTTATAGTGCATCTCGTGGGTACGTACCTGGACTTCCAAGGTAGCGCCGCCATTTGCCAGCACCGTGGTGTGCAGCGACTGATACACGCCGAATCGCGGCGAGGAAATATAGTCCTTAAAGCGCCCCGGCAATGCCTGGTAGATCGAGTGGACCACGCCGATCGCGGCATAACAGTTATTGACGTCCTCGACCAAGATGCGGATTCCTACGAGGTCGAAGATCTCCGCGAAGTCGCGGCCGCGCACAATCATCTTTTGGTAAATGGACCAGTAATGCTTTGGTCGGCCCATAACCTCGGCTTCAATGCCGTTTTCCTTCAGCGCCCCGCTGACCTGGCTAATGATCTCTTTCAGCGCGCGATCGCGCGAGGGGGCACGATCTGCCACCATCCGTACGATCTCGTCGTACTTCTTCGGATACAAGATGGCAAAGGACAGGTCTTCCAACTCCCACTTCACGCTGGCCATGCCTAGGCGGTGAGCTAGCGGCGCGATAACCTCTAGGGTCTGCCGCGCCTTCTTAGCCTGCTTTTCGGGCGGGAGGAAGCGCATGGTACGCATATTGTGCAGGCGGTCGCTGACCTTGATGACCAGGACTCGGGGGTCGGTGGCCATGGCGACAATCATTTTACGAATGGTCTCGGCCTCTGCGGCCGAGCCCAGTGCCACCTTGTCCAGCTTGGTCACGCCATCGACCAAGCGAGCCACCTCCGGACCGAAGTCTCGGGTGAGGTCCTCTAGGGAGTAGTCAGTATCCTCCACGGTGTCGTGCAACAGTGCTGCGACGATAGTGGTGGTGTCCATACCGATCTCCGCCGCGATCGTCGCCACGGCGAGCGGGTGGGTGATATACGGTTCTCCGGATTTGCGAAAGACACCCTCATGGAGCCTCTCCGCGGTGTCATAGGCGCGATTGAGTAGATCAGCATCGGCCTTGGGGTGAAACTTGCGGTGGATGGACATCAACGGGTCCAGCACCGGATTTACCTTCACTCGGCCGCCGGTAAGCGAACGAGCTAGGCGAGCCGACATGCTGCGCATTCCGCCGCCGGACTGGCGCTTTACGGGTTTGTCCATGGCCAAATCTACCGCCCTTCACAGTGCCACGGGCCTTGTGGCCTCATGTCCAACTAGATCGTTCGATCTAGCTTAGGCATCCCATCTTAGTCTGTGGCATTCAACACAATGAGCGGTGGGCCGGATAAACGCTCACGACCGTTGAGCCCCTTGACTTCCAGCACCACCACATTGCCAGCGACTTCGGCACCTGCTGACTCAAGCAAAAGCTTGGCACCGTGGAGGGTGCCACCGGTGGCCAGGACGTCGTCGACAAGCACCACGCGCTTGCCCTTGATGTCAACGCCGCTGGCTGGAATCTCCAGCGCCGCGGAGCCATACTCCAGCTCATATTCTTCGGTATATACCGGTGGGGGAAGCTTGCCCTTCTTGCGGATGGCCAAGATGCCTAGGCCCAACTTGTAGGCGACGGCCGAGCCGAGGAGGAATCCACGGGCGTCGAGGCCGCCAATCATATCTGCGCCCAATTCCTCGCAGGCGGCCGCCAAGCCGTCCACTACGGTGCGAAATGCCTCTGGATCCGCCAAGACCGGGGTGAGGTCCTCAAAGAGGATGCCCTCCTCGGGGAAGTCTTGAGCGAGGCGAACCTTGTCCTTGAGTGCTTGTGCTGCTGATTCGTAGTGCGAACTCATAATCTTCCTTGAGAAATATTTGCGAGAGGTCGTAATCGCCCGCTATGAGGGGCCTATTCCTTGTCCGTTGGGGCGGTACTGTGCCAGCGATCCATATTCCAACCGATGCCCGAGACGCCAGTGTACGGCAGGACACCTTCCACGTCGCGACGGACGAGGAAGACCCGCGGCTGCGCTGAGAGAGGAATGGATGGAACATCCTTCCACAGAGCCTCTTCTGTCTTCTTCAGCTCCGCAGAGTTCTTCATGCTCGACTCCACAGTGGAATACTCCGTCTGGGGATCGACTGGGCCGAGAAAGGCATCGACGGTAGGCGCCCAGGTTTCCGGATCCATTTCCAAGTAGTGCTGGGACATGAACTCCGCAGACGCGTCCTCGATGGTGATACCGGCCGGCTCACAGGATGCACGAAGTTGTTCCACCATGGCGGCATAACGTTTATCCGGTCCCAAGTAGCCCACCTTGATAGTGGTCCCGTTGAGATCGCCGGCCTTGGCTAAATCGGTGCCCTGGTGATCCTTCCCCACCTTTTCTAGGCTGCCGGCAACTGGGTTGGTCGCGGAAACGGTACGCAGGTAAGCCGGTGGCACCTCCACACCGGAGGCCGCAGAGCTTGCTTGCGCAACCGCCTGCTGATCGACGCAGGCCGCGAAGCTCTCGCGCGCCCACGGCTCCGCGAATACTCCGGCTTCAGATAGCGTGAGCGTATCGGTTAGCTCGCCAACCATTGGAGTGGCCTCGTAGGGGGACTCCCCTGCCTCATCCTTCGTGCTGTCCAGCCAGTCAGGATTCTCGCTTGCGGCATCGACTACGCGCAACGCGCCTTTATCTGCGAGCTTCTGTGCATCAGCCTCCGAAGGCCAGACCACAACATGATCTTCCGCTGGGGCGTCTCCGAAGTACTTTTCGTTTGCTTTGAGAATGATCTCCCCTTCGTCGCCTACCTTGTCAATGACATAGGGCCCAAAGGAGACCTGCAGCTCGGGATCTAGTTGATCCTCGGCCACGGAAAAGCCATAGCGCCATTCCTTAGCAACCGGCGCAAGCGCCTGCATGTCTTCTACTGTCAGGGCGGCGTTGAGTTCCTCAATGCTCAACTCGGACTTCTTGGCCAGCGCATGGGCCGGCATGACCGTGCCGGCGCCAAACATGTGGCGCCAGCGCTGCCCCTGATCCTTGTTAAAGGTCAGGGTGAACGTTTTGCTTTGGGGCTCACAGCTAAAATCTGCGATGTCATTCATCAACGGCATATGGGAGGCGAATTCAGCTGGATGAGTACCGGCCACATACGCCAAAAAGTAGTCGTCACAGGTAACGGGGGTACCATCGGAAAAGACGGCATCCTCTTCCAAAGTGAGCTGAACACTCCGCTGGTCGCTGCCGGCAACGGGCGGAAGCTCCTCGGTCTCAACTAGATCCGCGTTGGGAATCAGTTCGCCAGAAGGGCCGGGCACAAAAAGGCCTGGATAAAGCCGCGTAGACAACAAACCGGCGGAGGTAGCGTCACCAAAGGAGGTGCCAGAATTAGTGGTGGCCAAGCGGGAATTTACCTGGTAGCCAAAGTATCCATAGGATTCTGGCTCCTGGGGAACACTAGGCGAGTCCTCTTCGCCGCCCTGCCCGCTACAGGCAGAAGCAGCTAGAGCTAGAGCTGAAACGCACGAGGCAATGGCCTTCCTTCCCCAGTGACGTTCGCTAGAACTGCTCTTTGATTTAAGCACCGTTATTTGCCCTCACTTCAGCTACAATTCCGCCAAAATCTTACTACCGGAGGTTACCGGCCCGGGCGCCAGGTTGCGCCAGGGTGCCCAGTGGACTCGGACGGATTATCGTCGTTCTCAGCCGGGGCGGCCTTTGCGCTCACCGGTGAGACCACGGTGCGATCGGCGGTAGCTGCGCCGAATTCTGCTGCTGCATCCTGGTCCTTGCCGGCACGGTAGTCCGCGACCCGCTTGTTGTGACGCTTGATCTTCTTGGACATGTTGGCGAGGGTCACGACCAGCGGCGTAGCGAAGAAGATGGAGGAGAAAATGCCCTCGACCACGCCGATGAGCTGAATGAGCGCCAGATCGCGGAGAGTACCGATACCCATGAGCCACACGGCCACCACGAAGAGTGCGATGATAGGCAGCGCAGAAATCACCGAGGTAGAAATCGAGCGCATGACCGTCTGGTTAATAGCCAAGTTTGTCAGCTCAGCAAATGTCTTCTTGCGCTGGCCCTCGAGGCCTTCCGTGTTCTCGTTGATCTTGTCAAAGACGATGACCGAGTCATACATGGAGAAGGTCAGGACGGTAAGCAGACCAATGATGACGGCCGGGGAAACTTCGAAGCCAAACAGGGCGTAAATACCGGCGATGATCACGCCGTCTGCAATCAGCGCGATAATTGCGGCAAAAGCCATGGTCTTCTGCAAGCGAATGGCCACGTAGACGGTCGCGGCTACCAGGAAGACCAGCATGGCAATGAGCATGCGCTGGGTAATAGAAGAACCCCAAGATTCGGAAACCGTGGACGAGCCAATGGCATCCGGGGTGGCCTTGCCGTTTTCATCCTTCGGCTGGAAGTTGTCATAGATAGCCGCGCGGGCCGCATTCACGTCCTCTTGGCTCAAGCGCTCAGAAACGATTTCCAAGGTCTCGGAATCGCCAGCGCCCACAATGTGAACCTGCTCGGGTTCTACACCGGTGGAGTCTTCGAAGACCTGGCTTACCTCATCTTCCTTGAGGTCGCCTGCCGGCATCGACAACGTGGTGCCACCTTCGAAGTCAATCGAGAGCGAGAAACCACGAATGAGGATCGCGGCCACTGCTGCCACGATTAGTGCTGCAGTGATGCCGTACCACAGCTTGGTGCGGCCAATGAAGTCATAACCGCGCTCGTCCTCGTAGAGGCGGTCCATCCGGGAAATCTTGTGCTTAGTCGAAACAGCCATGCTTATTTCTCCTCATCTTCCGCAGCATCTACGGGACGTGCGGTTCCTGCGGCAGAATCTCCTGCCGTTTCCTTGGTGGCTGGCTCCTTTGCACTCGCGGATTCAGCAGCGTTCGCTTGACGACGTCCCGAGCCAAAGTAGCCGCGTTCACGGCGCTCTTCCACCAGTGCGTAGATACCGCCGAGGCCATTCATCGAAGGTTTAGCGGCAGCCGGACGTCGGCCGACCATCTGCATCAGCGGCGCCATGACCAAGAAGGATACGATCAGGTCGAAGACGGTGGTCAGGCCCATGGTAAAGGCGAAGCCCTTCACCTCACCGATGGCGAGGAAGTAGACCACAACAGAGCCAATCAGGGTCACCGCGTTACCGGTCACAATGGTGGCACGAGCGCGCTCCCACGCCTTTTGCGTAGCGGAGCGGAAGGTGCGTCCCTCGAGGAGCTCGTCCTTGATGCGCTCGTAGTAGACCACGAAGGAGTCAGCGGTTGCGCCCACACCGATGACCAGACCGGCGATGCCGGAAAGGTCCAGCGAGTAACCGATCCAGCGGCCCAGCAGAACCAGGGAGCCATAGGTAAGGAGGCCAGAGGCAATGAGGAAGATGAGGGATACACCAGCCAACGCGCGGAAGTAGTACAGCGAGTACGCCATCACGAGTACCAGACCAACGAGGCCTGCAATGAGGCCGGCCTGAAGTGCTGCCTTGCCCAGTGTGGGCGGAATGGACTCCACGGTGCCGCCTGGTTCGCCATTTTCACCGGCGAAGGACAACGGAAGTGCGCCATACTTCAGGTTATTTGCCAGGCTCTGTGCCTCTTCCTGGCTAAAGTCACCAGTAATGGAGGTAGCAGAACCAACTGGGGTTGTGCCCTGAATGAACGGCGCGGAAATAACCCCAGAGTCAAGGGTGATGGCTACCTGGTCCTTCAGGTGTTCCTGGGTCAGGTCCGCCCAGGTCTGAGAACCGTTCGGGCCATCACCGGTCTTGAAGGAGAAGTTGATCTCCATCTGACCGGATTGACCGTTCAGGCCGCCTTCGATCGGAGAATTGGTATCAATCTCGTTACCGGTGAGGCGGGTGCCGTTTTCGTCCTTGATGCCATTGAGAAGCGGTGCGGGCTCCAGAACGTACGGATTGCCGTTGGAGTAGTCACAAGTAACAAATGGCTTTGCAGGATCATCGGCGCCGGCCAGTGGGTCGCTGCTGCCCTGGCAGGTCATCAGCGCGGAGGCTGCTGCCTGGGTGGTCGGGTCCTCGGACTGACGGTCCTTCAGGAGCATCTCCGTGACTTCATCACGGCGCTTAGTCTGCTCAATGGAGTTGCTTGGCTCCTCAAGCGGCTTGGCGCTGACCTTAGGAGCCTTCTGTTTCTTTGGCTCCTTGCCAGTCATCTGTGCTTCTTGCTGAGCGATGGACTGGGTCATCTGTTCCATCTGCTTATTGGCCTCGTCTGCGCTGAGTACGTCGTACTTCACCCAGCGATTGGCCATATCTTCCAGCTCCTTATTGAGCTTTTCCATGTCCGGCATGGAGGGCTTTGCCACCGGACGGAAGAACAGCTGCGAGGTCTGGCCCACGGCCTGTGCCTGAGAGGCATCCTCACCAGGAACGGTAATGACCAGGGTATTGCCGTTGATGACAACCTCAGAACCAGAAACACCCATGCCGTTAACACGCTGTTCCAAAATATTGCGTGCTTGCTTGAGCTGGTCTTGGGTGGGTTCCTCGCCTTGCGGCGCCAGCGTTACGCGGGTACCGCCCTGCAAGTCGATGCCAAGCTTTGGTGTGCTTTGACGGCTACCAGTTAAAAAGATAAGCGCATAGATAACAACCACAATGAGAACGAAGAGCGCGAGCGCGCGCTTCGGCCATTGGCGTTTGCTATTTTTCATAGCGCCACGGGTTTTTGCGGACAACGATAATCTCCTGTGCTGCTTATAACAGGGTGTTTAAACATTAAATACGGCCCCGCCACATGGCGCAGGCACGTCAACAACGCACAATCGTACGTCATCAGGCGGAGTTTTCCTTAACGAGGTCCGGAAAAGACTCAAAGTGTGATGGGGTCTACGCTCCGCGAAGGCCCCACCTATCTAGCAAACGTTAAGGCAACTCTTAGGAAATAGCCGGCTATTTCTTCTCCTGGCCGTCAAACGGAGGATATTTCTCATCTGGCAGGTTATCTGCCGCATCGTTCTTCTCTTCCCCAGCAGCGGGACGCGCCAGGTCATTGGTCTCTTGTTCGGTGCGAATCACGGCCATCTTGTCAAAAGTAACCACCACACCAGGGGCGATTTCTAGATCCACAACCTTGTCGCCAGTGCTGCGCACCACGCCGTGCACGCCGCCCGCCGTAACGATGGCGTCGCCCGGCTGCAGGGAATTCTGGAGGGCCTGCATCTCATTTTGGCGCTGGCGCTGCTTTCGCATGGCCATAAACGAGGGAACGACGAAGAGGATGCCAATAATGATGAGAATGATGATTTCCATAGCACCCTAGTGTGCCAGACGGCGGTGTGCACAGAAACCCCAAGGGGGCATCGCCAAGCAGGCTAGCCTCTGAATTAAAACAGCCCGGCCGCGCCCTCCGGCGGGGTAAGCCCTAAGTGCCGCCATGCTGCAGCGGTAGCTACGCGGCCGCGTCCAGTGCGCGCAACCATCCCGGCACGCACCAGGTAAGGCTCACACACCTCCTCCACCGTCGAGGGCTCCTCGCCCACTGCGATGGCCAGTGTGCTCACGCCAACCGGTCCGCCGCCGTGTCCCTTAATCAAGGCATTGAGCACCGCCCGGTCGAGGCGGTCAAGTCCCATGTCATCTACGTCGAAGACTTCGAGCGCTCCTTGGGCCGCGCTGAGATCAATCAGCCCGGTGCCATTGACCTCGGCATAGTCTCGAACGCGGCGCAGCAATCGGTTAGCAATACGCGGGGTTCCACGCGACCGAGAGCCAATTTCTACCGCCGCATCGTGGTCAATTTCCACGTCCAAGATGTGGGCGGCGCGCTTGATCACTTGGGTGAGATCAGCCGTGTCGTAGTACTCCATCTGCGCGGTGAAACCGAAGCGGTCGCGCAATGGGCCGGTGAGCATGCCGGCGCGCGTAGTCGCGCCAACCAAGGTAAAAGGCGGGATCTCTAGCGGAATAGAAGTAGCACCAGGCCCCTTGCCCACAATGACGTCAATGCGGAAGTCCTCCATTGCCATGTACAGCATTTCTTCTGCTGGCCGGGCAATGCGGTGGATCTCATCGATGAACAGGACATCGCCTTCCATTAGGTTGGAAAGCATTGCGGCCAAATCACCGGCGCGCTCCAAAGCGGGCCCGGAAGTCATACGCAGCGAAGTGCCCAGCTCCTGGGAAATAATCATCGCCATAGTGGTCTTGCCCAGGCCCGGCGGCCCTGAAAGCAAAACGTGGTCCGGCGTGACCCCACGGTTCTTTGCCCCCTTAAGCACAAGGGAGAGCTGCTCGCGCACCTTGGGTTGGCCGATAAATTCCTCGAGCGACTTTGGACGCAAGGAGCGTTCAATATCATGCTCCTCGGAGTGTGCGGTGGCATCCACATCGCTATTGCGCTGGGAGGCGTGCGCCGCGTCGACGCCCTCAGGGAGATTGAACTCGGTGCGCTCAATATCGGACATATTTTTCAGCCTTCCTGCCGGTTATTTCTTCTTGCCCAGCTGCGCCAACGCCGCGCGCAAGAGAGTGGACGTATCGGCATCGGGATTTTCCGCGTAGGCAGATTCCACCACGGGACGCGCTCCCTTATCGGTAAACCCGAGGCCAATGAGTGCCTCAGTCACGCTTTCTACCACGGCACCACCGTTCGGCGCGACGGCGGTATCAACGGAGCCTGCGGCGGCGGGCTCGCTTGGTGCAAAGGCCGCTACCTTATCTTTCAGCTCCAGCGCCAAGCGTTGGGCCATACGCTTGCCGACGCCCGGGATAGACTGCAGCGCCTTCACATCTTCCCCACCAATTGCCGCAGCAAGCTCCCCTGCCCCCATGACGGACAGCGCCGCTAGGGCCAGCTTGGGACCTAGGCCGGACACAGACTGCAGCACATGGAACATCTCGCGATCCTCATCAGCGCTAAAGCCATAGAGAGTCAGAGAATCTTCCTTGACCACCAAGTTAGTAAGAACCGTGGCTTGTTCCCCGCGGCGCAAGGTGCCCAGCGTTTTTGGGGTAGCTAAAAACTTGTACCCCACGCCTGCACAGTCGATAACCCCATGGTCGAGTCCAATATGGATTACCTCTCCACGCAGTGCAGCAATCATTGGCTTCTTATCCTTCCACTCTCAGTAAAATTCCCTAGCGCTTCTTGCCCTGGCCGCGCACGCCGCTGGTCTTAGCACCAAGCCCGAGACCGGTATGGTCCATCCGCACAATGGCCGGGGCACGCCAACAGTGGCACACTGCCAACGCAAGAGCGTCGGCGGCGTCGGCAGGCTTGGGTGGTTCAGTCAACCCCAGAATACGGGTAATCATGGTGGTCATCTGCTTCTTATCTGCACGTCCGTTACCAGAGATGGCCTTTTTCACCTCGGACGGGGTGTACATGTACACCGGAATATCGCGTTCGGCGGCAGCTAGCACCAGCACGCCTACGACGTGGGCCGTTTGCATGACTGTGGACACCTGGCCGCGTTCGAAGACGCGCTCGATCGCAACCACATCTGGCGAATAGTCATCCATCCACTCCTTCGCCGCCACCGAAAGGCGCAGGAGGCGCTCCGTCAAGTCCTTATCGCTAGGGGTGCGCACCACGCCGACAGAAACGGGAAGGATTGCTCGGCCACGACCAGCCTGAACCACGGAAAGTCCGCAGCGCGTCAAGCCTGGGTCAATCCCCATCACGCGCATTCCTTCTAGGTTCATCTCTCCCCCATTGTCATGTTGGCACCACTGTGCACCGCCTACTGCCCCATTATGGACTACACACAGGTGTTCTACAAGCGTAGCATCCAGCTTTCGCATAACGAAGCGCCGGCAACGTCTCCTGCGGGCAATACCCACGGAGCGCTACCGGCGCTAAGAGCCGTCCTTGCGGCGAGGTGGTTAGTCCTCGTTCAGCTCGGCTAGAACCTCATCGGAAAGATCCATATTGGTGTAGACGTTTTGCACGTCATCGGAGTCTTCCAAAGCATCGATGAGGCGGAAAATCTTCTTGGCGTCATTGGCCTCTAGCGGTACCTCGACAGATGCACGGAAGTCATTGTCGGAGTCATCGACCTGAATGTCGGCGTCCTTGAGCGCGTCCTTGACTGCCTGCACGTCCGTCGGCGCGCAAACAATCTCAAACTTCTCGCCCTGGTCCTTGACCTCTTCCGCGCCTGCTTCCAGCACGGCCATCAAGACATCATCCTCCGTCAGCTCGCCCTTTTCTACCAAGACGTAGCCGGTACGGGTGAACATGTAGGCCACAGAGCCGGACTCACCCAGGTTGCCGCCGTTCTTGGACATCGCGGTACGCACGTCGGTCGCCGCACGGTTGCGGTTATCCGTAAGGCACTCAATGAGCATGGCTACGCCGTTGGGGCCGTAGCCTTCGTACATGATGGTTTCCCAATCGGCGCCGCCGGCTTCTTCACCGGAACCGCGCTTGCGAGCACGCTCAATGTTGTCATTGGGGACGGAGGCCTTCTTGGCCTTCTTGATCATGTCATCAAGTGTTGGGTTAGCCGCTGGGTCACCACCGCCGGTACGAGCCGCCACTTCGATGTTCTTGATCAGCTTGGCAAATTCCTTGCCACGCTTGGCATCGTTGGCAGCCTTCTTATGCTTGGTAGTTGCCCATTTCGAGTGGCCTGACATGTAGTCCCTTTCTAATCGGGTGCTGAAACTGGTGGCAATTATACGTGTGCTGCACGAATGCGTGAAAGCGACCCCCTTATAAGCGGGACGTTCTTATACGTTGTGCCAATTGCCATGGGCAGAGCCGCTGCCCAAATTTTCATCTAAGTAACGTGTAAGCCCCTCTTGATTCACCAACGCCACCAATTCACCCTGCTCTGTAAAAATTTTGCCACGCGCAACCGCCGTCGCATTCGACGCCGTGGGTGATACCTGCTCATATAGCAACCACTCATCCACGCGGAATGGGCGCAGAAACCATATCGCATGATCAAGGCTGGCCAATTGCACTTTTTCTCCCTGATGCGGAATAAGGGCCGAGCGAATCAGCGTCATATCAGACATAAAGGTCAGCGCCGCACAATGGAAGGAAGAATCCGCAGGCAGTCTGCCAGTATTGCGGAACCAAATATGCCGATAGCCTGCACCGGTGCGCTCTGCAGCCACCGGATCGCGTCCTTCTTCTGGCAGGAGGCGAATATCCCATTCCTCCCACTCCTTGAGGATAATCCTGGTGGAGTACGGGGCTCCGCCGCCAATCCGAGCTACTTCCTCGGGCCCTGGCACCTCTGGCACAGGATCCTGATGCTGCGGGCCGCGATCCCCGTCGCGATGGAAACTAGCCATAAGAGTAAAAAGGAGCACATGTCCCTGGTAGACGCGTACCTGCCGGTTGGCGAATGATTTCCCCTCCCGAATGCGTTCGACCCGGATCTCAATTGGTTGGCTCGCATCGCCAGGGCCTACAAAGTAGCCATGCAGGGAGTGGATGTCTTTGCCGAACACAGTGCAACTGGGCTGCGGCCACTGCTTGAGCAGCAATCTGTCCGCCGAAGGTACGCTCAATCCGCGACTCCACAGCAGGGCCTCTAAACACATCGGCCAAATTCGTTTCCTCGACGGCCAGAATCTCGCGAATGGATGCCATCTGCACACTCCCTATGTCCTACGTCACTTCTCCCAGCGTTTGCCGTCCACACTACTCACTGGACGAGCCGTCAGTTTCCTTTTCAAATCCGTCCCCCACTTCTGGGCGCAAAAGTGGAGGAATTTTCTAGAAGAAACTATGTCCGCTACCGAAGTAAGCGCGCATTGAATAAAGTCTTTCGAGTGAAACGCATCGCTTCTGTTCCAGCAGTATGGATTGGGTGGGTCATCGCCCGCCTTGTCCTTATTTACCTACTCAAGATTGACCACAATCCCAGGGGCGATGTCGCATATTATTTTGCTGGACGCTTTGGCGATGACCCGACAAACATGACCGAATACCCTCACGCGGGCACCTGGCCCACGGTGGTCTTGGGCTGGCTCACCGGTGAGAATATCACCGCATTCTATATCGGCTTCACCATCATGACCCTGCTTGTGGACGCCGCCTTTTTAGCCCTCCTTCTGCGCCACCACGCGACTCAACCGCGCAGTTTCCAGGCCGCCTGGTTCTGGGTCCTCTTTGGCACCGCAGCTGGCCACACCTTTGTGTGGCGTCTCGATATATTCCCCGCCCTAGCCGTGGCCGGGGCAGCTGCCCTTCTAGCTACCCGCCCGCTCATCGCCTCGGCGGTACTGGGTTTTGCCACCACTATGAAGCTATGGCCAGGAGTCCTCGCTGCCGGCTTAGTGGGCCGCTTCAACAGATCCGCAACCTGGCAACGCCTACTCGCGTTTTTCTGCACCATCGTCGCAGTCTGCACCGTCACGATTGCTGCCTCTGGTACCGAGCGCCTGCTTTCACCGCTGAACTATCAGGGCGTGCGCGGTCTCCAGTTGGAGTCCATCCCGGCGACGTTCCTGCTGCTGCAGGCACATCGCACTCCAGGGCGGTGGCACCTGGGCTACGCGCCGTCCAAGAGCTTTGAAATTTCCGGGCCTGGCGTAGATACCGCAATGACCTGGAGCACTATCGGCACCATTGCCATGCTCGTCTTCGCAGTGGGCTGGGCGCTGTACCGGCTGTGCGCCGGCGGATGGACCACCCGCACGACCATGGCGTTTTTTACCGTTATGGTCCTGCTTCTTATCGCGACGAATAAGGTTTTCTCCCCGCAATACATCGTCTGGCTGGGCCCCTTGCTTGCCGTGGTGATCCGCCAGCGCCTGCCGCAAGGATTCGCCCCCTTGCAGATATTCCAAGCCTTGTTAGCAGGCTGTACCATCATCGCCGCTGTGCTGGGAACCTTGGTCTACCCATTCAACTATGACTACATCTGGAACCACGTGGGCGAGAACATGTTCGCCGTCTACCTATTGGTAGCCCGCAATATCCTCATCGTTGTCATGGCCATTATCGGACTTGTCTGGTTTGCAGTCGAGGTGGCCCTGGCTTCAAAGATCGAGCAGGCAGAATTGCAGCAGCGACAGGCGCCTTCCTCCCCGGCGGATGGCGCGGCTGCTAGCACCGCGGCGAAGCCGGTATTCCGCCGCCGACGCGGCCGGCACGCACTTGCGTCCTAAATCTTGAGGTAGAACTGCTGCCTACTCGGCCAGCATATAATCAAAATATTCCGGCAGTTTTGCGGTGCCACCCAGATGAAAGAGGCGTACCGCAGGGCGCAGGCGCAGCGCGCGAGTGTCGCTGACCGCCTCGTTGTAGAAGCGGTGGGCAAGTTGGATGCGGCCCTCGGCGTCGGCAAGCGCGGCAGGGCGACGGTCCGCGGGAAACTCCCTCACTATGGCGGCAGATAGTTCCCGCTCGGCCATCGTGCGCGGTTCGAAGTGTCCTTGATAGAGCTCAGTAGACTCTGCTCGCTGAGCTAGCGCCGCAAGCGATGGTGCGACCGCCGCTGTCACCGCTGCCCTGCGGTCAAGTGCCGCCTGCAGCTGGGCCAGCGAGGCATCAGTGCGGATGTGCAGCGAGTTAAGCCGCTGGGCGGTAAAAAGCGCCCACAAACCTACGATGATAAGTAGGAAGAGGACTAGGGCGATTTCAATGGTCATCAACGCTTTACCCTCACCTTGGTGCCGTCTTGGACAGTCTCGTAGACCTGCATCACGGCCGCCGCTACATGGTCCCAGTCATAGGTGCTGGCGCGTTGGACGCCATTGCGCACCAACTGGGCCCGATACTCGGCGTCATCAAGCACCTCGTTGAGGACACGAGCCAGATCCTCGCTGTCTTCGTTGCGGAACAGCGCGCCGGCAACCTCGTCGGAATCGGCATTGCACACCGCACGGAAAGCCTCGAGGTCAGAGGCAACAACAGCCGCGCCGGCCGCCATGGCCTCTACCAGCACGATGCCGAAGCTTTCGCCGCCGGTATTTGGGGCCACGTAGACATCGGCACGGCCCAGGATTTCTGCCTTTTCGGCGTCGCTGACCCGGCCGACAAAATCCACGCCCTCGACCTCGCGGACGCGGCCGCCGCCCATGATGGTCACGCGGATATCGTGGTGTACTTGGCGCAGCGCGCTCAGCAGGATATCGAGGCCCTTGCGCGGTTCATCCAACCGTCCCAAGAAGACAACTTCCAGGGGATCGCTGAGGGCCTTAGCCGGGCTGCGGCGCCGTGCTTGGGCATAGACCGACGTATCCACGCCGTTGGGAATAAGGACCGGGTCTCCGCCCAATTGCTCCACCTGCCACCGCCGCGCCATATCGGATACCGCGATGCCACCCCGGATCTTTTCCAAGAAGGGAACGAGGAAAGGTTTGGCCAAGGTCAACACCAGGGAGCTAGACGCGGAAGCGTGATACGTCGCCACCAGTGGGCCTTGGGCCACGGCCAACGCGGTCATGGAAAAGCTCGGGGAGTTAGGCTCATGGATGTGCAAGACATCGAAGTCGCCCTCCTTGATGAATTGCTTTACCATGCGCGTGACGTGGGGCCCCACGGACAGGCGCGCCACCGAGCCGTTATACGCAATGGGGAAGGCCGGCCCTCCCTTGACTACGAAATCCGGCAGCTGGGTGGATTCCGCAGCGGGGCCAATGACTTGTACATGGTGCCCTTGCTCAATGAAGACTGTGGCTAGATCAAGGATATGGGCTTGAACTCCACCTGGTTCATCGAAGGAGTAGGGGCATACGATTCCTATGCGCACTAGCTCTCCCCTTCCTGCGATGGCCCGGTGTGGCGGGCATTGCGGGCATTTTTGGCCGCCCGCGCTTGCCGACGCCTCTCTATGTCCACATTCCACTGCGGCTGCAGCATATGCCAATCCTCTGGGTGGCGGCGGATATTGGCGGCGAAGCCATCGGCCATACGCTGAGTTGTCTCCTGCAGATCCGTTACCTCGAGCTCAGGAGACACAGAGAGCCCCCAGCCCTCGCCTTCAAACCACGAGTGCACCACGTGCAGGGCGGCGCCGGTCTCTATAGCAAGCTGCGCGGGGCCTGCGGCCATATTGGCCTCTTCCCCCATGAAATCCACGGTAACGCCGCTTCGGGTCAGGTCGCGCTCAGCCAGCAGGCATACCACGCCACCGGCTTCCAGCACCTCTTTGAGGCGGGCAAAAGGCGAGGCTTCGCCGCCGGTGAGGGGAAGAACCTCAAAGCCAAGGGTTTCGCGGTAGTCCACGAAGGCGTCGAAAAGCACTGCGGGCTTAAGGCGCTCCGCAACGGTGGTGAACTGACCATAATGGCCAACGAGGAAGACGCCCGCCATATCCCAATTCCCGGAATGCGGCAACGCCAAAATGGTGCCGCGCCCGGATTGAGCCGAAGCATCAAAATGCTCAAGGCCTTCCAAGCCGCTGAGCAAGCGCTCATGCAGCCCGGCATCGCCGTGGATGGCTGGCAGGCGGAACGCCTCCATCCAGTAGCGCATATAAGAGCGCACGGAATCGCGCACCAACGCGCGGGTAACGTTTTCCGGGCCCACCACTCGCGCTAGGTTGCGGCGCAAGCCCTCCATTCCGCGACCGTTGCCGCTTGCGTAGTCCGCACCCCAGCGAAAAAGCGTGCGCGCTATGGGCTCGGGCAGACGGCGCACCACCTTCCACCCCGCGAGGTAACCCGCCGCGGAGAGGTCTTCTTTGTCCCACATGGTGTCACAACCTCCTGGTTTTAGGTGGTGCAGTACGAGCTACTGCTGTTCCTGGCGGGCGGCGATAACCATCCGCTGGCACACGGTAAAGATGGAGCCAACGGCCAAGATCCACAGCGCTACCTCAATGGCATGCGGTACGCCGAGGCCCTCGAGGCCAATGCCGCCCAGGCCCAAAATAAGCCGCTCGGGACGCTCGATCAGGCCGCCGACCATCTTGAACCCGGACGCTTCTCCCCTAGCCTTGATATAGGAAATGACCTGAGAACATACCAAGGTGACAAAGCACGCAATAACCGTGATGCGGGAAGAATCCGCAGAATAAATCAGCCACCATGCAATAGCACTGAACAATGCGCCATCGGTGATGCGATCACAGGACGCATCCAAGGTCGCACCAAAGGCAGTAGCCTTGCCAGTCAAGCGCGCCATTGTGCCATCGAGCATGTCGAAAGCGGCGAAGAGGCCGGACAAAACGGCAGCGGAAAAGAGGTGACCGGTAGGAATAAGGATCACCGAAATCGCAATGGTGACTATGGTACCCACAACCGTGACCACATTCGGGGTCAGGCCTAGCTTCAAAAAGGCCTTGGCTATAGGTTCCACCACCACGGCGGCGGGCTTTCGCCCATGCACGCTAAGCACGCGAATCCTCCTCTTCCATCTCGCGCCATCCTTTTGCCAGCACGCGACGCGTATCCTGCAGAAGCTGCGGTAATACCTTAGTCCCATCGAGGACAGTCATAAAGTTACTATCCCCGGGCCACCTTGGCACCACATGCAGGTGCAGGTGATCTCCCACCGAGCCGCCTGAAGCGCGACCCAGGTTTAGGCCCACATTGATGGCTTCTGGGTGTGAAACCCGCTTGAGCACCCGGACGGCCTTTTGCGCGAAGGCCATCAACTCCTGAGATTCCTCTTGCGTGAGGTTCTCCAGCTGCGATTCCTTACGGTACGGCACCACCATGAGGTGCCCGGCGTTGTACGGAAACAGGTTCAGCAATGCATACACGGACTTGCCTCGAGCAATGATGAGCCCGTCTTCGTCGCTACCCTGTGGGGCTTCCACGAAGGGGTCTTTAGAACGCTTGGCAATATAGGCCATGCGATAAGGCGCCCATAACCGCTCTAGGCGGTCCGGCTCGCCAGCGCCTGAGTCAACGAAGGTCTCCTCCGCAGCTTGGTTTTCAGCGACGGCGGAGCTGTCGGTTTCGTGTGTCTCTTTAGCGTCGGGCACTGATGAGCTCTTCGGTCGGCTGCTCGTTGTTACGCTCTGCTACCCATGCGGCAATGAGCTCCACGGCTTCCTTTACCGGCACACCATTGACCTGGGTGCCATCGAGGAAGCGGAAGGACACGGCATCAGCTTCTACGTCGCGTGCGCCAGCCACCAGCATGAAGGGAACCTTACCGGTGGTGTGGTTGCGAATCTTCTTCTGCATGCGGTCATCAGAGGTATCCACATCGGCGCGGATACCCTTCTGACGCAGCTGGGCGGCAACCTCTTCGAGGTGCGGGGAGAATTCATCGGCCACCGGAATGCCCACCACCTGGTGCGGTGCCAGCCATGCTGGGAAGGCACCGGCGTAGTGCTCCAGCAGGACGCCAAAGAATCGCTCGATGGAGCCGAAGAGCGCACGGTGAATCATGATCGGGCGCTTCTTCGTTCCGTCAGACGCGGTGTATTCCAGCTCGAAGCGCTCCGGCAGGTTGAAGTCCAACTGCACGGTAGACATCTGCCAGGTACGGCCGATTGCGTCGCGAGCCTGCACAGAAATCTTCGGGCCGTAGAAGGCTGCACCTGCGGGATCCGGAACCAGCTCCAAGCCGGACTTTTCTGCGACCGACTGCAAGATAGAAGTGGAGCGCTCCCAGATCTCATCAGAACCAACGAACTTATTCGGGTCCTTGGTAGAAAGCTCCAGGTAGAAGTCAGACAGGCCGTAGTCCTTCAGCAAGGAAATGATGAAGTCGAGGACCTTGGTCAGCTCTTCTTCCAGCTGCTCTTCGGTGCAGTAGATGTGGGCATCGTCCTGGGTAAAGCCGCGGGCACGGGTCAGACCGTGGACCACGCCAGACTTTTCGTAACGGTAGACGGTACCGAACTCAAACAGACGCAGCGGAAGCTCGCGGTAGGAACGACCACGGGATGCAAAAATCAGGTTATGCATCGGGCAGTTCATAGGCTTGGCGTAGTAGTCCTGCGGCTCCTTGACGGTATTGCCCTCTTCGTCATACTCGCCATCGAGCTGCATCGGCGGGAACATGCCGTCGGCGTAGAAGTCCAGGTGGCCAGACTTCTTGAATAGGTCACCCTTGGTGATATGCGGGGTGTTAACAAAGGAGTACCCAGCCTGGACGTGGCGGTTGCGAGAGTGGTTTTCCATCTCCATGCGCACGGTCGCGCCATTCGGGTGGAATACCGGGAAGCCGGAGCCAATCTCATCCGGGAAGGAGAAGAGATCTAGTTCCTGACCCAGGCGGCGGTGGTCGCGCTTTTCCGCCTCTTCCACCATGGTCTGGTAGGCCTCCAGCGCTTCCTTGGACTCAAAAGCGGTGCCGTAAATGCGCTGCAGGCCAGCCTTGGACTGGTCGCCGCGCCAGTAGGCGGCAGAAGAACGGGTCAGGGTGAAAGCCGGGATGTACTTGGTGGTCGGTACGTGCGGGCCGCGGCAGAGATCGAACCACTCTACTTGCCCGGTGCGCGGGTTGATGTTGTCATAGTGGGTGAGATCGCCGGAACCGACTTCTGCGGCCTCGTCGGAGTCAGGGTCAACGTTGCCCTTGTCCTGGACCAGCTCGAGCTTGAAGGGCTCCTCGGCGAGCGCCTTTTCCGCTTCCTCCGCGGATTCATAGACGTGACGCTCGAAGCGCTGGCCGCCCTTGATGATCTTCTTCATGCGCTTTTCAATCGCCTTGAGATCTTCCGGCGTGAAAGGCTCGGCGGTCTGGAAATCGAAGTAGAAGCCATTCTCAATGGCCGGGCCGATGCCCAGCTTGGTGCCGGGGAATTCGGCCTGCACGGCCTGGGCCATAACGTGGCCGCAGGAGTGGCGGATGACGGCGCGGCCGTCTTCCTCGCTGGCGGCAACCGGGGTAAAGGTGGACTCCGTGTCTGGGGTGTGCGACAAATCAAAGAGAGTGCCGTCCTCACCGCGAACGACTACGACAGCCTCAGGGCCCTTATTAGGAAGGTTGAGCTCTCGCATTGCTGCGCCCACGGCCTGGCCGGCGGGCACGGTGAAGGAATCGTAATTGACCGGTACTGCGGGGATGAGTTCCGCCATAATCGCGCTCCTTTATGCGCTCGTGCGTCGGCGGCATACCTGGCCGCGTCCGCTATTTAAATTTACGGATAGCTATTCTACAACCCTGCATGCTCGCAGAGCGATTTTGCCCACCATGACTCGCGCCCATCGGCAGTGAGGGTGCCCGGCGGGCAGAAATACATAGCCGAACCAATATGAGTCAACCACTCGTTCAGCAGGTCCGATTTATCCAAACGGGCCTGGATAGGCTCGAATTGCTTGGTGGGATCTTGCTGATAGCAGATGAAAACCTGGCCAATATTGGAAAGCTGCCCATCCTTGCCATCGGGAGCCAGCTCATAGTTATACGGCCGGCGCAGGATGCGCTGCTCTGGATGATCGGCCGGCGGGGCGGCTACCGCCATGTGCGAGTTCTTATCGATAACCGGCAGTCCATAGTCATCTACCGCGTCAAAATCCACGGCGTCGAATTCGTCCTCGCCGGTGAGCGGGGCACCAGTATCGAGCTTGCGGCCGATAGCATTCTCGCGGGAAGAGCGATCCAGCTTTTCCCAAGTATCCACGTTCATGCGGATGCGGCGCACCACCATCGCCGTTCCCCCATTGGCCCACTGCGGGCCCTTATCAATCCACACCTGGGCTGCGAAGTCCTCCTCGCTGCGTGGGTTTACAGTGCCGTCCTTTTGCCCAAACATATTGCGCGCGGTGGCGCCCTTTTCCTGGCTGCCATAGGCGTTAATAAAGCCCTGCTGCAACCACTTCACGCTGGCATAGTGCTCGCCTGCGCGCACCATGTGCCGCAGGGCGTAGGTATTCATCAGTGGGTCATCGCAGCAGATTTGCAGGACGAGATCGCTTTGACCCCACTTATCTTCCAGCTCCTCGCGCTCATAGGGGCGTACATCTCCCAGCCACCGTGGCTTGTCCACTCCGAGCAGGTTAAAAACCTCTTCGCCTAGACCGCAGGTGATAGTCAGGTTGGCAGGCTGTTGCACCATTTCTGGCTCCAGCGTGCCCAGCGGCGCCTCCCCCGTGCACAGCGCGCGGGCATCCTCGGTCCACAGCTTCATGAGGCTGGCAAACCCCCGCTTGTCGACGCCCCTTTTAAGGTCAAACCCCACCAAATTCAGGTGGGCCTGCGCTGCGGTAGCGATACCCGCTTGATGGTCGCCGTCGAATGCCACGAGGGCGTCGGCAAGCGCCGGCCGATCCGTTGCCTGAGCATCCGGGGAAGAACCCTGGTCATTACAGCTAGCCAACGCGAAGGCGCTGGTCGATACCGCAGCGCCGGTAAGAAATCCCCTTCTGCTGAATCCAGACATAACTAGTGGTCGTGGCCTTCCTTATTGTGGGACATATCTCCGTGCTCCATGTGGGACATTTCGTGGCCCTTCATATCGCCGTAATCCTCATCCCCAGCAGGCATGCTACGCGTTTGGATCTCGCCCAGATCGAACTCTTCGCCGCCCTCTAGTTCCACTTTGAGGTCAAGGGATTCGCCGGGAGCGATGTGGTTTTCCATGTCCATGAGCATGAAGTGGTCACCACCAGGTGCCAGCTCGTGGGACTCGCCGGCTTTGACTACTAGTGGGCTCGACATTTCCTGCATCTTGCCATCGACAGTCTCATGCATCTGGTTCACCTTGGCATTGAGGCTGGTGGAAAAACCGGTGATAGCGATGTCCTTATCGGTATGGTTCACCAAGGTGCCAAAAATAGCAGTCATGTCCTTGTCCTCATTGGCGCGCACGACAGCATCCTCAAAGGTCAGTTCTTTAGATTCCGCAGCGGAGGATGTTTCCCCGACACTAGTGGAAGCATCCACCTTCGACTCGGTGGAATCATTTTGGTTTTGCGGTGAGCAACCTGCCAGGGCGAGGCCGGCCACAGTGAAGCCCACAAGGGCGATGCTAGAAATCTTGGACATTATTTTTCACCTTCCGAATCAATGCGACGAGACTTGGCAATAAATAGGGCAGCTACTGCGGCAATTGCCAAAACGCCGCCCACACCCAGGATGATTTTCAGCGCGGTCGGCAGGCCCTCATCCTCATCCTGGGACGATGATTCAGCAGCAGCTGCCTCGGTGCTCTCGGTGGGGACACCTTTGACAGAAAATTCCACACCGCCGCGGGTAGCGTGCCCATCCGATGACGTGATCTGAAAGCCCACCTGGTATTTACCCGGCCCAGGATGGACATCCGCAGGGGTCTCAATGGTGAGATCCCGCTCATGGAGCTTTGGTTCTTGGCTAAAAAGTTTCTCACCGGTATCGACGTTGGTTACGGCGAAGGTGTTGAAGTCCTCTTTGGGGATACCAGAAAACTCGAGGGTGATTTCCTTAGGGAACTCATCGAGTTGGTCGCCGTCTTTGACCGAACCGCCAATAACGGAGTCGTGCGCGAATGCGGCAGGTATTGACCCGCCCAAAACCAGTGCGGCCATGCCCACTGCTGCAGCTGTGCGGCGCAGCCAAGGTACGCGGTAGCCCATAGATAGCTCCTTTTGTGTTGAAAATGCACAAGTTGAATTGTCAGACATACTAGCCCCGCGACTTGCCAGAGCGGCAATCACAAAAGCAGAGCGTCGAGACATATGTCGGCTTGAACTGGGATCGAGTTCCACCTTCGCAATAAAAAGAGGTATTTATCACTATGTAAGGCAAGTTGACTCAATTCGAACGGGCCCTACCTTAGGAGCTCTCCATTTGTCGGGCATTAAAAAACGGACCAGAAGCCATCAGGGCAAAAATAACCAAGGTGGTGCCTACGCCGATAAGCGCCAAAGGCCACGCCGCGTTGCCGCTGCCGTCACCCGCATCTGCCGCATTAAGGCCCGCAAAGAAAAGAACAGTCCCAGAAACAAAAGACGCGAAGCCGCAAGCTCCAAGCAATAGCGGTACCACTAATGCGGCTTAAACGACAGGATGTGTTGGTGAGGTTACGTGGTTAGCCGGTCTGGCGTGCTGATATTAGGAATATTTCACTTATCCGGAGGGATATCCCAGCTTCGACCATGAAATACCGCCAAAGCCATGCCGGTGTGCTAGGCACCTAGGTTCACGATGAGAGGATGAGTAAAAATCATCCTCGATGCCCCGTCTGCGGCGGGACATGCACGAAACACGGAAAAACGAGTGCTGGGCACCAACGATGGCGATGCCGCACCTGCAAGGCCACCTTCACCCGCGTGAATAACGACGCCGTGCAAGCCAAATGGTTCCGCCTTTTCATTTCCTGGCTCACCTCCAGCAACAGCCTGGAAGAAACCGCTAAAACCTGCGGTGTTTCAACGCGAACTTTGCAACGACGCTTCACACCGTTCTGGCTTATCCAACCTCCTAGACGCGTTGATAAGCAGCGAATCTACGACCAAATCTTCATCGACGGCACCTACTTCAACACCAAGTGCCTTGTTGTAGCTGCCGACTCCACCCATGTCATCAATTGGTTCTGGTGCACGAAAGAATCCTCCTGGTCGTATATGCGCCTGCTGGACGAGCTAGCCCCACCACAATTGGTTACCTGCGATGGGGATTCCGGAGGGCTTAAAGCACTACGCAGCCTGTGGCCTGATACCCCGGTTCAACGCTGCATTGTCCACGTCAAGCGCAATATCCAACGTGCCACCGGCCTTCACCCCACCTCGCCGATGGGCAAAGCACTACGACGGCTTTCCTTTGAACTACTCGCCGTTGACAACCTAGATAAGGCAGCCGAATGGATAGTGAAACTACAAAAGTTCGGCACCGTATTTAGCACTCAGCTCAAAGCCCGTACCTACGTCAAAGACGTCCCCTTCGACCAGATTCCTAAGTCCAAGCGCCGGAACAAAAAATGGTGGTACACCCACTACACCCATCGCGGGATTTACCTGCAGCTAAAGAAGATGAGCCAACAAGGACACCTCTTTGCCTACCTCGCCGAAGCTAAAGAAGGCCAACGGTTGGAACGCACGACCAACAAGCTAGAAGGCGGGGTGAACTCACAAATTAAGCAACTCCTGCACACCCACCGCGGACTGCGCGACGAACAACAGCGCATCGCCTGCGACTGGTGGCTGCATCTACATACGCAGCTGCCTGACGATCCTGTAGAGATCGCCAGGCAGCAAAACTGGGGCCAGGACGCACTCGCCAAAGCACAAACCCTAGCCAACCAGGAAAAACAAGCCACCAGCGGCCACGAAGACGGCCGACCAGCAACCTACGACAGTGCCATCGACACTGCCTACAACCACTCTATGGGAATACGCAAAGGCCGCATGCGCTAAATCCCACCAACACAAAATGTCGTTTAGCCCGACACGCCGCAAAACAACACATTCTGTCGTTTAGGCCACTAATGCGCGTAACATCTTTCCTCCTCCGCTGAGGGTTTTGACCGTGCAAAGGCAAGCGTATCGCACAAAGCGCAGAAGAAAACATAGAAAAAGCCACCCCGTTACAGGGGTGGCTATATGGAGCGGATGACGAGACTCGAACTCGCGACCCTCACCTTGGCAAGGTGATGCGCTACCAACTGCGCTACATCCGCACAACAAACCGGAGTTTGCTACAGAGTCCCAAAAGGGACCCTCGTGCGCGATACTGGGATTGAACCAGTGACCTCTTCCGTGTCAGGGAAGCGCTCTCCCACTGAGCTAATCGCGCTTAATGCCCGAAGGCATTAAGAAGTTGAGGTGGAAACGGGAATCGAACCCGTGTGCACGGTTTTGCAGACCGTTGCCTCACCACTCGGCCATTCCACCGTGGCGATACCGCCTCACACAATACAGTGCTGGAGCGGATGACGAGACTCGAACTCGCGACCCTCACCTTGGCAAGGTGATGCGCTACCAACTGCGCTACATCCGCATGCGAAACCAGGCCCGGTTTCTAGGACAAAGTCCTTGTGCGCGATACTGGGATTGAACCAGTGACCTCTTCCGTGTCAGGGAAGCGCTCTCCCACTGAGCTAATCGCGCGTTATTCATTTAGAACCACTCTTCACGGGAGAACCCTTAGAAAAGCGTGGAGCGGATGACGAGACTCGAACTCGCGACCCTCACCTTGGCAAGGTGATGCGCTACCAACTGCGCTACATCCGCATTGCCCCGCAAACTTTGTACCGTTGCGGTGCGAGAAGAAACATTATCGTGCTCCGCGCCAGTTTCCAAATCCCCAGCCCAGCGGCATTCTTTCCGGCACCGATTTTTCACATTCGAGCCATCCCAAAACACACTGGTGTGATTCTCCCAAGACAGTGGACCGCAGGCCGCCTCCCCTTGATGCGCACTCCTGCCCAGCCAATTAGGTGTTTGAATTTAGTGCGGTGTAGATTTAGCCACCGCAAGGTCCTATAGCTCAGTGGGAGAGCGTTCCGTTCACACCGGAAAGGTCACTGGTTCAATCCCAGTTAGGACCACAATTTCCCGCCCACCGCTCCACTCCAAAGGGGCTTGGGCGGGTTTCTTTATATCCCTGTAAAGTGTCCCGACGTGTTGTGGATTCTCTTAGGCATTATCGCCGGACTCGTTCTACCCGTTCAGACCCTGGTTAATACGCGCCTGCGCGCGTCTACTGGCACGCCGTTTTCCTCTTCGCTCATCTCGTTTGCCGTGGGCACGATAACTTTGCTTGTCATCGCGACAGCCGTCACCGGCGGCGAATTCGGCATTTCCCGTGCCTTTGGGGAACCGCTGTGGATTTGGTTCGGTGGCCTGCTCGGCGTGGTTGCGCTTACTGGAAATATCCTTTTGTTTCCTCATCTGGGCGCGGTCCAAACCGTGGTCCTTCCCATCGCGGGCCAGATCATGATGGGCCTTGTCGTCGACCACTTTGGACTATTTGACTCCCCCACTTCCCCACTATCCCTAGTTCGCACCCTAGGGGCACTAATTGTCCTCGGTGGAGTGATTTCTATCGTCGCCAGCCCCGGCGCGCCAACGAAGCAAGAAGACAGCGCTATGGCGTTATGGCTTTGGCGCCTCGCCGGCTTTGTCTTTGGTTGCTTTACCGCAAGCCAATCCGCCATTAACGGCCACCTTGGTCAGATCACCGGGTCGCCCGTTAGTGCGGCTTTGGTGTCTTTTAGCATTGGCGTTTCCGCGCTGGTAGTGCTCAATATTGCTTTGCGCTGGCGCCCTCGCATTGAGCGTCCCGAGGGTAAGGCTAACCCATGGTGGATGTGGGCAGGCGGCGCCTTGGGAGCCTTGTTTGTCTTTGGCAACGCGGCCTTAGTACCGCAGATTGGTACTGGGCTTACTGTGGTGGCAACCCTTCTTGGTTCCATGGTGGGCTCCGTACTGATCGATCGCCTGCGGGGCGCCCCCGTAGCAATGCGCCAGGTAGCCGGCATTGCAGTAATTTTGGTTGGCGTAATACTCATCCGCTTGGTGTAGGCCCATCGTCTGGGGTGCGCCCTGCGCTTTACCGTTCTGGGCATCTGGTGCCTTGACTAGACTGGGAAGGCATGGATATCTCTTCGCTATTGGGCCCTGATTCCGGTGATGTATTCACCGTCCGCACGAATATGGTTAGCACGTTAACCGGCTCGGCAACCATGAACCACGTTTCCAAGGACATGGGAAACGACACTGACGGGCAGCTTTTTACTGCTCTACGTAACTGGGCAGACGTCGTGTTGGTGGGTGCGCAAACGGTGCGCGCAGAGGACTACTCCGGAGTAAAACCTAACGGGGTTGGTTCGCGGCCGGCTCCTATTGCCGTACCTTCCCGCAGCCTTGATTTCGATATCACCTCGGACTTCTTCACGGATTTTACTACCCCGCCCATCCTCCTAGTCCCCCATAGCAGCCGGGACGATCAAGAGCTCGCAAAGCGCATCGCGACCATCGAATCCACAGGCGCGGAAGTCTGCGATGCTGGCGAAGGAACCGTGCAGGACTACATATCTGTCTTAAAGGACCGCGGGTTTAAGCGCGTGCTGTGTGAGGGCGGGCCAGGAATGATTGGGCAGTTGGTAGATGTCGATGCCATCGACCAAATGTATTTGACCCTGGACCCACATCTATCTACCGGCGTGGAAACTCCCATGGCGACGTTTAAGGGCGAGCATTCCCATCGCCGCATGCAGTTAGAAAATGTCGCGGCCGATCACGATGGCACGGTGTTTCTGCGGTATTCCCGCGCCCGCTAGGCCGTAGACTAAGGGGCCGTGAATTCCCGAATCAATGCCGCCGCCTGGCCCGTGGCCATCCTGCTTGTTGTGCATCGCGTCTTCATCATCGCGCGCAATGGCACGCCGACGGATGATTTCACCACCGTGTATAACGCTGTGGCACGCATGTCCACTGGCCAGCCGGTCTATGAGCAGGCTTATAACCACGTTGACCCGCTGTACCTGTATACGCCGGGGGCGACGCTGCTGCTCGCGCCGCTAGCGCACATCGATTTTTCGGCGGCACGGGGACTATTCATCGTCGCCAACGCGGCTGCAATCGTGGCAGCGCTAGCGGTACTCACCCTTGCGGTAGACCGCACACTTACTTCGGCGGTGTGGCCAGTATCTATCGCTTTGGCCTTTGTCACGGAATCGGTGACCAATACGCTCGCATTTACCAATATCAACGGCATTCTCTTGCTATGCATGGCCGTGTTCTTGTGGGCTTTCGTGCGCGCCGAGCGCACCCCATGGCTGGGCTGGGTGGCAGGCGTGGTCATTGGCTTGGCCATCGTCATTAAGCCGCAATTTGCGCCGTTGCTCTTCCTGCCCTTGGTCAAGCTGCAATGGCGCAGCCTCGTGACTGGCATTGGCGTACCGGTAGTTCTCAACCTTCTAGCGTGGCCGCTCGTGCCGGGCGCTAGCGGCTTTGTGGATAACCTCCTGCCCTACCTCTCAGAAACCCGTGACTATGCCAATTCTTCCTGGGCAGGCTTCCACGCCTACGTTGACTTTGGTGCGGGACTGTATTGGACCGTGTGGTTGATATTTGCCGCGCTTTCGACCGCAGCGATTCTCGGGCTTTTACGCTGGCGCAACTCCGACCCGACCTTGTGGGCACTGACGACAAGCGGGGCGATCATGGTGGGTATCTTCTTCTTGTCTTCCCTTGGCCAGCAGTATTACTCCATGTGGCTATTCCCATTGATGTTTACCGTTGTGCTCAATCGTTCGGTTTTCCATTCTGCGGGTGCGTGGTTTGCGGCCTTTCTCTATTTGGCTCCCGTTTCCTGGGCATCTACAGCGCACCCGGATGCTGGTCGGTGGATGAATTTTTTCACGGCCACGGCGGGATGGGCGCTGCTTATCGTCGCAATCTTCGCTACGGTCGCCGGCTGGTGGCGTGCCGCGCGCAGCACGGTTTAGACTCGGCCCATGACCGATTTCAAGCTCATTGCCGATACCGAATGGCGCCAGCGCTTAAGCCCTGAGGAATACTACGTCCTGCGCGAAGCCGGCACCGAGCCGCCCCACGTAGGCGAGTACACCAATACCACCACCGAGGGGGTCTATTCTTGCCGCGCGTGTGGAACCGAGCTTTTCCGCTCTACGGAAAAGTTTGAGTCCCACTGCGGCTGGCCTTCCTTCTTCTCCCCACTCGCAGGGGACAAAATCATTGAGCGCGAAGACAATTCGCTAGGCATGCGTCGCGTAGAGGTACTGTGCGCCAACTGCGAATCTCACCTGGGGCACGTCTTTGAGGGCGAGGGCTACGATACCCCCACCGACTTGCGCTATTGCATCAACTCCATCTGCCTGGACTTGGAGGAAAAGCCGGTAGAAGATGGCACCGCCTAAGGGGGCATGCACAAGAAAGCGCGCCCCGTCAGCAGCCTAACGTGCAGGCTAGTGACGGGGCGCGGCTAAGGGGGGACGTCGCCAAGCAGGGCTACTGCTGGGCGGCGTTACTTTTAGGGCAGAACTGCGATGAGCTCTGCTACGTCCTTGACGCGGCGGCCGGTGTGGAAAGGAATCTCCTCGCGCACGTGGTGGCGGGCCTCGGTGTAGCGCATCAAGTACATCAGGTCGACGATGCGGTGGAGCTCATCCGCCTCGAAGGCCAAAATCCACTCGTAGTCACCCAGGGCAAAGGCTGGGACGGTATTTGCGCGCACATCGGGGTAGTCGCGCGCCTGCATGCCGTGCTCCATAAGGATGCGGCGGCGCTTTTCATCATCCATGGTGTACCAGTCATAAGAGCGCACGAAGGGGTACACCGAGATCCACTCCTTGGGCTCCTCACCCATGATGAAGGAGGGCAGGTGGGACTTATTGAACTCTGCTGGACGGTGCAAGGCATTGCCCACCCAGGTCACTTCGCTTACCTGGCCCAGGGTGGTCTCGCGGCGGAAGTCCCCGAAGACCTTTTGCAGGTCAGAGAATTCCTCGGCGTGCCACCAGATCATGAAGTCGGCGGAATCGCGCATAGCCGTGAGGTCGTAAATGCCGCGCACGGTTACCTTTCCGGCTTTTTCCACGCCGGCAAAGAACTCCTGCGCTTGGGCGATGATCTCCGCTCGCTCGGTGCCGAGCGCGCCCGGAATCACCTTAAAAACTGCGTGCTGGGAATATTGCTGAACCGCGTTGAGTTCCTTGTAATCAAGCTTCGCCATTGCGTTCTCCTTTGCAGAAGCCTTTGGGTTAACGAACACATCCATCATAAGTTGGATATGAAACCTTGTCACTTCTCGACCATAAGGAGGACGACACGCCTCCGCATCGGCGCGCCTCCCCCAGCTAGAGGACGCGAAACTATAGCTTGAACGTCGTGAGCAATTCCGAATCGACCACCCCACGCAGCGCCGAGGCCTCCGCCCCCACCCCTTTGCACGGGCAGGCGGAAAGCCACGAGCCAGCTACCCCCGCCGCTTTCACCCAAGCAGTGGAGTCCATGCACGCGGCCGACCTGCGCCCTGAGATCACCCTAGGCTCCATTCGCCCACCGCAACGCCTTGCGCCGTTTAGCCACGCAATCGGCCTCGAAGTGGGAAACGAAGACGACCCAGATATCGTGCCCACCGATGCAGAGGGCGACGCCTTTGGCCGCCTCATCCTGCTCCACGATCCGGGCGCTGAGGAAGCTTGGGAGGGCGCCATGCGCCTTGTGGCCTATATCCAGGCGGATATGGACGACGCCGTAGCCGGCGATCCACTCTTGCCCGATGTGGCGTGGCAATGGCTCAACGAGGGCTTAGAAAAGGAGGGGACCGGCCACACGAACTTGGGCGGCACCGTCACCTCCACCGCGTCCGTGCGTTTTGGCGAGATTGGCGGCCCACCGCGCGCCTACCAGATCGAAATGCGCGCTTCGTGGACTGCCGAAGGCCTCGATCTCGCACCCCACGTGCAGGCCTTTGCCCAGGTATTGGCCAACGTTGCCGGACTACCCCCTGAGGGCGTCACCGAGCTCGGCCACTAATATGCCAGAATTGCGCAGCCGGCCGCTCGAGGGCATCCCGCCGGTTTCTTCTACCCCGGAAGAATTCACCGCTGCCGCAGCCCGCCTCGCCGCGGGTACGGGCCCCTTTGCCATCGATACCGAGCGCGCCTCCGGCTATCGCTACGATGATCGAGCCTTCGTAGTGCAAATTCGCCGCCGCGGCGCGGGCACGATGCTTTTTGCCCCTGAGGGCCACCGCGAGGAGCTCACGGCCGCCCTTGCCCCAGTGCTCAACGGCACGGAGTGGATTATTCACGCCGCCCATTCGGATTTGCCTTGTCTCGGGTGGCTCGGTCTCTTTCCCGGCTCCATCTTTGACACGGAACTGGCGGCACGGCTCGCGGGATTTGAACGGCCCAACCTGGGCACTATGGTCGCAGAGCTTTTTGACGTCGAACTGGAAAAAGGCTACGGCGACGCCGACTGGTCCACCCCGCAGCTCAGCGAGGAACTCAAAGCATACGCCGCGCTCGATGTGGAACTGCTCCTCGAGCTAGCCGACGCCCTGCGCGATATTTTGGCCGAACAAGACAAGATGGACTGGGCTTTAGAGGAATTTTCCGCCATAGTCCAGGAACATTCCGGAGACTTCGCTCCCCAGCCGCACACGTGGCGCGATCTGAAGGGCATCTCCAGTTTGCGCAGCGGCCGTCAGCTCGCTGCTGCTCGAGCGCTGTGGGCTAAGCGCGACGCTATCGCTCGGCGCACGGACACTGCGCCCGGCCGGGTATTAGGAAATAAAACGCTGGTAGAAATTGCGCGCACCCTTCCCACCACCGCCGGCGAACTTACCCGCGTCAAGGGATTTCCCCGCCGGCGCAAGGGCGCGACCGCCCGGTGGATGGCTGTACTTAACCAAGCGCGCACCGTTCCCCCGCAGCAGCGGCCACGCGTCCATCGCGCCCCACAACCGGTTCCTTCCAAAACCATCTGGGCCAAGGACTACCCGGACCTATGGGAGATATACCAAACTATCCGCGCGGACATCGCCGATCTCGCTACTGAACTCGGCATGCCATCCGAGCTTCTTATCCGCCCTGCCACTGTGCGTGCAGCGGTATGGGCGAAGGTAGGTGTGCGCGCCAATAAGCGCCACCGCGGACCTGATTCTGTCGCCGGCGCCATCCGGCAGCCTGGCGACGTCGCTGCCTTCCTGCGCGCGGAGGGCGCGCGCGAATGGCAAATAGAAATGACCGCCCCGATTATCGTGGACGGTCTTTTCTAGGAATATTTAGTGAGCTAGGTTTAGTCCTCTTCTCCTCGCGCGTTGGCATCAGCAGTGAGGTTTTCTAGCCACTCGCTTATCGACGCCGCCATAAGCTCAGGCGTCAACCCGAACTCTTCCAAAACCTCGCCGCGGGACCCGTGCTTAGGGAAGTATCCCGGAACGCCGAGTCGGCGCACAGGAGTATCGACCTCGGCTGCGCTGAGAGCTTCCGAAATCATGGAGCCAATACCGCCTCGAACAAGGCCGTCTTCTGCCGTAACCACCAAGTCGTGGTCAGCGGCGAGAGCCACCACAGAGCTTGCCACCGGCGCTACCCAACGCGGGTCAATAACGGTAACGTTCACGCCCTGCTCGCCGAGCAGCTTCGCAGCCTCGATGCTGCGCGCGGACATGGCACCGATGGAAACGATGAGCACCTCGGGGGTGTCCTCGCCGGCATCGGCTTCGCCATAGTGCAGGATGTCTACGCCATCGCCCAACGTATCCACCGCTTCCATATCCGGCAGCAGGTTGCCCTTAGGGAAGCGGACCACGGACGGGCCAGATTCAATCTCTAACGACTCACGGAAGAGCTCCCGCAGGCGCGCGCCATCGCGCGGGGCGGCAATATGCATTCCTGGCACGATGCTCATGAGCGCCATATCCCACACGCCATTGTGCGAAGCGCCATCGGAACCGGTAACTCCGGAGCGGTCAAGCACGATGGTTACCGGCAGCTTTAGCAGCGCAATATCCATAATGACCTGATCCACGGCGCGGTTTAAGAAGGTGGAATATACCGCCACGACGGGGTGCATCCCGCCAAGCGCCAGACCGGAGGCAGAGGTCATTGCGTGCTGCTCGGCAATTCCCACATCGAAGAACCGCTCTGGGAAGCACTCTTGGAAGGGAGCGAGCCCAGTAGGACCTGCCATTGCGGCGGTAATGGCTACGATGTCATCGCGCTTCTCGGCAGCGGCTACCAGTTCCTCTGAGAAGGCGGCCGTCCAGCCAGGCTGCTTGGTGCCCTTAGCCACACCGGTGACCGGATCGATAGCACCGGTAGAGTGCATCTGGTCCTTCGGTTCATTGACGGCCGGGGCAAATCCGTGGCCCTTTTCGGTAACCACGTGCACGATGATGGGCCCGTCATAATCGCGGGCATAAGTCAGGGCATGTACCAAGCTATCGATATCGTGGCCATTGATGGGGCCGATGTACTTCATGCCCAGTTCCGGGAACATTTCGGTAGGCAAGACGGTGGACTTGACGCCCTCTTTCATGGCGTGCAAGGCATCAAAGGCACGCTCGCCTACCCATCCCATTTGCTTCAAGCGGCGCTTGCCCTGTTCCATGAGCTCGTCATAACCGTGCTGGGAACGGATACGGCCAAGGTTTTCGGAAATGCCACCGATAGTGGGCGAATAGCTACGGCCGTTGTCATTGACCACGATGACCGCATTGCGGCCCTTGTCCTCCGAGATATTATTTAACGCCTCCCAGCACATGCCGCCGGTGAGGGCGCCATCGCCGACAACACCGATGACATTGCGGTGACCGTCGCCGCGAATCTTGAAGGCCTTAGACAAGCCATCAACCGTAGACAGCGACGCCGAAGCGTGGGAGGACTCGGTCCAGTCATGCTCGGACTCGCCGCGGTCCGTATACCCCGAAAGGCCGTCCTTTTGCCGCAAGGTATCGAATTGATCCGTGCGCCCAGTCAGCATCTTATGCACATAGGACTGGTGCGAAGTGTCAAAAATAATGGGCTCACGCGGAGAGTCAAATACACGGTGCAACGCAATGGTCAGTTCCACCACGCCCAAGTTAGGCCCCAGATGTCCGCCCGTGACGGAGACCTTGTCAATGAGGCGCTGCCTAATCTCTGCCGCCAGCTCCTCAAGCTTGTCTGCAGACAGCGCCTTGAGGTCCTGCGGCGAGTTAATGGTATCCAAGATAGTCATGGAGCGGCCTTCAACTCCTTCTGTGCTTAGTTCTTCTTTTCTACCGTACCCGCGGCGGGCGGTGAATATTATATCGGTCAATGTTCCGAGAACGGCGCGGCAACGTTCAACACCCCGCCTCGGAGCCATAAAAGCTCATTAGGCAGGGGTAATGAGCGCAATCGTTTCAAAGTGGTGCGTTCCGGGGAACGCGTTAATGAGTGCCATCTTTTCTATTCCGTATCCGTGCTGGTTCCAGTATCCCAAGTCGCGTGCGAAGGTGGCGGGGTCACATCCCACGTGAACGACCGCCTGGGGTGCAGCGGCCGCCACGGAACGAATCACGTCCTCCCCTGCTCCGGTGCGCGGCGGATCAAGGACTACAGCGCCAGGCTTGGGAAGCTGGGCGGCGACCTGCTCCACCTTCGCGGACTTTACTTCCACATCGCAGTCCGAAAGGGCGGCCTGTTCCCCGGCCGTAGCCGCCGGTGAATAGTCCACGGAGATAACCTTGCCCTGCACGGCATGGGCCAGTGAGGGAACGAATAGGCCTACGCCGCCGTAGAGATCCCAGGCGGTGTGCTCTTGGTACTCGCGGCCCCCGAGCCACTCCGCTATCAGATCGGTATACGCGGCCGGTGCGTGGCTGTGGGCCTGCCAGAAGGCGGTAGCAGGAAAGCTAAACGTCCGCCCGTCTACATGCTCGTGCACCTTGCCGCTGCCTTCTACCACCTCACGGATGGTCTCCACGCGGCGCCCGCGCGGGGCCTTGCGGGTTTCTACCACGTGGCGGTTGCCCTCACCATCGAGAACGGCGATGACCTCAGCGCCTGGGGTAAACCGGCGCGCGCCCTCTCCAACGAGCCCCTCTGCCAATCCCGGAGCCAGCTGCGTACAAGCAGCGCCCGTAACAAGCTCATTGGACCGACGCTGACGGGTTCCGGCGCGCCCTTGCTTGTCGACGCCCCATCTCACCCGCGTGCGCCATCCCCGAACCGGCTCTAGGGTGTGCTGCTCAATGTTCAGTTCCTCGCCGGTGACAACGCCGGTGCGGCGCAGCTGCTCCGACAAGATCTCTGCCTTGATTCCGGTTTCGGCCGCGGGATCCAGCTCAGCAAAATCGCAGCAGCCTGCTCCCTGCGCGGCAGCGGGACAAGACGATGGCACGCGCAGCGGCCCAGGGCTTAGTACGCTTTCCAGCTCTGCCTTAATGAACGACTTCTTTACACGGCCGGCCGTAGCTTTTACGACGTCGCCGGGAAAAGCGCGAGGAACGAATACCACTCGCCCATCCGGCGCCTGGCCAATTCCTTCCCCGCCGTGCGCCATGCGGTCAATGGTGACCTCAAGACTATCGCCACGGCTCATCGTTAATTCAGTCATTTTCTGCCTCAGACTTTTGTTCTCGTTCTGCGTTAGTGTGCTCACCTGTGCCCGCCGCTGCGTCAACGGCTGCATCCGCGCGGCGCACCATCCACACGGTCAGCGCCGTAACTAGAAGCGTCAATGGCCACCCCATCAGGATTCGGGTCACCCCTAAGGCAGTGGTTGCATCCGCATCATAAATGGCGCGCTGAACAACAAAGCGGGCCAGGAAGATGACCGCCCACCCGCCGGTAGCGATGGCATAAGCCCGGCGCGCCTCGGTAACCTTTTGCCACTGCATTTCCTCGCCATTAATCCCCTTCCAGATGACGCCCACAGCGGGCCACCGGAAGAGGATTGATAGTACCGCGGCAATGCACAGTGCCAACGACATCCAGATGCCGTACAAGAAATACCCTTTGGCGTCACCGGTAAACCAGGCGATGGCAGCGCAAAGAGCCACTCCCAGCAAACCCGATATGGCCGGCTGCAGGGTCTCTTTACGGACAACCCTCCAGAGTGCAATAACAACGGCCACGCCGAGCGCCGCCGCCAAGGCTGGCCCCAGCCCAAAGAAATTATTGACAGGAATCAGCACAAGGACCGGCAAGGTGGCCGACACGAGCCCTGATAAGCCACCCATCTGCTCCAGCAAGGTGGGTTCGGCAGCAGACTCCTCAGAGTCCAGGTTCTTAGCGTCCGGGGAGGGTTGCGGCGAGGAAGAATGTGTCACGTGGTTTACTGCTTTGCCTAGTTTTTGGAATTAGGTGCAGAGCCCTCATCGGGGTTCTGCGGGGACGATCCATTCTCACCCTGTTGTGGGGCGCCGCCCAAATCGCGCAGGTGCTGCTCCGCCTCTGCTTCTGCCGCAGGGTCAGGGCCGCCCACGCCGTTTTCTGGGTGGTGCTGAGCATTAGCGGCTGCCTGCTGTTCTTGCTGGCGCTGGTCCATGGCCTGCTTGACCTGCTCTACCAGCTGCTCAGGCATGATGACCGGCAAAGCATTTCCTGCCAGGATGGGATCCTCGCCGCGGTAGACGAAGGTACGGGCAGCAACCTCGCGAGCCATGTCTGCGAGGTCTGCTTCCATGCCGGCCGGCGCGGCCAGGGTCATGCGCAGCATCCAGCGCGGACCGTCCGCACCGATGACGCGGACCTGACCGTTGTCGTTCTTGCCCACGACCTCAGCACCCCAAGGGCCTGGCTCGGTAGTAACGGTAAGACCGTCGCGGCTCATGCCCTCCTTGATTTCCTCCACAGATTCTGCCCACTGGCCTGGCTTACGTGGGGCGGCAAAAGCTACTGGAGTAATTCGGCCTACCTTGGTCACGATGTGCAGCATTCGTGGGCCTTGTTCGCCCATTTCCACCTGTACCTGGGATTCCTTTGGCAGTGGGATGCGCAGGGACCCCAGATCTAATACGCCAATGGAAAAGTCGCTGAAATCAAAGGTCTCGATATCGACGGAGTCTCCATCAAAGGGGCCGGTCTGGCCATTGATGGCATCATGTGCAAACTCGCGGGGTTCATTGCCAGAAGCCGCCGCGGCATCTGCTGCGGTGTCGCCTACTGGAGCATAGGTCTCCTGCGCCTCTGCATCCGCGGACGTGGGGTCCGCCGGCTTTTCGCTTTGTGCTGCAGGCTTTTCCTGAGCCTTCTTTTCTTCGTCTTTCTTCTTGCCAAAGGGCCAGATTCCCATGGGTGCTACGTCCTTTCTAAAAGTCTCGTTGAGTCTCTACTGCTTTAACTACACACCGGTAGAGCCATAGCCGCCGGCTCCGCGGACGGTGTCATCCAACTCTTCAACCTCAGCAAACCCCACCAGCTCTACGCGCTGGACCACGAGCTGAGCGATGCGCATTCCGCGTTCGATCTCAATGGGAGCGTGCCGGTCGTGGTTGATGAGGCAGACCTTGATCTCCCCGCGGTAATCGGCATCCACCGTGCCCGGGGTATTGACAACGGAAAGCCCTTGCTTGGCGGCTAGTCCGGAGCGCGGGTGAATTAAACCAACCGTTCCTAGTGGCAGCGCAATGGCAATCCCGGTGCCGACGAGGGCGCGCTCGCCGGGTTGCAGGGTAAGAGATTCTGCTGCATAGAGGTCCGCACCGGCGTCACCACGGTGGGCGCGGCGCGGCAGTGGAAGCTCCTTATCCAGGCGCTTGACTTTAATGTCCCCAAAGGGGCTTTCTGATTGAGAATGCGGAATCGAGTCAGTCACCTGGCCAATCCTACCTGCCTTGGGAGGTTCATTCTGCGGCGCGTGTGGACTAAACTGACTAGACGTGTCTGATACATCTGCTACTTCCGCAACTCCGGCACCGTCAAGCGCCGCTTCGGCACAGGGCACGGTGGACTCTCAAGTGCTCTACCGCGAACGCCAATGGGTCCCTTGGTACTTTTGGCTATTTGCCGCCGCCATCGTGGCACTTACTTCCGCTACCGCCGGCCTTAACCGCAACATGTGGTGGACCATTATTCCCGCGATCCTTCTTGGCGCTATCGCCGTGTGGGTACTTATTACCTGGTCCAATACAGTCATCAAGGTAGAGCGTGACCCGGATGGAACGCGTTGGCTCACGGTCAAAGATGCCCAATTGCCTAACGACGTCGTCTCGCGGTCTATCACCGTTCCGAAATCTGCGCGGCGCAATGCGCTGGGACCACAATTCGATCCCGCGGCGTTTTTGGTCTCCCACGCTTGGGTGGATGAGCACGCCATGATGGTGCTCAATGATCCAGAGGACGACACTCCTTATTGGCTTATCTCCTCGAAAGATCCGGAGGCTTTGCTCCACGCTTTCGTTCCGGAACAGCACTAATCTTTAATAGCTTTGCACACCACCGAAAGTTTGGTGGCTGCAATAGCAAACCCCGCATTCGGCAGGTGAAAAGTTGCCGAGTGCGGGGTTTCGTTTCTGCTTCGTATTCCTTTAGGCGCAATCCTTGCAGATTGGCTGGCCGTCCTCTTCGTGGGAATAACGCTTATTGGACTGCACTAGGAAACACGAGCCACAGGTAAACTCATTTTCCTGACGTGGAACTACCTCAACATTTAGCTCCTCGCCCGTAAGGTCTACTGATGGCGGCTGGAAGGCCTCGACGATTTCTCCGTCATCGTCCATGCCGTTGTTATCGCTCTCAGCGGCTTTGAGTCCTTCTAGGGAGTCAGTTTCGAGTTCATCTTCCGCGCGCCGGCGCGGTGCGTCATAATCGGTGGCCATAATGCACGCCCCTAATGGTCAAGTTGCTTTAAGGAATGGGTATTTATCGATCGCGCATAGTAAAGCACAAATGGCTAGATGTCATCTCACCGCTCGCCGGCGCGGGAAACTATTACCCCCGCAGCGCGTCTGTGACCGTGTGTGCTGCTAAAAGCTTATCGAATGCGGGGGCCAAATCTGCCCCCGCGGCCCAGGTAAGTTCACCGTCAGCAGAGCCCTTATCAAAGCCTGGATGGCGCACTACTGCACCTGCTTCGCGAGCAACGATTGCCCCAGCGGCAAAGTCCCAGGCATTGATGCCGTGCTCAAAGTAGGCATCAACGGTTCCCTCTGCCACCCTGCATAGGTCGAGCGCGGCAGCGCCGATGCGGCGAATATCACGCACATTAGGCAGGAGCTTGGTGAGAAGCTCGGCTTGGGCTGCTCGCCGGTCGGCTTCGTAACCAAAGCCGGTGGCTACCAAGGCCAACGCAGGATCTTGTGTCTGGCCACACCGCAGTGCGTGCTCAATTCCGTCTGGGCCGGTGACCGTGGCGCCCTGGCCGGCTGCGGCAGCATAGGTACGCCCGCGCGCCACGTTGACCACCGCGCCAGCAACGAGGTGCCCTTGGTACTCTGCACCGATGGATACGGCGTAGTCCGGCACCCCGTAGAGGAAATTCACGGTGCCGTCAATCGGATCGACAATCCAGGTAACCCCACTGGTCGATTCCACATTGGCGCCTTCTTCACCAAAAATGCCATCCCCGGGGCGCTGGGTGCGGATGGTGGTGGCAATGAACTCCTCTGTCGCGGTATCGACCTCCGTTACGGGATCCACGTCGCTGGACTTGGTGTGGGTATGCGCCGCGATGCCGTCACCGGCTACGAGTTCTGCACGCCGCGTAGTAACTAATTCCGCAGCGCGCGTGGCGGTACAAACGGCAAAATCCCGCAATTGGAGAAAATCGATCTGCTCAGTCATGCCAACTATTGTGCCTTCTTCTAGACTGTCGGGCATGACTACTCTTTCTGGCCATTCCTTTGGCATCGATATCGGAGGCTCCGGCATTAAAGGCGCTGAGGTGGACCTTGCCACCGGCGAATTCGTGGGTGAACGCATGAAGATCGCCACCCCACAGCCGTCTACGCCGCATGATGTTGCCAAGGTAGTAGCCCACATCGTGCAGGAAAAGCAGTGGGACGGCCCCGTTGGCATCACCCTTCCTTCCGTGGTTCGCAACCAAGAAGTCGAGACTGCAGCAAATATTTCCAAGGACTGGATTGGGGTCAACGCCACAGAACTCTTTGCGGACTACCTGGATGCGGATTTTGCCGTGCTTAACGACGCCGACGCGGCGGGACTAGCCGAGGTGGCCTACGGAGAGGACATCGCCAAGCAGGGCTCCGTTATCTTCCTAACCCTCGGCACCGGTATCGGTTCGGCCTTCTTCCTAGACGGCCAGTTGTTCCCTAATACCGAACTGGGGCACCTCACGGTGGGCGATGACGAAGCTGAGAAGATCGCGTCCTCGGCCGTAAAGGACCGCGAGGAACTCAAATACAAGCAGTGGACTAAGCGACTCAACAAGGTCCTCGCGGAGTATGAAAAGCTCTTCAACCCGCAAGCCTTCCTCATCGGGGGTGGGATTTCCCGCAAGTTTGAAAAGTGGGGCCCACACCTTGATATTGAAACCCCCGTCATGCCTGCACAACTGCGCAATCGCGCAGGAATTGTCGGAGCTGCGATGGCGGCGGTAGACGGTTTGAAACCGTAATATTTACGCACTGCAGGTGACCCTATCCACCGGCAGATTGGAAAGATCCTCTATACTGGGCGGTCGATCCTAAGTTAAATAGCTCTAGGGCGTTTCTGGCCTGCATATGGCCACAACGCGTTAACATCACACTGATGCACGAGCGCCCCACTAGGGCGCACTGAGCTGTTTCAATCAAGAAGTTAGTCGAAAGGGCGTACGTGGCAGCCACTGAATCTTCAGACCAGGCACTCGGCGAGGGCGAAAACGCCGCTGAGGCATCTACTCCTGCAAAGAAGACCGCCAAGAAGACGGCAAAGAAAACCGCGAAAAAGACGGCTAAGAAGACGGCCAAAAAGACCGCTAAGAAAACAGCCAAGAAGACTGCGAAGAAGACCGCCAAAAAGTCGGCCAAGAAGACCACTAAAAAGTCTGCGAAGAAGGCCACTAAGAAGACGGTCCGCAAATCCGCGGCAAAGAAGCAGGAATCCCCAGCCGAGTCCGAAAAGCAGGCACAGCCGGAAGCAGAAGAGGAGCTCGAGGAGGACGAGCACGACGAAGACGTCGACTTCGATCCCACCAATGCGGACATCGAAGACGATGATGACTTCGACGCCGGCGAAGACCTCGAGGACGATGACCTCGAAGAGGATTTGGACGACGACGATGAGGAAGAAGAGGAAGACTCCTCTTCCGTCTGGGACGAGGAAGAGTCCGCTGCGCTGCGTCAGGCACGCAAGGATGCGCAGCTAACCGCCTCCGCTGACTCCGTCCGCGCCTACCTCAAGCAGATTGGTAAGGTCGCCCTGCTCAACGCCGAGCAAGAGGTTTCTCTGGCCAAGCGCATCGAGGCTGGCCTGTACGCACAGCACCGCATGGACGAGATGGAAAAGGCCCGCGCCGAAGGCGATAAGGCCGCCAAGCTCTCCCCCATGGAAAAGCGCGACCTGCGCAGCATCGCCCGCGATGGCCGCAAGGCCAAGAACCACCTGCTGGAGGCCAACCTGCGTCTGGTGGTTTCCTTGGCCAAGCGCTACACCGGCCGCGGCATGGCTTTCTTGGACCTCATTCAGGAAGGCAACTTGGGCCTTATTCGCGCTGTGGAGAAGTTCGATTACACCAAGGGCTATAAGTTCTCCACTTACGCCACGTGGTGGATCCGCCAGGCCATTACCCGCGCCATGGCTGACCAGGCTCGTACCATCCGCATCCCAGTGCACATGGTGGAAGTCATCAACAAGCTGGGCCGCATCCAGCGCGAGCTCTTGCAGGACTTGGGCCGCGAGCCTACCCCGCAGGAGCTGGCGAAGGAGATGGACATCACCGAGGAAAAGGTGCTCGAAATCCAGCAGTACGCCCGCGAGCCCATTTCCTTGGATCAGACCATCGGTGACGAAGGCGATTCCCAGTTGGGTGACTTCATCGAGGACTCCGAGGCCGTCATTGCGGTCGACGCCGTATCCTTCACCTTGTTGCAGGATCAGCTCCAAGACGTGCTGACTACCCTGTCCGAGCGCGAAGCCGGCGTGGTTCGCCTCCGCTTCGGTTTGACCGACGGCATGCCGCGCACTTTAGACGAGATTGGCCAGGTCTACGGAGTTACCCGCGAGCGCATTCGCCAGATCGAGTCCAAGACGATGTCGAAGCTGCGCCACCCATCTCGCTCGCAGGTTCTGCGCGACTACCTCGACTAATCGCTGCAGCTGCACGCGAATTAAAGCCCGCACCAATTTCGGTGCGGGCTTTTTCATAGTTATTCCTAGGCCTCCAACGGCCGCTCTACCACTTGCGCAGATAGTCGATGCGCTCGCGCAGCTGCTCGGCATTGCACAGCGCGGTGGGCGGGCCGCCACAGGCCTTGCGCACCTCAGTATGGATAGCACCATGCGGGCGGCCCGAGCGCTGGGCAGCGATGGATACGACCGTATTGAGCTCTTTGCGCAGCTGGCCTAGCTCATCGACGACTCCGGTGTCGCTGGACTCAGACTCCATAGACTTCTTCCGCGAGGCCGGCGCATAGTCCATGCCGTAGAGCTTACGGCGGTGAGCTTCCTCCGCCTCAGCAGCGCGCCGCGCCTTTTCCTCCGCTTCGCGGCGGTCCATTTCTTCGGATTGCTTCTTGCGCAGCAAGTCTTTTACTTGGTCCGCATCCAGTAGCCCGGGAATGCCAAGGAAATCCGCTTCCTCATCGGTGGTCATATCCCCGGTATTGAACTGAGAACCGTTGTAGAGGAGCCCCGAAAACTCTGCCTCGGCACCAAGCGACTCATAAGACTTCTCCAGCATGTCTGGTTCGGTCTTTTTCTGATTCGCCTGCTCTAGCAGTTCGTCGTCCCAGCCTTCCTTGTCGGGCTTTTCTTCACCCAAGACGTGGTCGCGGGACTTTTCCATATTTTCCGCCAAGCCCAGCAGCACAGGAACCGATGGAAGGAAAACCGATGCCGTCTCGCCCGGCATGCGCGAGCGCACGAAGCGGCCGATGGCCTGGGCGAAAAAGAGAGGTGTCGACGCCGAGGTAGCATAAACGCCCACCGCAAGGCGCGGGACGTCGACGCCCTCGGACACCATGCGGACTGCCACCATCCACTCATCGGTGGACTCAGAAAACTCCTGAATGCGGTCCGAGGAACCGGGATCATCAGACAAAATCACCGACACTGGCGTATTAGAAAGCTGTTTGAGGATCTTGGCATACGCGCGTGCGGTCGTCGTATCCGAAGCCAGCACAAGGCCGCCGGCATCCGGCATATTGCGCCGCATTTGCATCAGGCGGGTATGCGCCGCCTGCAGCACAGCAGGGATCCACTCACCCTTGGGGTCCAAGGCGGTGCGCCACGCTCGGGCGGTTTGCTCCGCATTCATAATGTCGCCCAAACGGGCTGCATGTTCCTCGCCGGCCGAGTCGCGCCAGCGGGCTTCGCCAGAGTAAGAAAGAAAGACAACGGGGCGCACGACGCCGTCGGCAAGCGCATCGCCATAGCCATAGGTATGGTCCGAGCGGGATACCTTGTGCCCCTCCCCATCGTCCACGTATTGGACGAATGGAATGGGCGAGTCATCGGAGCGGAAAGGCGTACCGGTCAAGGCCAGGCGGTGATTGACATCGTCGTAGGCTTCCTTGACGCCATCGCCCCAGCTCTTGGCGTCGCCTGCATGGTGAATCTCGTCAAGGATCACCAAAGTGCGCCGAGCCGAGGCCACCGCGCGGTGCTTGAAGGGGTGCATACCCACCTGCGCATAAGTCACCACGATGCCGTCCATCGAGGGATTAACGGCGGAGGAATTGCTAAACGCCGGATCTAGAGCCAGACCCACGCGCGCGGCAGCGCTCGACCACTGGGTCTTGAGGTGTTCGGTAGGCACCACCACGATTACGCGCTCGACCGTACGGTCTTCCATGAGCTCGGTGGCAATGCGCAGTGCGAAAGTAGTCTTTCCGGCGCCCGGGGTCGCCACCGCCATGAAGTCCTGCGGCTTAGTGGCGAGGAATTTATCGAGGGCGGATTGCTGCCAGGCGCGAAGGTTAGTCTTTTTAAAAGTCCTCACTTGCGGCGCAGACCCTTATACACACGCTCACAATCGGGGCACACCGGAGAACCCGGCTTTGCCTGCTTGGTCACCGGGAAAGTTTCGCCGCACAGCGCAACGACGTACTTGCCGTTCACCGCGGAATCGAGGATGTGATCCTTTTTGACGTAGTGGAAGAACTTCGGCGTGTCATTATCCGTCGTCGAAGTGTCTTCACGAATATCTGGCCGTTCAATTGTCTTCGTAGTCGTAGTCACGCACTCCATTTTGCCGCATCGGCATCGAACTTTGCGAGTCAGGCGGCTACCCTTGGAGAACATGTACACGTCATGCACGCCAACCACTGCGCCCTTCTCCCCTTATCGAGGGAACGCCGATGCGCACGAGGGGAGCCGAGTCTAGGTTGTTTGGCAAAAAAGAGCGCTACCTCATCACAGATGCCAAGCTCTCGCCTGGCCAGGACCGCAAGCGCCGCGAAATCCGGTACGGAATCTTTCAGTTTTTGCGCGTTCCTTCCCTGCTCATCGCCGGTTATTTCCTCTATATGCATTGGTGGCTTTTAGCCGCCATCATTGTGGGCGTGACATTTCCCCTCCCCTGGATAGCCGTGGTGATTGGCAACGGCCGGGGAGAAAAGAAGGATAAGCGCGAGAAAAACGTGTACAAGCCAGCCATGAACCGGCAGCTTTATAGCCAGACCCACGCCCCACAGGTATCCGGCGGCACTGCCCGGCCTATTGAGGCACACCACGACATCATTGATCACGAAGAAGAGTAAAGGATTCCTGCCTACATGACGACCGCTTTTGGCCCCGACTTTGATGCCACCGCGCTAGCCACGCTGGCCGCAGAGCTTTCCGACGTCTTTACCGCCGCCGGTTTTACTACCGATGGCGTAGCCGGGCACCTAGGTCCGGAAGTTACCGAGGCCCTCTTCCGCGGCGAACCCGCACCAGTTGCGCTCGCCGCGCACAGCGAATCTCAATTGGATCTTTTGATCCGCTTCTTCCTCCTGCATGAACACCTACCGGCCACGCTTTTGGGCGAGGCGGTAGGCGCGCGCTTGGCTACCCAGTTGCTCGATGCCAATGTTGCGCTTGCCGACGCCCATGGCAAGGCCTACATTGCCCTCGATATCCGCCCCCACACCATCGTTGGCGCCAACCGTCTCATCTTCTCCGACGTCGACGCCTCCTTGGTCGACCACGTACCTGGCCCAGACCATGTGCTTGGCGTTGGTGCGGCAAGCCTTTCGCTGCTGCAATCCACGCCAGTAAGCCCAGTGGGCAGCGTCTTAGATCTAGGCACTGGCTCGGGCGTCCAATTGCTGGGGCAGCTCGATTGCGCTGAAAAGATTACCGCCACCGACGTGCATGAGCGTGCATTGGAGTTGGCCGAGGCTACCATTGCCGCTACTGGCGATAGCGAGAAAGTGGAATTGCTGCAAGGTTCGTGGTTCGCCCCCGTAGCCGGCCGCCGCTTTGACCGCCTCGTAGCTAACCCACCTTTTGTTGTTGGCCTTCCCGAAGTTGGCCACGTCTACCGCGATTCCGGGTTAAATCTGGACGGTGCCAGCGAGCTGGTTGTCTCTCGGGCCACCGATCACCTAACCCCTGGCGGCACGGCTCACCTTCTGGCAGCTTGGGTACACACCAGCGGCGAGACCTGGCAGCAACGCGTTGCCTCCTGGCTGCCAGACAAGGGAATTGCTGCCTGGATCATCCAGCGCGACGTAGCCGATCCCGCACTCTATGTGTCCACCTGGCTCGAGGATGAATCCCTGGATGTACGCTCCCCTGAAGGACAACAGCGCTCTCGCGCCTGGCTGGAACATTTCCAGCAACATGAGGTCAATGGCATTGGCTTTGGATTTGTCGCTATCCGACGCATCGGCGACGATGAACCTGCCGATATCTTGGCCGAAGAAATGCCGCAGGCCTTTAGCGACCCACTTGGACCTGAAGTAGAAGAATACTTTGCCCGTGTGGCGTGGTTGCGCGACCTAGTACCCGGCGAGCTACAGGGAAAGCACTTCCAGGTACGCCCGGGGCTGGCACGCGAAGATATCAGCACCCCAGATGGGGATTTGGGCCAGGGATTTACACGGGCCGCTCTACGCCTTACTCGCACCGACGGTCCGCGCTGGAGCCACGAAGTAGATGAACACATCGCTGCCATTGTCGCCGGACTCAACCCACAGGGCTTGAACCTGGAAGAAACCATTGGCCTGTATGCGGCGGCGCACGGATTCGACGAAGCAGAACTTACTACTGCTGCCCTACCCGCCGTGATCGATATGGTCCGACATGGCCTGCTTATCCCAGCTGATCTCCTCTTGGATACCGATTCGCCGGACCTCAGCTAGATCCACACTGTCCCCCACTCGTTATATAAGGAGAAGTAAACCATGCGCGCAGTTTTGACTCGGGTATCAGAGGCCACAGTGACCGTCGATGGAGAGACCGTAGGGGCCATTACTAGTCCCGAAACCGGTGGCCTTCTCGCTCTAATTGGGGTCTCACGCGAGGATATGGATGGTTGGCAGCCCCGCGCTGAGAAGATGGCACGCAAGATTGCAGAACTGCGCATTCTTGATGGCGAAGTGTCAGTCATTGATGCCGGAGCGCCCGTGCTTGTGGTGAGCCAATTTACTTTGTACGGCCGCACTGCCAAAGGGCGACGCCCTTCGTGGGCGGATGCCGCTCCAGGACCCGAGGCCGAACCGGTCATCGCGGCGATTATTGCGAGCCTCAGGGAACACGGCGTGTCAGTAGAAACAGGCCAATTCGGGGCTAAAATGCGCGTTTCCTCTGTGAGTGAAGGACCTTTCACCGTCTTGGTAGAGACCTAGCCCGCACCCTCAATTTCCGCCCCACGAGATCTGAAAATCGTGTTAAGCAGTCCCTTTTACAAACGATTCCGTGACGTAAACCACTTTTCCGGATTTTGTGTAAAGCAAGCCATAAAGCGCAAGGGAATGCAAATTCTCAGAGAGTGATAAATGCCCTACTCGCAGTGCAATAATTTATTATCATTCTGCAAGATTTTGTTCTATACTGAAGGCACAGCGAAGCAAAAGGGCTGGACATGCAGGATGCGAGATAGTTTCTCAAAATCCTACAAACGCAAAATTGAGTGAGAAAATTTTTCTCACTCATGGTTGCAGAAGCCCAAACGCTTCGGCCGACCAACTAGATGTAGGAAAGAAAATGTCCCACTCAATCACGCGGCGCAACAAGGCCCAGCACCCAGAAAACCAGGCTGAGATGCCTGAGGATCTCAAGGCCTCCAAGGCAGCTCCCTCATCCAAGGAATCCGCACCCGCCCCTGGCATTGACACCCCGTTCGATGGCCAGAAGGGTGCACCGAAGTGGAATAAGGAAGACACCGTATGGATGCTCTCCCTGTTCGGCACCGCAATCGGCGCTGGTGTCCTCTTCCTTCCCATTAACGCCGGCATCGGTGGCATCATCCCGCTTATCATCATGACGGTCTTAGCACTGCCTATGACCTACTGGGCTCACCGCGGAATGACCCGCTTGGTACTGTCCAGTTCCAAGCCAGACGGTGACCTCACGGACGTCGTGGAAGAGCACTTTGGCAAGAAGGCTGGTGTGCTCATGAACATCCTGTACTTCCTGTCGGTCTACCCCATCCTGCTGGTCTACTCGGTCACCATCACCAACACGGTCAACTCCTTCCTGGAGCACCAGCTCGGAATTACTCCTCCGGACCGCTGGCTTACCTCCCTCCTGCTGGTAGGCGGCCTCATCCTAATCGTCCGCATGGGCAAGGACGTCGTAGTTCACGTCATGTCCTATTTGGTATACCCATTCATCGGCATCTTGGTTCTGCTTTCCCTCTACCTCATCCCGAAGTGGAATACCGCGCTCTTCGATTCCTTCGACCTCAACGTCGCTCGCGAGGCTTCTGGCCACAGCATGGGCGTTACCCTGATGCTGCTGGTTCCGGTTATGGTCTTCTCCTTCAACCACTCCCCGATGATTTCCTCCTTCGCCGTTGACCGCCGCCAGACCTACGGCAAGTTCGCTGAGGCCAAGTCCCGCAAGACCTTGCTCCGCGCAGAAATCCTCATGGTCGTCGTGGTTATGTTCTTCGTCTTCTCCACCGCTCTAAGCCTCTCCCCGGCTGACATGGCGGACGCTAAGGCACAAAACATCACCATCCTGTCCTACTTGGCCAACCACTTCGATAACCCACTTATCCAGTGGATTGCCCCAGTCATCGCCATGATTGCAGTTGCTAAGTCCTTCCTCGGCCACTACCTCGGCGCAGCCGAAGGCTTCGAAGGCCTCGTCATCAAGGGCAGCAAGAACGCAAGCAAGGACGACGCAGAGTCCGCTCACAAGCTCGATACCATCACCCTCATCTTCATGCTGGTCACCGCTTGGCTCGTCGCCTGGGCTGACCCATCCATCCTGGGCATGATTGAAACCCTGTGTGGCCCGACGATTGCCATCATGCTCTTCATCATCCCAATGGTCGCCATCCACAAGGTCCCAGCGCTGAAGCGCTACAAGGGCATGGCTTCCAACTACTTCGTCTTCTTCATGGGCCTCGTCGCCCTAGCAACCATCATCTACTCCATCGTCCAGGCCTTCTAAGTACCGCCGCAGACGAGAAAATCGCAGAGGATTCAAGGAAAGAACAATGTTCATCAGCATCTTCGATATGTTCAAGATTGGCATCGGCCCCTCAAGCTCACACACCCTAGGCCCAATGAAAGCCGGCAAGGCTTTCGTGGACGAACTCAAGGAAAAGGACCTCCTTGACAAGGTCACTCGAGTTCAGGCAAATGTCTACGGCTCCCTCTCCCTCACGGGCATCGGCCACTCCACAGACAAGGCCATCCTCCTCGGCCTCGCCGGTGAAGAGCCAGAGACAGTTGATATCGACGGCATCTCCGAATTCATGAAGAACGTCCGCAGCAGCGAGAAGCTCATGCTGGGCGGCTCCCACGAGGTGGAATTCCCCAAGGACGGCGGCTTCTACTTCCACGATGAGTACCTCCCAATGCACGAGAACGGCATGTGTCTTATCGCCTTCGCCGGCGAGGAAGACATCCTGCACAAGACCTACTACTCGGTCGGCGGCGGTTTCATCGTCAAACAGGAAGACTTTGCCAAGCGCACGGACGCCAAGGTTGATATCCCCTTCCCGTACGCTAGCGCCGCAGAGATGCTCGAGCTGTGCGAGAAGAACAACATGACCCTCCCGGAGCTTGGCTTGGCCAACGAGTTGGCCCTGCGCTCGGAAGACGAAGTCAACGAGCACCTGCGCAAGGTCCGCGATGTCATGTACACCGGCATCGAGCGCGGCTCCGCTACCGACGGTCCGCTTCCAGGTTCCCTGCTTGTCCCCCGCCGCGCCGCTGCCCTGAGGCGCCGCTTAGAGCAGTCCGAACCGCACGATGGTCTGAACATCCTCAGCTGGGTCAACATGTTCGCACTGGCTATCTCTGAAGAGAATGCATCCTGTGGCCGCGTTGTTACCGCTCCCACGAACGGTGCCTGCGGCGTTGTCCCGGCGGTACTGGCCTACTACGACAAGTTCGTTGAGCCCGTCACCACCGAGATGTTTGCTGATTACATCTTCGCCTGCAACCAGATTGCTTCCCTGTACAAGATGAACGCTTCCATCTCTGGCGCTGAGGTCGGCTGCCAGGGTGAGGTTGGTGTAGCGTGCTCCATGGCTGCTGGCGGTCTCGCCCAGCTCATGGGCGCTACCCCAGAGCAGGTTTGCATTGCAGCCGAGATTGGCATGGAGCACAAGCTAGGCCTGACCTGTGACCCAGTCCTTGGACAGGTTCAGGTCCCCTGCATTGAGCGCAACGCTGTCGCTGCCGTTGACTCCATCACCAGCGCCCGCATGGCGCTGGAGCGCGAGAGCAAGCCATGCGTTTCTTTGGACGAAGTCATCTGGACCATGTATAAGACTGGTAAGGATATGAACGCCAAGTACAGGGAGACCTCACAAGGTGGCCTGGCCCTAGCAGTTCACCCACCAGTTCCGGTGTGTGGATAGAGACCACCCTGTAGAGAAGCGATGAGCCGGGTGAGCACAGCGCTAAGCCGCTTGTGTTCACCCGGCCTTCTTGGCGCTAGTTCCCCCCCTTCCGCCTACTCGCTTCCGTGTGATATCTTCTCTATAACCTGACAGGAATTAAAGGACATGCTTCAGCTAATGAATTTCCCTAGCGGCAGTGCCTCCGAAGAAAATTTCCTCGAGCAGTACATTCCCCTCGTCGAATTCCTCGGTAAGGCAATGGGCCCCAACACCGAAATCGTGCTGCACGATCTCGACGTCCCCGATAAATCCATCATGGCCATCGCCAACGGCCACATCTCTGGCCGGCAGCTAGGCGGCCCCGTGACCGACTTCGCTCTGTGGTTTATGAAACAAGGCGATGCCGCAGCAATCCCCATGATGACCGGCTACCGCGCCGTCAATGCGGAAGGCAAAATTTGCCGCTCTTCTAGTTATTTCATCCGAGACGACTCTGGCCATATGCGCGGCATGCTGTGCATCAATGTTGACGTCTCCGAGTTGGTACACATTCGCGATACTGCCGCCGCACTTATCGGCAACGCCGATGATCCCGCATTTGATAAGTCGAAGGCCTTCGGCGGCTATCCCGGCACGGAAGAGCAGCCGCAGCGACCCGTCGCGGTACCAGACCCGGCTCCAGAAGACGAGGCTGCGGAAGAGGAGCCAGAGAAGGAAGAAGTCAGCGAGTCTTTGCGTTCCAACGTAGAGAACCTTCTAGATTCCATGTTGAATTCCGCAATTTCTAACCAGAGCACGCCAGTACCTCGCATGCAGCGCGAGGAGCGACTCGAAGTGGTCTCTGACCTTGAGGATGCAGGATTCTTCCTTCTTAAAGGCGGAATTGCCGCGGCAGCGACGCGCCTAGGCGTATCTGAACCGACTATCTACCGCTACCTCGTCCAGGTGCGCGGATAGTAGTTCCACATACCAAGCTATTCGCAGCTCGTAACCGTTCCCCGTGGTACCTCTCCCCCGAAAAGGTGGAGTTGTACCACGGGGACCAACTGTTTTTACTAATTCTCTCTGCACTGGGAACTAAATCGCTAAAGACTCCGTTGTACTGTGTGAAACCGGCGACAAATTCAGGAGGCTTCACTATGACGAAGACATCTGCCACCACCGCCAAGGGCACTTCAAGTGCCACTACTGATGAAGAACAGGAAGTAGACCGCGGATCTCGCCGCAACCAAACCAACGATAATCCTTCTGCCGACCTCGTCCGCGTCTATCTCAACGGCATCGGCAAGACCGCACTGCTCAGCGCGGAAGATGAGGTAGAACTCGCTCAGGCCATCGAGGTTGGACTGTACGCGGAGTACAAGCTCAATAACGCAGAAAAGCTCACCCGTGCCGAAAAGCGCGACCTAAAGATCCTCGCCCGCGAAGGCAAGAAGGCACGCTCCCACCTGCTCGAAGCCAACCTGCGCCTAGTTGTCTCGCTGGCCAAGCGCTACACCGGCCGCGGTATGCCACTGCTGGATCTCATCCAGGAGGGCAACCTAGGCCTTATCCGCGCAATGGAGAAGTTCGATTACGCCAAGGGATTCAAGTTCTCCACTTACGCCACTTGGTGGATTCGTCAGGCGATTACCCGCGGCATGGCTGACCAGTCCCGCACCATTCGCCTCCCAGTCCACTTGGTTGAGCAGGTTAACAAGCTTTCTCGTATTAAGCGCGAGATGTATCAATCATTGGGCCGCGAAGCTACCAACGAGGAGCTTTCGGAAGAATCCGGTATTGATGAGAACAAGATTGAAATGCTGCTGCGCCAGTCACGCGATCCGGTCTCTCTCGATATGCCGGTAGGTACCGATGAAGAAGCTCCTTTGGGCGACTTCATTGAAGATGCAGAAGCTACCGATGCTGAAACTGCGGTCGTCGCATCTATGCGCCACTCCGATATCCGCGGTGTGATTGACACCTTAGAGAAGCGCGAGCAGGACGTCATCCGCCTGCGTTATGGCCTCGATGATGGTGTTCCGCGCACCTTGGATCAGATAGGCCGCCGCTTCGGCCTTTCACGCGAGCGTGTACGCCAGATTGAGCGCGAAGTCATGGCAAAGCTGCGCGATGGAAACCGCGCCGATCGCCTGCGCGAGTACGCTTTGTAATCCACGCCTACTGCATTCGGCAGCACATCCTATCCCCGGGCCCATTTGGCAACGTACCGCCATGGGCTCGGGGTTTGGCGTGGATAAGGCATCGGCTTGGTTCCTAGCGGCGAGCCAAGCCTTGGGTAGGCTAATCTGGACTGCAGAGTCTAGAAAGCGCTTTCCCGTTCTTGGACGGGACTATAGCCGCGTAACTGTATTCACACAGAAAGGTATGCCCACGTGAGGGACCTAGTTGATACAACGGAGATGTATCTGCGGACCATCTACGAGCTAGAGGAAGAAGGCATTACTCCCCTGCGCGCCCGCATTGCGGAGCGTTTGGAGCAGTCCGGACCTACGGTTTCTCAGACTGTGGCCCGCATGGAGCGCGATGGCCTTTTGCACGTGCGCACCGACCGCAGTTTGGATCTCACGGACAAGGGCCGCGACCTAGCAACCGCAGTCATGCGCAAGCACCGTTTGGCAGAGCGTTTGCTTACCGACGTCCTGGGGCTCGACATTGCCAAGGTCCACGACGAGGCCTGCCGGTGGGAGCACGTCATGAGTGAAGAGGTGGAAAAGCGCATGGTCGCCGTTCTCGATGACCCGACGCGGTCCCCCTTTGGCAATCCTATTCCGGCACTGTCTGCACTTGGCTTCGATGTTCCGCAGCCGGACCAGGGCACCCGGGCGGTCGATCTCCCCAATGGCGAGCAGGTCTCCGCGACCGTCATCCAGGTCAATGAAATCCTGCAGGTTGATGATGGCACCTTCCAGGAGCTCACCGATGCCGGCATTCGTGTGGGCGCCAAGGTATCTGTGGTCAATAACAGCGGCACGATCACACTGTCGACACCGGAAGGTGGCAGCGTCGTGCTTTCCGACGATTTGGCGCACGCAGTGCGCGTGGAGGTATAGCTATGAAGCTTCTCGTTACCGGTGGCGCCGGCTACGTGGGCAGCGTCTGCGCCGCAGTATTGGTCGAACAAGGCCATGACGTAACCATCATCGATAATTTCTCCACCGGCAACCGTGAGGCCGTTCCGGAAGCCGCCCGCGTCATCGAGGGCGACGTCGCGGACAAGGCTGCCGATGTCCTGGGCGAAGGTGGCTTCGAAGGCGTCATTCACTTCGCTGCGCGCTCCTTGGTGGGCGAATCCGTGGAAAAGCCAGATGAGTACTGGCAGCACAACGTCGTTACTACCCTGACACTGCTTAATGCCATGCGGGATAACGACGTCAAAAACCTCGTCTTTTCCTCCACCGCTGCAACCTACGGTGAGCCCGACCAAGTCCCGATTACGGAAGACATGCCAACCCAGCCCACCAATCCGTATGGTGCGACCAAGCTGGCCATCGACTACATGATCACGTCCTTTGCCCACGCCTACGGCCTGGGCGCTACCTCGCTGCGCTATTTCAATGTGGCTGGTGCCTACGGAAATATTGGCGAGAACCGCGAGGTAGAAACCCACCTCATCCCCATCGTGTTGCAGGTTGCTTTGGGCCACCGGGATAAGATCTTCATGTTCGGCGATGACTGGGATACCGCAGACGGCACCCCAGTGCGTGACTACATCCATATCCGCGATCTAGCCGACGCCCACGTGCTTGCCCTCGAGTCCAACGAATCTGGCAAGCACCGCATTTACAACTTGGGTTCTGGCGATGGGTACTCCGTCAAGCAAGTCATCGAGATGTGTCGCAAGGTCACCGGCCACGATATTCCGGCTGAGGTGGCCCCGCGCCGCGCGGGCGACCCAGCTACGCTCATCGCTTCCTCAGAGAAGATTCAGCGGGAACTCGGGTGGAATCCCACCCGTACGGACCTGGAAACCATCGTCACCGACGCGTGGAACTTCACCCGACAGCTTGGCGATAAGGCACATTCCGCAAAGCGGTCCTAGACGCCGCGCGTGTTAGGCGGGGCTGTCAACGCGGAGCCCCGCCGCTTCGCGGGCTAGCTCGCAACCATGGCATAGGCTGGAGACCAACCGCTTTCCCATACCGCTGCGATACCCCTGCGCTATGAGGCGCCCCAAATTGTGATGGGGCGCCTCTTCTACTACTACTGCCAGCGCCGGACCGGCATAAATTCCGAATTCGTGAGACACCTGGCTAGCAGCATACAAAGCTAGGGCGTTGTAGCGAATAGACCCCTGGAATGTACGGGCTACCGCCAATAACAGGTCACCTGCTTCCTGCGGCGCGGAGACAAGCTCCGTAATGACTAGGTCGCGGGTCCAGGTGGTAGACATCCACATGGCTGCCACACACAACAATTCTTCATTTTCTAGGGTTTCCTCCAGCGATTCGACCTCGCTGAGCACATAGAGCACATCGGCAATGAGGTGCTTGACCACCTGCACTGGATCTGTAGTGCCGTATCCGTGCCCGGCGCGCAGTTGGCGGGCAATCTCTTCGGCGCATCGCTCCATGGCCCTAATCTCTTCTTCCCCAAAGTATGGGTTCGGGTCCTTGAAACGCTGGACCAAGTCATGACGGCTAAGTTCCGGAAGCATCCCGTTATTCACGCAGGCGCGCATCGTGTGGCTCGTCGAGATGGCGGGTATGGTTCCTTCCATCCAATTCTGCAGCGGGCCCTCGCCGCTTTCTGTGGCGTGGCCAAAGATGAGGTCATAGGCGGTATCGGTGGATAGTTCTTCGGACAGCCAGCAGGCATCGATGCCCATACCTGTCCGGTCTTGGAAATGGTAAAGAGACTGCAGAATGTCCCAGAGCTCTCCTTCCTCGCGCTGGGAGAGCACGAAGCAAAAAATGATTTCGGGGTTTCCGCAGTGAAACGCATCCATCACCTCGTGCAGGGCACCAGGCACATCGTGCAAATCGAGGCGGGCTACTGGTCCGATGCTGTATCCGCGTTGGCTGGGTTGGATGGAGATGAGGATGACTGATTCGGTGGGAAAGAATCCGAGGATTCCTGGGATATTGGCGAGGATATCGCCGGGCGTACGGATGGGCTGAGTTGGTGTTGTGATGTCCATGGCCCCAGCCTCAACCATGAGCGCAACTATGCATAGGCCGCTAAGGATTAGGTGGTGGGGATCTGTGGATAGGTGGGGTGAAGGGGGGCGTCGGCTAGCGGCTTTCCACAACCCGCCCGGGATTGCGCTGGCAATGCGCAGCGGTTTGGGGCACAATTGTTTATTTAACCTCGCAGTGCGCGCGGGAATAGTAGGCACGCGCGCGGCGTTGGGGTAGGTAAGAATGCAAGGAGGTAACACAACATGCACGAAGAAGATCGCCGCATGTATGAGCTGGAATATCCGGCTCCGGTGATTAGGGATGATTCCGGTGACGGACAAGGCCCCACCATGATTGTTGCCATGCACGGCTATGCTGACGCTGGCCAGGCCATTGAGGCAAGTGCTGACCACCTGAAGGCCGCTTTGGAAGGCCGTCAGCTGGCGTCGTTTAACTCTGATGAGCTGATTGATTACCGCTCGCGCCGCCCAGCCATCACGATTGATAAGGATCGGGCGCTGGAAATCGAGTCCATGGATCTTGGTATTAAGGTCCTGCGCGATAATTCCGGAAAGACCTTCCTACTGCTGTCTGGCCCTGAACCAGACATGCGCTGGGAGGCGTTTACTACCGCCGTGGTGAAGTTGGTGGAAAAGTTCAACATCGAAGACACCATTATGCTCTATGCCGCGCCGATGCCGGTGCCGCATACCCGCCCCACGGTGGTTACGGCCCATGGCACCTCCTCCCGCTTGACTGAGCACATGCTCTCGATGGATTCCACCATGATGGTGCCAGGCTCCGCCGCGCTGTATCTGGAAAAGGCTCTGGCGGATAAGCACCGCACGGTGGCTGGATATACCGTCCACGTGCCGCATTATCTGGCAGCTTCGCCCTATCCGCAGGCCACGTTCCAGTTGCTGGATTCGGTGGCTCGGGCGGCGCGCCTCAATATTCCTTTGGGCAGCATTGAGGCCGATATTTCTCGCGTGGAAAACCAACTGGAGGAACAAGTTGGTGGCTCGGATGAGATCGAAGGCGTAGTCCAACAACTCGAGCAGCAGTATGACGCTTATATGGAGCGCTACCGCAAGGAGCATCCGCAGGCAATCATGCCCGGCGAGGAGCCCATGCCTACCGGTGAGGAAATCAGCGAGGAGTTCCAGGCATTTTTGGCTTCCTTGGATGAAGAAGAAAGCCAGCAGATCATCAATACCGAGATCGATGACCGCGAAGATTCCGCCGAAGAGGAAGGCCCGCAGTCCGATGATGGCAAGGATGGCACTGATTCTGCTTCGGGCGAGGGCGACTTAGGTGACGATATCTAACTAACCCGCCCCCATCGCCGCTAAGGTGGTGGGGGTGAACTTATCTCAGCTGCTGCCAGATTTAACGGAAGTACCCGAGTCCCTCGTAGACGAGGCAATTTGGGATACCTTTACCTCGTGGACCACCGGCCGGGGTATCAATTTGTACCCAGCGCAAGAAGAAGCCTCGCTCGGTATTTTGGCCGGCGATAATGTTATCCTCGCTACCCCTACAGGCTCGGGAAAGTCCATGGTGGCTAATGCTGCACACTTCATCGCCCTAGCTCGTGGCCAGCGCAGCTTCTATACTGCGCCGATTAAGGCCCTTGTGAGCGAGAAGTTCTTTGCCCTGTGCGATATCTTCGGCGCCGAAAATGTGGGCATGATGACTGGCGACGCCACCGTTAATGGCAATGCCCCCATCATCGCCGCCACCGCCGAGATTGTGGCCAATATTGCGCTGCGCGATGGCGCCGAGGCCAATATCGACCAAGTAGTGATGGACGAGTTCCACTACTACTCCGAGCCGGATCGCGGTTGGGCCTGGCAGGTGCCGCTGCTGGAGTTGTCCAAGGCGCAGTTCCTGCTCATGTCCGCCACTTTGGGCGATACTCAGTGGCTAGAAGATGATCTCACCCGCCGCACTGGCCGCGCCACCAACCTCGTCGCCGGCACCACGCGGCCTGTCCCGCTGGATTTCTCCTATGTCTTTAGCGCGGTGCACGAGACCATCGAGGAGCTCTTGGCCGATAAGAAGGCACCCATCTACGTGGTGCACTTCTCGCAGCGTGAAGCGGCCGAGCGCGCCCAGGCGCTCACCTCACTTTCGGGGATCATTACCAAGGAAGAAAAGGAAGCGATTGCTCAAGAAATAGGTGGGTTCCGCTTCACCACTGCCTTTGGCAAAGATCTGTCCAAGCTCTTGCGCAAGGGCATCGGCATCCACCACGCGGGCATGCTGCCCAAATACCGCCGCCTAGTGGAGCGCCTGGCACAAAAGGGCCTGCTTAAGGTCATTTGCGGCACCGATACCTTAGGAGTGGGTATTAACGTGCCCATCCGCACCGTGCTGATGACTGGGCTTGCCAAGTTCGATGGCCAGCGCCAACGCATCCTCAAATCGCGCGAATTCCACCAGATTGCCGGCCGCGCCGGCCGCGCCGGCTATGACACCGAGGGCACTGTGGTGGTCGAGGCCCCCGAGCACGAGATCGAAAATGCCAAGGAACGCCGCCGCATCGGCGACGACCCCAAACGCTTGAAGAAGCTTAAGAAAAAGTCCGCCCGAGAAGGCGAGGTGTCCTGGTCCGAGAAGACTTTCGCGCGCCTTACTGAGGCTGAGCCGGAACAGCTTACCTCTCAGTTCCGCGTTTCTAATTCCATGCTGCTCAACGTCTTGGCGCGCCATGGCAATGGCTACGAGCACATACGCCACCTACTGCGAGACAATCACGATAATCGCAGCAAACAGAATAAGGACATTCTCACCGCCATCGATCTCTTCCGCGGACTAGTAGATTCCGGCGTGGTACAAAAATCCACCAAGGGTTTGGATATTTACGGCCGTCCCTACCATTTGGTGCGAGAGTTGCCGCGTGACTTTGCGCTCAACCAGCCACTGGGTCCATTCGCCCTAGCCGCGCTCTCGCTGCTGGATCCGGAAGCGGAGACCTATAACCTGGACGTCATTTCCGTATTCGAGGCCATCCTGGATGACCCGCGCCAGGTGCTCATCGCTCAGCAGAAGCAGCGCCGCGGCGAAGAGATTGCCGCGCTGAAGGCGGACGGTGTGGACTACACCGACCGCATGAATATGGTGGAGGATATAACTTGGCCGAAGCCGCTCGAGGAGCTGTTGGAGCAGGCCTACGATACTTTCGCTGAGACCAATGCGTGGGTCAAGGAATTCGAGCTGCGCCCCAAGTCCGTGGTGCGCGACATGCTCGAGAATGCGATGACCTTTTCGGATCTGGTCGCAACCTATGGCCTGGCCCGCTCCGAGGGCGTGATTTTGCGCTACCTGACCGACGCCTGGCGCACCCTTAAGCAATCCATTCCGGACGAGTACAACACTCCGGAGCTCGAGGACATCGTTGTCTGGCTAGGTGAGCTTATCCGCCAAGTGGACTCCTCGCTTGTCGACGAATGGGCGCAGATGGCCGGCGAAGACTCCCCCATCGACCAAGACACGGTGGACCGCGAGCTGGCCTTTGGTGTGGAGGACCCCACCGCGCTCACGGCCAATCGCCGCGCCTTTACCATCATGGTGCGCAATTACATGTTCCGCTTGGTGCAGCTCTTTGCATTGGAAAAGGAAGATCGTTTGGCGGACCTGCTCGATTACTTGGACGAGGTGCCGGACTTCGGCGCTATCCTGGATGACTATTTCGATGAGTATGATGACATCGATTCCGGCCCCGAGGCCCGCGGCCCGGAGTTTTTCCGCCTAGGCGATACTGACTCGCGTGCGTGGTCCGTGCGCCAGATCATCAAGGACCCAGACGGCGACCACGCCTACCAGTTCGTCGCTACGGTAGATCTCGATGCCTCCGATGAGGCCGGCGAAGTCCGGCTGTCGGACCTGCGCGTGGAGTACTAGCCAGCGAAAACGACAAAGCCGCCCTGGCTGCCACGCCCCGAGTGAGGGGGCGTCGGCAAGCGCGAGCGCGGCTAAAGGCCGGCTATTTTAGCGTGCGGCCTCAATCTGGATGGCCTGTGCCACAGCCTGGACAACGGCCGCAACCTTGACGGCCTCCCAGACCTGCTCCTTGCTCAGGCCAGCTTCATTGAGCTCGTGAGCGTGAGCACCCAGGCAGTGCTCGCAGCCATTGATGGCGGAGACTGCGGTATTCCACAGCTCGAAGTTGGCCTTGTCCACGCCTGGCTTGGAGATGATGTTCATGCGCAGGCCGAACTTAACCTGTGCGTAGTCATCGCCCAACCAGCCCTTGGCGCGGTAGGCAACATTGTTCATAGCCATAACGGTGGCTGCGCCGTAGGATGCCTCGATAGCTTCCTCAGACAGGTGCTCCTTTGCTTCCTCCGCGATTTCAGACAGCACGGTGTCATTGCGGGTTGCGGCAGCCGATGCCAGCAGGCAGCCCCAGAGCTGCTCCTCATCGAGGTCCTTCGAGCGGGTTAGGGCTCCCAAGTTGAGCTTCTGGTCCTTGGCGTACTCCGGCAGGGAGGACTTCAGATTATCAATAGACATAGCTTTTCTCCTTTGAGGTTTTGATAGGATTTCTCTGCACTGGATCTAAAAGGAAACCCCGCCACGAAAGCGGGGTGAACCTGCATCTCAGTGAGATTTAGAGTGCGGACTGAACGACGTCCATCTTGTTGATGTTCTTGGTTGGGTCGTTCTTCTCCCAGTTGCAAGCGCAGACCTCTTCGGACTGCAGGGCGTCGAGCACGCGCAGAACCTCGTCTACGTTACGGCCAACGGCATCCGGGGTAACGGAGACGAACTGGATAACGCCATCCGGGTCGATGATGAAGGTGGCGCGGTCAGCAACGCCATCAGCGTTTTCTACCCCCAGTGCACGGATGAGGTCGTGGCGCACGTCAGAGAACATCGGGAAAGGAACTTCCTTCAGCTCTGGGTGGGTAGCGCGCCAGTTGAAGTGAGCGAACTCGTTATCGGTGGAGCCGCCGAGGATCTGGGTATCGCGGTCCTGGAACTCCTCGTCCAACTTGCCAAAGGCAGCGATCTCGGTCGGGCAGACGAAGGTGAAGTCCTTCGGGTAGAAGAAGACGACCTTCCACTTGCCTTCGTACTTGTCCAGGGATACCTGCTCGAAGTAGTCCTCCGGCTGGTTAGCGTTGACGTTGTGCAGGTCGCCACCTGTCAGGGCGGTGAGATTGAACTCTGGGAACTTCTCGCCGACGGTCAAAATAGGCATAGTCTTCAACTCCTTTATCAAAGGCTTTTCCTCTAAGTGTCCTGCTGCTTGACATACAAGCAGCGGGGCCGGACCGCATCCGGCCCAACACGATCAGTTATACCATCTTTTTCGCTCGCGTCAATAGCAAATCCTATAGGTAAGTGTTAGAGTAATAGGCATGCATAATAAAGAGTACCGCCCTACACTTGCTCAGCTGCGTACCTTCGTCACCGTTGCGGAAAACAAGCACTTTGGTACCGCGGCCGCCAAACTCGAGATTTCCCAACCCTCCCTCTCCCAGGGCCTCGTTGCCCTCGAACAGGGATTGGGCTTGCAGCTTATCGAGCGCTCGACCCGCAAAGTCATCGTCACCTCGGCCGGTGAGACCCTCCTCCCCTACGCCAAGGCAACGCTTGAAGCAGCCGATACCTTCCTCGCTCACGCTCGCGGCGCCAACGGCACCCTTGCCGGCCCGCTGACTATCGGCGTTATCCCCACCATCGCCCCCTACATCCTCCCCGATCTGCTCTCCATGCTTGCGCAGGCTTACCCGGAGCTCGAGCCGCGCTTCGTCGAGGAGCAAACCCAGCACCTCATTACCCGCCTGCGCAACGGCAACTTGGACCTTGCCATCATGGCCCTTCCATCCGAGGCCACCGGCATGGTCGATAGCCCGCTTTACACGGAGAAATTCTCCATTGTCTGCCCGCCCGATCACCCCATCGCCGGCCGCGAGGATGTCGAGCTTGCGGAGCTCAAGGACTTGGATTTGCTGCTGCTTGACGACGGCCACTGCTTGCGCGATCAGGTCGTCGATCTCTGCCGCCACGCCAGTATCAACCCCGCCGAGGCCACCAATTCCGTCACCCGTGCTTCCTCCCTGACCACCATCATGCAGCTGGTCATGGGCGGGCTGGGCTGCACCCTCGTCCCCGAATCCGCCCTCGCGACCGAATGCCATGGCAAGGATGTAGCCGTAGCCCACTTCGCCCCCGACGTCACAGCCGAGCGCGAGGTCGGCCTCGTCTTCCGCTCCTCTGCAGCCCGCAGCGAAGAATTCCGCGAATTCGGCACGCTCATCACCGCCGCCTACAACAAGGCGATAGAGCGCTCCCAGCAGTAGCCACAATCGGCAGTGGACACTGCCTCTAGTTGCCCCTGGGCGTCGCCAAGCACGCCAAAGGCCACCGTCCCAAGCGGGAAACGGTGGCCTTTACCTATCTGGTGCTATACCTGCGGGAGGGTGTTGCGACCCGCGCACTGGCGGAACATGTGCGCTTGCGCCAATAGTGTGACCGGATAAGCCACGATGAGGCCGATGCCCAAAAGCAAGAAACCGGCCACAATGATGAAAAAGTTCAAAATTGCCAGTAGCAACATTTGACCGTAGTTATTCTTACCTGCCTGAAAGCCCTTCTTCACGGCGTCATCAACGCTATCGCCGTCAGCCGCGAACCACTGCATCAGGGAGAACAGCGGCTGCACAAAGAAGCTAATCAGCGAAATCACAGCCATGACGCCGAGCATGCCCATGACGGCGGTGAACGCTTCTTCATCGGAAAGCTGCTCGGCACCGCCAGCCAGCTTCGCCGCCGAACCACGCAGAGCCAGGAACGAGATAAGACCCGCTACAACACCGATGACAATACCGATGACAATCATAATGACTAGTGGCTGCCACCAGCGCACATTCTTAAACAGGTAGCCCCACCCGGTGCGAGAATCATCAATCTGAAAAAGCGCCAGGCGCATAACCACCAGAGTTAGAACGATGCCAATCACCCACGAAATGGGCTGCGTGATCGTGTAACTGGCAGAGAGATCACCCTCGGCACTCACCGTCGCAGCACCCATTCCGCCAGAAATGGCGAAAAAGACTACGCAGAGAATGCCAGCAAGCAACGTTCCTAGAATCCACAGCTTCCAATTCCCAAAGACAGTCCTAAAAGCCCAAGAAACCGCATCTATTGCGGAGACCTTTCCGGTAAACGGCCGCTGGCCTGCTTGGTAGCCCACATAGCCTTGGGCGTTTTCTTCATGGCTGCCATCATAAGACGGAAGCTGTCCGTAGTTTGGTCGGTCCTCGGGGTGATCGGTCGGTTCGTAGCGCGGAAAATCACCATTTCCACCCGAATACGGGTTCGGCATAACCGGGGTTCCTCCTTAAGGAATGCGAATCAGTGTATGGATAAGTATTTTCACTTTAACAACTTTTTCCTCATTTATGGCGGGCAGGTAAACTCTGTGCCTAGTCATGACTATGAATGAAACCCCTTCCCGCGATGAACTTTTCGCTGCACTCGACAATGTCACCCTCTCTGAAGCCCGGTCCTTCCGCCGCCGCCTGAAAAAGGCCCGGGCTCCAAAGGCGCTGCAGGAGATAGGCGCTGAGATCCACGCTGCGGCCGAGCTCGTCGCACTTACCGACGCCGCCGTTCCCGCCATCACCTACCCCGACGCCCTCCCCGTCACGGACCGCAAGGACGATATCGCCGCGGCCATTAGAGATAACCAGGTCGTCATCATCGCCGGTGAGACCGGTTCTGGTAAGACCACTCAGATCCCAAAAATCTGTCTGGATTTGGGCCGCGGACGCCGCGGATTCATCGGGCACACCCAGCCACGCCGCATTGCTGCCCGCACCGTGGCCGAACGCATCGCCTCGGAACTGGACCAGAAAATCGGAGAGTCCGTCGGCTACGCCATTCGTTTCGATGACCGCGTCTCTGAGACCACCGCCGTCAAGCTTATGACAGACGGCATTCTGCTCGCCGAGATGCAACGGGACCGCTTCCTCAATAAGTACGACACCATCATCATCGATGAGGCCCACGAACGCTCGCTCAATATCGACTTCCTATTGGGCTACTTGAAGCGCCTATTGCCCAAGCGTCCCGACCTCAAGGTGATCATCACCTCCGCAACCATCGACCCAGAAAGCTTCGCCGCCCACTTTGCCGACGCCGACGGCAACCCCGCCCCCATTATCGAGGTCTCCGGACGCACCTACCCCGTAGAAATCCGCTACCGGCCACTCGAATTCGAGGCCGGCGGAAAAGTCGTGGACCAAGATCCCCTCGACGGTTTGATCGAGGCCATCGAAGAGCTCATGCGCGAAGGCGACGGCGATATCCTGTGCTTCTTCCCCGGCGAACGAGATATTCGCGATGCCATGGAGGCCATCGAAGGCAATAAGTGGAGAAACGTCGAGGTCACTCCTCTCTTCGGCCGTCTATCTAACCAAGAGCAGCACCGCGTGTTTAGCGAGCACCGCGGCCGCCGCATCGTCTTGGCCACCAATATCGCCGAAACCTCGCTTACCGTGCCCGGCATCCGCTATGTCGTCGATACCGGCACCGCCCGCATCTCACGGTATTCCACGCGCACCAAGGTCCAGCGGTTGCCCATCGAGCCCATCTCGCAGGCCTCCGCCAACCAGCGCTCCGGCCGTTGCGGCCGCGTTGCCGACGGCATCGCCATCCGCCTCTACAGCGAACAAGATTTTGAAAGCCGTCCCGAGTTCACCGACCCGGAAATCCTGCGCACCAACCTCGCGAGTGTCATCCTCCAAATGGTTTCGCTCAAGCTCGGTGATATCGAACAATTCCCCTTCATCCAACCTCCCGAGCACAAGGCCATCCGCGATGGTCTCACGCTCCTCCACGAGCTCGGCGCCCTCCACGACAAGCAGGACAAGCCCTCGCTCACCACCATCGGCCGCGATGTCGCCCGCATCCCCCTGGACCCGCGCATGGCACGCATGCTTATTGAGGCCAATACCAACGGGTGCCTCGATGATGTCATGGTCATCGTTGCCGCCATGACCATCCAGGATGTGCGGGAACGCCCCCTAGACTTCCAAGCCCAGGCCGACCAAGCCCACGCCCGCTTCAAGGACAAGACCTCGGATTTCTTGTCCATGCTCAAGCTATGGGATTACATCAAGCAAACCCGCAACGAGCAATCCGGCAATAAATTCCGCAAGCGCATGAAACAGGAGTTCCTCCACTACATGCGCATCCGGGAGTGGTTTGACTTGGTGCACCAGCTCAAGGACGTCGCCAAGCAGCTGGGCTGGACCTACCAGGAAGGCACTGAGCGCCGCTCCGATGACATCCACATGTCCCTCCTTTCGGGCCTGCTATCCAATATCGGCGCCCGCGATGGCAATTCCAAGGAGTTCCAGGGTGCGCGCAACACCCGCTTCCTGGTATTCCCCGGCTCCGCCCTAGCTAAAAAGCCTCCCGAGTTCCTCATGGCTGCCGAGCTGGTGGAAACTTCCCGCCTTTGGGCGCGCGATGTCGCGGCCATCGATCCCGCCTGGGTGGAAAAGCTCGGTGGGGACCTGCTCAAGCACAACTACTCCGAGCCCACCTGGTCTCGCAAGCGCGCCGCCGCCATCGCGCACCAAAAATCCACGCTCTACGGCGTGCCCATCGTGGCCGACCGCACCGTGCCCTACCACCGCGTTGATCCCACCGCTGCCCGCGATATGTTCATCCGCAATGCCCTTATCGCCGGCGACTGGAACACCCACCACGCCTTCTTCAAGGCAAACGCCCAAGCGCTTGACGACGCCGCTGAATACGAAGAAAAGGCCCGCCGCCGCGGCCTTATCGTGGACGAAGACACGCTCTTCGATTTCTATGACCAGCGCATTCCGGCAAAGGTAACCACCGGCCGCCACTTTGACTCGTGGTGGAAAAAGGAGCGCCGCCGCACCCCGGATCTGCTGGATTTCGATCCCGCTAAGCTCATCGATGACTCCCACGAGGTCACCGAGGAATCCTTCCCCGACCACTGGCGTAAGGGCTCTATCGATTACGAACTGACCTACAAGTTCGAGCCCGGCGATCCTCTCGACGGCGTCACCGTAATGGTTCCCATTCCTATGCTCGCCGGCTTGGATACCGAAGGCTTCGATTGGCTCGTTCCGGGTCTACGCCTCGAGCTCGTCACCGAGCTCATCCGCAGCCTGCCTAAGGCCCTGCGCCGCACCGTCGTGCCCGCGCCCGAATTTGCCGAGCGCGCCATCGACCGCCTCATCCCTTATGAAGGCATCATCACCCAGCAGCTTGCCGACGTCCTCCGCGAACTCGGCGGCCAAGGCATCAACGCCACCGACTTCCAGGCCAGCAAGCTACCCGCCCACCTGCGGATGAACTACGGGGCCATCGATAAGCGCGGCAAAGTCGTCGACTCTGACCGCGACCTCGCGGCGCTCGTGCGGCGTCAGGCCGGACACATCAAGTCCTCCGTATCTCGCGTCTCGCGCACTTCAGAATCCACCGCCGTCAGCGAGTGGACCGACGATACCCTTGGCAAGATCGATGACACGGTCAAGACCACCGTCGACGGCCACGAAGTCACCGCCTACCCCGCCCTAGTCGCCACAAAGGACGGCGTTGAGCTCAAGGTGCATCCCACCAAGGCTGCCGCAGATGCCGCCATGGTCACGACCACACTTACGCTCCTCATGCGTGAGATATCCGTCAATGCTCCACAAATGGTCAAGGGCCTGCCGCTGCAACAACGCGTCGCCGTCGATTCCTATCCGCACGGCGGCGCCGACGGCCTTGTCAATGACGCCCGCGTCGCCGCGATCCGCGACCTGATGCTCGAAGCCGGCGGGCCCGTCCGCACCCCTGCGGCGTTCCAGAAGCTTAAAGACACCGTCAAACCTCAGGTCCCAGGACGCGTACGCCAGGCAGTGGTAGCTATTGCCCCAGGACTCGCCGAGTACTCCAACTTGCGAGCGGAACTCGCTCATTGGGACGGTCCAGCAATCGATGACATGCGCGCACAACTGGATTTCCTCCTTCCCCGAAACGCCATCACTGTCCAAGGAATGTCCCATCTGCGTCATCTACCGCGATATATCCAAGCCATGCGCATTCGTCTAGAGGACATGAACCTTGACCCGGACCGCGATGCAGACCGCCAAGCCGAGGTAGATAACGCCAAGGCCTACCTATCCAATCGCCTGCGCAGCCTCCCAGCCGGCCGCGAAAAGACCCGCGAGGTCAAGGACGTACGCTGGATGATAGAGGAACTTCGAGTTTCCCTTTTTGCTCAGCGCCTTGGCACAGCCCATGCCGTTTCACTCCGCCGTATCCAAAAGGCGGTGGACAAACTGCGCTAAAAGTCCTCGCGATCGCGCCTTCGCATCAGCCGAATCTCGGATTCAAAGTCATCTGCGCTTTCAAAGGATTTATACACGGAGGCGAAGCGCAGATAAGCCACTTCATCAAGGTCACGCAGTGGCTCTAGGATGGCCAAACCAATCTCGTTCGCGTTGACCTGCGAGGAGCCATGACTGCGCACCGTCTCCTCAACTTCTTGCGCCAGCTTCTTCAGGGCATCGTCGCTTACGTCTCGCCCCTGGCAGGCACGCCGGACACCTCGGATCAATTTATCTCTACTGAAGGGCTCGGCCAGACCGTTTCTCTTCACGACAAGCAGCACGGCCTTTTCAACCGTGGTAAAGCGCCCCTTGCACGAAGCGCACTCGCGCCGGCGACGAATCGACGCTCCAGCATCGACCACACGCGAGTCAATGACGCGGGATTGCTCATTATGACAAAAGGGGCAATACACAGTGGTCCTTTCACTGACGTTGGTACGCCAGTAGTTTACTCATCTTCAATTCCGTGCGGCCACCGGGCTTCACCCCGCTGTATCCCCTAGTGCGCTACTGCAGCCTCAACTTGCTGCACGCCAGAAGCCGGGGGTTGAGGGGCACTATCTCCTTCAGCACCCGCTAGTCCCCCTAGCAATGTGCCCACAAAGACCGCGACACCAAACACTGCGCCCAATGCGTAGTTACCTGTGTTCGACTCACCCACACTGTGTCGGACCCTATTCGATCTGTTCCCAGAGCCTCCGACCGACGCACGGTTCGAACGATAGGTCGTGCGATCTTCCACACGTAGAGTTCGAACATACCGAGAGTTTGTAGTACCGCGGGCCGCAGAACCGTAGCCACGCTCCACATCCCACACGGACGCAGAAGGCACCACTACAGGTTCGGCAGCGTTGCGAGTTACCAGGTTATTGCGAGAATTGATCAGCAGAGACATGAATTTCCTTTCGACGACTGAACACACCGTAGGCGCCCCGAACGACACGCACTGGCAACCAGTCGCCACAATGTTCGATTTAGTTGGTACGTTCGATTTATAGCATCGCTTCGAATGCTTGTCCACCCCGACGTCCAAATCTCGAACATCTGTACTTTTCGTGCTACAAATAACGTGAGGCCTTTTTCAACGCCGCCAGCTAATAGACCACCGATAGATCCACCCAATCCCCTAGGAGCCAGCAATGGGCCGCAAGCCAAAGAAGACCGCCGAGAAGACCGACTACGCTTCCCTGTCTGATCGCCAGAGACGAATTCTCAACGTCATTAGTGACGCCGTCATGCTGCGTGGTTACCCACCAAGCATCCGCGAAATTGGTGACGCAGCAGGCCTGCAGTCCACCTCCTCTGTTGCCTACCAGCTAAAGCAATTGGAAGAAAAGGGCTTCTTGCGTCGTGACCCAAATAAGCCACGAGCCGTAGATGTTCGACACCTAAATACCGACGATGGCGCCAAGAAGCCGGGCCGCAAACCGGCTAAGCCCGAACAGCAGGTTCCCGCAGAGGCAGGTGCGGTTTCCTACATTCCTGTGGTTGGCCGAATCGCAGCGGGTGCGCCCATTACCGCGGAAGAAAACGTAGACACTTACTTTCCGATGCCCGATGAGGTAGTCGGTGGCGGCGACCTTTATATGCTGCAAGTGGTCGGCGACTCGATGCAGGATGCCGGCATTCTTGATGGCGACTGGGTAATCATTCGCTCCCAGTCAGTTGCAGAAGAAGGCGAGTTCGTTGCAGCGCTGCTCGATGGTGCTGAAGCTACCGTTAAGGAATTCCACCGCGATTCCTCTGGCGTATGGCTGCTCCCCCACAATGATGCCTACGCTCCCATCAACGGCGATGATGCGGAGATCATGGGCAAGGTTGTATCGGTATTCCGTAAGCTTTAGTCACCTGCCTAACACTGATTCTATAGCCCCGCGAGGTCCTCGATTGGCCCTTGCGGGGTCTATCTATGTGCACGCCTCTTTGACGCGGCCTGCGTCCCAGCCACCCCCATTTTCGCTCTATTTCGGACCCGGACACCTATAGAGACGAAAATCCCACTTTCCCACTTTGGCCGATAACCAGGTATTTCAGGGTGCTAGATATCGGACGCAGCTGTGCAAATTTTTGCTTCAGTCCGTTTATTCCCGATTTTTGAGACAATGGACTAAGCAAAACAACATCGCCGGATTTTTACTTCCGCAGAACGTGGCAATGTTTACCCCCACCCCATGATGCGATGTCTCTAGATTCAAGGAGGAATCATGTACGCAGAAGAGCGGCGTCGCCAAATTGCTTCTCTCACCGCCGTTGAAGGCCGCGTCAACGTCACTGAGCTCTCAGAGCGCTTCGAAGTCACGGCCGAAACCATTCGCCGCGACCTTGCGGTGCTTGACCGTGAGGGCGTTGTTCATCGCGTGCACGGCGGCGCAGTAGCCTCTCAATCTTTCCAGACCGCGGAGCTCACACTGGATACCCGCCAGCGGTCAGCCTCCGGCGCGAAAGCGGCCATCGCCCGCGCGGCCCTTGACTTTCTCCCCCACGGCGGCGGCAGCATATTCTTGGACGCAGGCACCACTATTAACGCGTTCGCGGAGCTCATTGGACAGCAATACCCGCAGGCGCAGTTCAATATTGTCTCCAATAGCTTGCCCATTGCTTTGTCGCTAGCGGGCAATGGCGTTCCAGACGTCCAGCTACTTGGCGGTACGGTTCGCGCGATTACCCAGGCCGTCGTTGGCGATACCGCACTGCGCACCCTAGCGCTGATGCGTGCCGACGTCGCATTTATCGGTACCAATGCCCTAACCCTGGATCATGGCTTGTCGACGGCCGACTCCCAAGAGGCAGCCATCAAATCCGCTTTCGTCACCAATGCCCACAAGGTTGTGGTCATGTGTGACTCCAGCAAGCTGGGCAATGATTACTTGGTAAGTTTCGCCTCTGCCGCCGATATCGACGTCGTCATCACTGACGCCGCTGCCCCCGATTCTTTCGTGAAAGCGTTGCGCGAGCGCGAAATTGAGGTCGTGCTCGCCAGCGAATAATCCCCCCGATCCTTCGCCTACTTTAGGCGAAGGACTCCATGCGCTTGACCACTGCGGTACGGGCAGCGTCAGGGCTTTCCGCATCCAGCGCCACCTCGGCAAGCTGCTGGCACTGTTCCAGGGTAACCTCTGCCAGCTGCGCGCCGACGCCCGCAACTGCGGTCGACGCTGCGGATAGCGAATTTACGCCCAAGCCGGTAAGCACGCAGGCCAACATCGGGTCGGCTGCCGCCTCACCGCACACGCCTACCGCAACGTTATTGGCCTGGCCCACGATGCAGGTGTGCTGAATGAGCCGCAGCACAGCCGGCTGCCACGGGTCGGTCAGGTAGGCCAGCTGTGGCGACAGGCGGTCCGCAGCCATCGTGTACTGAGTCAGGTCATTAGTGCCGATGGACACGAAATCAAGGTGCGGCATGATTTTATCCGCCATAAGCGCTGCGGCCGGAACCTCAATCATGGCGCCGGCAGTCAGGCCGCGCTCGCGGCACAGGCTAGCAAACCACTGGGCCTCGGTAGAGGTGGCAACCATAGGAGCCATCACCCAGGTAGATGCTTTGTCATCGCGAGCCGCAGCCGCCTGCGCAATCGCATCCAGCTGGCGGGTCAGCAGAGCCTCATTATCGCGTGCAATACGCAGCCCACGAACACCCAATGCTGGGTTTTCCTCGGAGCTTAGCGTGGCATAAGAGATAGGTTTATCGGATCCGGCATCCAGCGTACGCACGACAACCTTTGATTCAGGAAAGGCATTAAAAACCTTGCCGTAAATCTTTGCCTGCTCGTCAACGCTGGGCTCTTCACTGGCCGAGAGGAACGATAGTTCCGTGCGGTACAGGCCAATACCCTCTGCCTGTGAATCCGAAGCAATGCGGGCGGCGTTGCCATCAGCGACATTGGCAAGCAACTGCACGCGGTGGCCGTCCTTGGTTTCAGCCGGGCCGCGCCACTGGGCAACGCGTGCCGCACGCTCGCGATACTCAGCCACGGCCTTTGTGGAAGCCTCTTCGTCGGCCCCAAGGGTGACGGCGCCCACTGCACCATCGACGAATACCAGCGTGCCGCTTTCAATATCGCTCAGCGCGGCGCCCACAGCAACGATGCATGGAATATCCAACTGACGGGCGATGATGGCCGTATGGCTGGTAGGTCCACCAAGTTCGGTAACAAGGGCTTTGATGTGCTTGGTATCCAGCGTCGCGGTATCGGCCGGGGCCAAGTCATCCGCGAACAAAACGGCCTCGCCGTCGACGAGTGGCAGGCCCGGCTCGTCCTCGCCGCGCAGCTCTGCAATAACGCGGTCTCGCACGTCCTTCAAGTCAGTAGTGCGCTCGGCCATCACTCCGCCGGCGGCTTCGAACATGGTGACAAACTTATCGGTGGCGCCGACAGTAGCGAATTCCGCATCCCGGCCGGTGCGGATATTCTTGCGCACCGCCTTATGCCAACCACGGTCCTTGACCATGCCGGCCGTTGCGGTCAGAACTTCCGCAGCCTGGCCCTCCGCGGCAGCAGCCCGCTGCTCCAAGCGGCCAGCGACAGTATCTACGGCCGCAAGGAAGCGGTCGTACTCAGAATCGCTCGCTTGCTCTGGGTCAATGCTTCCCTCGGTAGGCAAGGCCGGGCGAGGGCGGACCCACACGGCTTCGGCGTAGGCGACTCCGGCAACGACACCGGTTCCTTTGATTGTGGACTCAGACGCGTTTTCCATGAGCGTACTTCCTTCGAAGATAGCGGTTTATTAACCTCCAGAACACCACAAATCGGATAGAAAAGCAATGTATACCACAGAAATTCTGTTGACTTTCGGACACAATCGGACAAGAATCAACATTGAGGGCGGGCCACGCCCGCGAGGTTCTCTCCAACGGCGTTCGGCCCCAATATACAACCTGCGAAAGGGACAACTTGATTCTCACGCTGACCCCTAATCCCAGTATCGACGCCACCCTTGTGCTCAGCGAGCCATTGACCTCCGGTGATGTCCACCGTGCCAGCGAGGTCACACAGGTTGCTGGCGGCAAGGGTGTAAACGTCACCCATGCCGTGCACTTGGCTGGCGAGCACTCCTTGGCTCTTTTCCCGGCCCACGACTCCGATTCTTTCCTAAATCTCATCCACTCGGCCGGGCTGCCTTCCTCTGCAATCCCCATGGACGGCGCAGTTCGCGTCAATACCACCATCACAGAGCCTGATGGCACCACCACCAAGGTCAACGGTCCAGGCCCTGCGCTTTCCGACGCCGACTCCCGCGCCATTACCTCCGAACTCACCGCCCGCGCCCTTGCCTCCGACTGGGTGGTTCTAGCCGGCTCCCTGCCGCGTGGCGTCAACACCGATTGGTATTGCGACCTCATCTCCGCAGTCCGCGCGGCCGCACCACAGGCTCGCATTGCCGTCGATACGTCCGATGCCCCAATGCAGGCCATTGGCGAAAACCTCAATTCTGCTGCGCCGGATCTCATTAAGCCGAACGGACTAGAGCTCGGCCAGCTCACCGGAACCGACGGCCGTGAATTGGAAGACCAGGCCGCACGCGGCGAGTACGCGGGGGTTGTGCGGGCGGCCCGGGACGTCGTCAAGCAGGGCATCGCAGAAGTACTCGTCACCCTTGGCGGTGCCGGCGCGGTGCTGGTTACCGCGGACGGCGCTTGGGCTGCAACTCCCCCGCCAGCAACGGTGAAATCCACTGTAGGCGCCGGTGACGCCGCGCTCGCTGGATATCTCCTCGGCCGTACCGCCGGTAAGTCGCCGGCCGATAGCCTGGCGCAGTCGGTGGCCTACGGAACTGCGGCTGCATCCAAACAAGGCACCCAATTCCCTCGCCCAGAAGAACTCGATATCGCCCATACCACCCTAAACTCGCTAGCCTAAGGAGTGCCTAATCATGGCTTCCGACCTCATCACTACCGACCTAGTCGCGCTCGACGCCGACTTCGGCGACAGCGTTGACTCCGTAATTACCAACCTGGCCACGCTGGTCCATGACACCGGCCGAGCCACCGACATCGCCGGCTTGGCACAGCCCGCCATCGACCGCGAGGCCAAGGCCGGTACCGGCGTCCCTGGCGGAGTCGCCATCCCGCACTGCCGCTCCGAGGCAGTGACCGAACCCACCCTCGCATTCGCCCGCCTGAGCCGCGGCGTGGATTTCTCCGGCCCCGACGGCGACGCCCAGCTAGTCTTCCTCATCGCTGCTCCGGCCGGCGGTGGCAAAGCCCACTTGAAGATTTTGTCCAAGTTGGCCCGCGCTCTAGTACGCAAGGACTTCCTCGAGTCCCTGCGCAACGCCCCCACCAAGGAAGAAATCGTCCGGCTTGTGCTGGACGTAGTCAACGCCGAAAAGCCGAAGAAGAAGCCAGCCGAGGAATCGGCCGCCCAGGGCGCTGCTGCCAGCACTGCCGCAACCGGTGCCGCTGCCGCCGGCACCGCCGGCTCCTCCGCCACCGCGTCCTCGGCCGCAACCCCTACCAACGCAGAACCTTCGGCCGATGTCACCCGCATCGTGGCCATCACCGCCTGCCCCACCGGCATCGCCCACACCTACATGGCGGCCGACGCCCTCACCCAAACCGCGGCCGAGCGTGACGACGTATCTCTGACCGTTGAGACACAGGGCTCGTCTAATAATGAGTCTGTCTCCCAATCCACGATCGACGCGGCCGATGCGGTCATCTTCGCCACGGACGTCGGCGTGCGCGACCGCGAACGCTTCGCCGGCAAGCCGGTGATCGAATCCGGCGTCAAGCGCGCCATCAACGAGCCCGGCACCATGCTCGACGAGGCCGTCGCTGCCGCTCACAACCCGAACGCCCACAAGGTCTCTGGCACCGCTACCCGCGCCGATGCGGAAGAAGAAGGTAAGTCGCTCGGTTGGGGCAAGCGCATCCAACAGGCAATTATGACCGGCGTGTCCTATATGGTCCCGTTCGTCGCGGCCGGCGGCCTGCTGCTCGCCCTCGGCTTCCTTTTCGGCGGTGCCGATATGGCCAACGGCTGGCAGGCACTATCGACGGACTTTTCGCTCGGCAACCTCCCCGGCCACGACGTGACCATTGACGGCGAACTCATGCACTTCGAGCGCTCCGGCCTGCTGCTCTACCTTGGCGCAGTTCTCTTCGCTATAGGCCAAGCAGCAATGGGCTTTATCGTCGCCGCGCTGTCGGGCTACATCGCCTACGCGCTCGCCGGCCGTCCGGGCATCGCCCCAGGCTTCGCGGGCGGCGCGATCGCGGTCACCTTGGGCGCTGGCTTCATCGGTGGTCTGGTTACCGGTCTGCTGGCAGGCTTCATCGCGATGTGGATTGGCAACTGGAAGGTACCGCGCTGGCTAGGCTCCCTCATGCCGGTTGTCATTATCCCGCTGCTGACCTCGTTGGTTGTCGGTCTTGCCATGTACCTGGCACTCGGCGTACCGCTGGCAAACCTCATGGAGGGCCTGCAAAATTGGCTGTCGTCCATGTCCGGCTCTTCGGCCGTATTGCTGGGCATCATTCTTGGCCTGATGATGTGCTTCGACTTGGGCGGCCCAGTCAATAAGGCGGCCTACCTTTTCGCGACGGCCGGGCTGTCTACCGGCGACGAATCCTCCATGCAGATCATGGCCGCCGTCATGGCGTCCGGCATGGTCGCACCAATTGCGCTGTCGCTGGCTACGTTTATCCGCAAGTCGCTGTTTACCCCGGCCGAGCAGGAGAACGGCAAGTCTGCCTGGCTGCTGGGTCTGTCCTTCGTCTCGGAGGGCGCCATCCCGTTTGCGGCGGCCGACCCGTTCCGCGTCATCCCTTCGATGATGGCCGGTGGCGCGGTGACGGGCGCGATTTCGATGGCCTTGTCGGTCGGTTCCCGTGCCCCGCACGGCGGCGTGTTCGTCTTCTTCGCCATCGACCCGTTCTGGGGCTACCTCGTGGCCATTGCGGCCGGCGTGGTTGTTTCGACGGCGGCGGTGCTGGCGATGAAGCAGTTCTGGCCTAACAGGGCCGCCGAAGAAGCCGCCCAGAACGTGGCAGCATAAACCAAACACTCGTACACTGGATTCTAAAAATCCCCGTAAGAAAGGATATTTTCGATGGCTTCCAAGACTGTAAAGGTTGGCTCCTCTGTAGGCCTGCACGCACGTCCTGCATCTATTATCGCGGACGCTGCCGGCGAGTTCGATGAGGATATCTTCCTCAACCTGGTCGGCGACGATGATGAGGATGAGACCGATGCGGCCTCTTCCCTGATGATTATGGCTCTTGGTGCAGAACAGGGCGATGAGGTTACCGTCACCTCCGAAAACGAAGAAGCAGTGGAAAAGATTGCTGCTCTCATCGAGAAGGACCTGGACGCTTCCTAAGTCCTAAAACAGTTCCACTTTAGGCTCCCCGCCCTTGCGGTGGGGAGCTTTTCGCTTGCCGACGCCACCTATCCCCACGGTGGCACCCACGTCACCTGCCCGCGCACGCGGGCTAGCCGGCCACGGCGCGGCGGGGCGTTGGGGTCATCGTCATTGACGCCATTGTGATAGGAACAGCAGGTCGCAAGGTTCGCAGCGTTGGGCTCGCCGCCATGCTTCCACGCTTTGAGGTGGTGAATCTGGCACTTGTCGGCGGGGTAGTTACAGCTCTCCCACGGGCATACCGGGTTGACCGCAGCCGCCATGAGCCGCTGCTTGTCGTTGGCTACGCGCGAGGTGCGGTAGAGGTTGACCGGCCCCTCGTGGGGATGGACGAGCGTAACATAGCCGTGGTCGCTCAGTGTCCGCGCGACAAGCTCCGCTCCGGTGATTCGAGCGCCATTGGTGAGTTGGAGGGTGATTTCCTCGCCCTCTCCGTCTACTACGCGGTCGAGCTCGTCGAGTGTGAGAACCACCTGCGTCGTCACCGTCGCCCGCGTCGCATCCGCCTTGCCAAAGAAGAGGTCTTTGGCAGATTCCAGGGGCTTATTGGCATCCAATGCAGCGTGCATATCCGCCACATCGGCCGAATCCCCGGTGATGGTCAGTGACCATGGGCCGCCGGAGCGGCGGGTAATGCGCACTCCCTTTTCGGGCGCGCGGCGCGGTCGCAGCTCGCGTACCAAAGCGCGGGCACGCTTTTCCAGGGCGGTGGCGCTGCCGCGAAAGGCACACAGTTCGGAGCGCAGGGTCCAGGCATCGCGCTGCGTCGGCAAGCGCAAGGCGTATTTTTCAATCAGCAGTAGCACGTCAAGGGAATGCCTAGTCTGCCGCGCCGCTCGCTGTTTGGCAGCAAAGCCGCACCGGCCGAAATAGGTATCGCATAGACGCAACAGGTCGCGCGCGGCGATGTCGGAGGCGCCCCGCGCGATGAGCTCGCGATCGCTAAGCCCTTGAACGGCGGCGACAATGTCCATGCCGGCGTTCACTGCGTTTAGGTATGCGTCCAATGCGGTCATGCCGCTAAGTTAAATAGACCCCGCACCCCTTCGCGAGCCGCATATCGGTTCGCTGTGGATAACCCGCGTTGGCCCGTCAACAACACTGCCCGCCGCGGGCGCGCGACGGGCAGTTATCCACAGGTGGAAAATTAATACTTGGCGCCGTGACCCTCGCCGACGGAATCGTAAAGCTTCTTCATAATCGGATAGGCCACGATGATGCCTACCGAGCCCCACGCAATGCCCTCGAGGGAAACCCCACCCACGGTGAGGGTCAGGTTGCCAATGCCCGCGATAAGCGCCACCGCGGCCGCGGTCAGGTTAACCGGGTTATTGAAATTAACCTTATTATCCATCCAGATGCGCACACCCAGCATGCCGATGAGTCCATACAGCACGATGCAGGCGCCGCCCAGAACGCCGGTCGGGATGGTGAAAATCAGCGCACCAAACTTCGGCACGAAGGCCAAAAGGATGGCGGTAAAGGCTGCTACCCAATAGGCGGCGGTGGAATATACACGGGTTGCGGCCATCACGCCGATATTTTCGGCGTAGGTCGTGGTACCGGAGCCGCCAAAGCCACCGGCAAGGGTGGACGCGAGGCCATCGGCGATCAGCGCGTCACCGGCCAGGTCATCGAGATCGCGCTTTGTCATCTCGGAGACGGCTTTGACGTGGCCGACGTTTTCCGCGATAAGCACCACCAGCACGGGAAGCGCCACGGCAATGGCGGAGACGTTGAAAGAAGGCGCATGGAATTCCGGCAGGCCCACCCACGGGGCGGCATCGATGGCCGCCACGGCGTCATCGCCGAGGTTGCCGGTCAGCGCGGCGAAAATCCAGCCGACGACCACACCGAGCAGGATGGACAGGCGCGAGACCATACCGCGGCCGGCGACGGTGGCCAGCAGGATGACGAGTAGCGTCACCGCGGCGACGAGCGGCTGGGAGGCGAAGTTCTCGGCCGCATTCGGCGCCAGGTTCAGGCCAATGAGGGCCACGATCGCACCGGTGACGGCCGGCGGCATGACGGCATCGAGCACGCGGCGGCCGGCGATTTTGACTGCCACACCCACCGCGGCCAAGACGAGGCCGGTGACCAAAATGGAGCCCGCTTGCGCGGCGATACCGTACTGCTGCGAAGCCGACAGCGGCGCGATAAACGCAAAGGAAGAGCCGAGGTAAGACGGCAACCGGTTGCGGGTGATAAGCAGGAACAAAATGGTTCCGAGGCCGGAAAAGAGCAGCGTCGTATTGACGGGGAATCCGGTCAGGGTAGGAACCAACAGCGTGGCACCGAACATGGCTACCACGTGCTGCATGCCGATGCCGATGGTACGGCCCCAACTAAGTCGTTCTTCCGGCGCTACGACCGCGCCCGGTGCAATCTTTTTACCGTCTCCGTGGACAGTCCAACCTTTTAAGCTCACGAGCCTTAATTATGGATCACCGGAGCCGGTTTTAAGAAACTTCCTACACGATGAATTCGGCGAGTTCGCGGGCGGTGGGGGCGGGAAGGCGGACGTCGACAAGCGTGCCATCGGCCGTATATTCCTCGTGGCGCACCGTGCCCTCGGCGTGTACGCGCGCCACAATATCGCCGCGGGTGAAAGGAACCTGCAGTTTAACGTGGCTATCGCGGGAGTTGAGGAAAAGCTCTACGCGCGCAGTAAGCTCGTCAATTCCCTCGCCCGTGCGCGCGGATACGTAGACGACGTCCTCGTGGTCGAGTACGTGACGCAACTCGGCGAGCACTAGCGGGTCGGCCTGGTCGATCTTATTGATCACAATAATTTCGGGCGGTGCTTGCTCGCCTGTTGCAGAGACGATGTCATAAATTACCTGGTTTACCGCCTCGATCTGCTTGAGCGGGAATGGGTCAGAGCCGTCGACCACGTGCAACATAATATCGGCGGCCAGCACCTCTTCCAGGGTGGATTTGAACGCCTCGACTAGCTGTGTGGGCAGGTGGCGGACAAAGCCGACGGTGTCGGTGAAGACGACCTGGCGGCCGTCGGCAAGCGTGGCACGGCGAGTCGTGGGGTCCAACGTGGCAAAGAGTGCGTCCTCCACCAGCACGCCGGCGCCGGTCATGGCGTTAATGAGCGAGGACTTTCCGGCGTTGGTGTAGCCGGCAATGGCTATCTGCGCGATGGTTGAGCGCTGGCGCTTGGAACGCTTGACCTCACGGGCGGTCTTCATAGCGCGCAGCTCCTTGCGCAGCCGGGCCATCTCCGTGCGGATGCGGCGGCGGTCCGTCTCAATCTTGGTCTCACCGGGACCACGCAGGCCAACGCCGCCGTTGGAGCCGGCGCGGCCGCCCGCCTGTCGCGAAAGGTTGCCGCCCCAACCACGGGTATGGGTATAGAGATATTCCAGCTGCGCCAAGGAGACCTGCGCCTTGCCCTCTTTGGACTTGGCGTGCTGGGCAAAGATGTCAAGGATGAGCATCGTGCGGTCAATGACCTTGGTGTTAAGCGCGCGCTCGAGAGCGGTGAGCTGGCCGGGGTTGAGCTCGCCATCGCACACCACGGTATCGGCGCCGGTGGCCTCGACGATGTCGCGCAATTCCTTGACCTTGCCGGAGCCAATGAAGGTGCCGGAATCAGGCTTATCGCGCTTTTGGTAGATCATCTCTACTACTTCGGCGCCGGCGGTCTCGGTCAGCGCCGCGAGCTCATCCATGGTGGCTTCGACTTCGGCCACGGTGCCTTCGGTCCACACGCCAACCAGGATGACGCGCTCGAGGCGCAGCTTACGGTACTCCACCTCGTAGCCATCGGTGGTGTCTTCGGCGCGGATGGTGGTCTCACGGGTAACGCGACGGAAGGCGTTACGCTCTGCCAGGTCAAGGTCACCTGTGGTGGGTGTTGCGTCTGGCACGGCCGGGGCGTCGTTATCGCGGAACGCGCGGGCGAGGAGATCGTCGTTATTGTGCTGGGAAAATTCGGTCATACTACCTTTCATTTTGGCATGTTGCGGCCGAAAGCGGGAATTGCGGATTCTTAGCTGGCTGCACAAGGCGATACAATGGCGGGCATGAACGATAAGGACACTGGGGTGAAGCAGAATACCGAGATGCAGGCCATCGGCCTCAATTTCGAGCGCTGGCAGGATGCCGTCGAGGCCGCCATCGCTAGCGATCGCTTGGCCGTTACCGGTGAGGTACGCGGTGGCCAGCTGATCCAGTTCACCGATCCATCGGGCGCGCAACTCAATATTCTCGCGGTGGAGCCTTTTGCTACCTACATTGGCTTCGATGCCGTGACGCAGGGATTCGCCCACGTGGAAATGGTCAACGATGTTCTTGCCCTGCTGGAAATTATCGATCCTTTCGGCACCACCATCGCCCAGGCCACCGCGAACCTGGCGCAGGGGCCTTTGCTTGCCGACGAACCCTTGCAGCAATGGCAGCAAATCTCCCTCACCGCCATGGGCCTCGATGTCCGCACCTACGAGTCTGCCGATGCCTATGAGGCGGCCGAGGGCGAATTCCCGGCGCTCTTTGAGTCCGCGGGCGCGAAGGTTATTTCCTCCGGTTCTGGCGCGGAGGTTCCTTCCCCGGCCGCTACCTTTGCGGCCCGCGTCATGGAATCCGAGTGGCGTACCAATGAGCTAACCGGTGAGAAATTCGCCCACCTCGTCATGGATGGTCTCTTCCCCTTCGATCTCTGCCTGCCTGCGGGTAGCGACGAGTTGCCTGCCAAGGACACCATCGTGGCCGGCACCGCCCTGCTGACGGCTTCTATTGAAATGCCTAGCGGTGGCTGCGGCGACGGCGCTGGCTGCGGTTGTGGCTCTGGTGGCTGCGGCTGCGGCGGCCACTAAGAGCTGACGCAAAGGTCTGGTGAAATAGCTGTGTGGATGCCCTTCCCTGAAAATGCGAGAAACCGGCGTGTGCTGGTTCTCGCGCTGATCCTGGTGGGATCAGTGGCGGTTGTGGCAACCCTAAAACTTCCCGGGGTTTTCATCGCGGCACTACTTATCGCGGCGGCACTGCTTATGCTCCACACCCGGCCGGACGCCTCGGAGCAGGCGGCGCTGCGCAGCTCTATTCGGCTCTCGGCCGAAGATATTGAGGACGTCTTGGCGGAGTACGAAGACTTCCGGTCCTCCGAGGCGGCCGAGAAGATCGCGGACCGCACGCTCTACCGGCCGGCGCTTTTAGATCTGGATTGCTCCGACCCCACCATCGAAGCATTCCATTATGAGATCTCGGGCGCTCGGCGATTCCTGCGCCGGTTGAACCTGCGCGTCAACGCGGAAGAGGTCAGCACCAACGAGCTGGAGTCCTTGCTCAAGGTGACCGATGAACGAGCCCGCGAGCTCAAGGAAACCTGGCTATCGGCCCGCCGCGCCGCCTTTGCGCTCGGGCCGAAGTATGAAAAGAACGAAGTAAAAAATCGCGCCTTGCGCCGCCAAGCCCTCGAAGAGCAAGCGTTCGAGGAAGAGGAAGGCGAAGGGCGCAGCGCCTAAGCGCTCACCGCGCACCGCGCGCGTCGGGCCCGACGCGGTCTAAAGGGAGGTCTCGCCGGTGGCGACGATGGCGGACGGGCCGGTCAGGCGCGAGCCACCCTCGTAGATGTCCACTGTCACTTCGCCGCCGGGGACGTGTACGTGCACGGTGCCGTGAGGGGTGGTGGTGTGGTCAACGGCGGCGTCGGCAAGCGCGGCGGTCGCGGCCGCCACGGTGCCGGTGCCGCAAGAGCGGGTCTCTCCTACCCCGCGCTCAAAGACGCGCATATGCACGTGGCCATCGCGCAGCGGGGTCACGACCTCAACATTCACGCCGGCGGGGAAGAAAGACTCATCAATGACGGGCTGCTCGAAAGTCTTGGCTGCAAGGCCCTCGGCGTCCAGCCCCGGCACCACGGCCGCGAGGTGCGGGTTGCCCATGTCGACGCCTAGACCGGCATAACTCTCCCCGGCCATAGACGCGGTGGATACACCCGTTACTTCGGCCGGTCCCATATCCACGGTGACCTCAGCCGCATGCTCATCATACGAGTGCACCGTCACGCGCTTGGCGCCGGCGCGGGTGCCGATGGTGAACTCGTCTTCTTCGACGAGGCCGCGCGAGCGCAGCCAGTGGGCGAAAACGCGGGTGCCATTGCCGCACATTTCGGCCACGGAACCGTCGGCATTGCGATAATCCATAAACCAGTCAGTGGGTGCGATGCCCTCGGCCAGCGACTCGATTTCCCCGGCCGCGAGCAAGGCCTCGGCGCGCACGACGCGCAGGAATCCATCACCGCCGATTCCGGCGCGGCGATCGCACAGCGCCGCTACGCGCTCGGGGGCAAGCGGCGTGGCGGCCGCGTGGTCTTCGACGATGACAAAGTCGTTCTCAGTTCCATGACCCTTGGCAAATTTCATGCTCCCTACCCTAGCGCGCGCAGCGCCTGGGAGGTCGTATCGCCCGCGGCATCCAGCCACACGATCCGCTTATCGCGGTTGAACCAGGAACGTTGGCGGCGCACGTAGCGCCGTGTCCCGGTAATTGTGCGCTCGACGGCCTCATTCCACGTAAGTTTGCCGCGCTGGGCTTGGAATACCTGCGCATAGCCTATGGCACGCCCGGCCGTGGAATCGGCCACCAAGCCCTGGGCTTGGAGGCGCTCGACTTCCTCGATGAGCCCGCGCTCAAACATCTGGCGGGTACGTAGCTCGATGCGCGGGTTAAGCCAATCTGCGGTGGTGCGCAGGCCGAGCAAACGGGTACCCCACCGCGGCGGGGCGTCCTTCGGCGGTTGGCTGGCTTTATAGGGCTTGCCGGTCAACTCAATGACCTCCAGGGCGCGCACGGTGCGCCGTGGGTCCTTATCTTCAATGATGGCGGCCGCGGCCGGATCCACCTGCGCCAGCTCCTCGTGCAGGGCATCGGTCCCGATTTCTACGCGCCGGGCCTCATACTTGGCGCGGACGGCGGGGTCGGTGGGTGGGAACTGCCAGTCGTCGACAAGCGCCTGGGCATAAAGCATGGAGCCGCCGACCAAGATTGGCGTCTTGCCGCGGGCCATGATGCCTTCCACGTCCGCGATGGCATCGCGCTGGTAGCGCGCCACAGAGGCGGTTTCGGCCACGTCCCACACATCGAGCTGGTGGTGCGGGATTCCTTCGCGCTCGGCAGGGGTGAGCTTGGCGGTGCCAATGTCCATGCCGCGGTAGAGCTGCATGGAATCGACGTTGACCACCTCGCCGTCTAGCTCCTGCGCCAGCGCCAACCCCAGCGCAGATTTGCCGGAGGCGGTGGGTCCAAACACTGCAATGGGGCGCATTAGACCTCCCATCCTGCAACGTAGCGGCCGACGCCCAAGGTGGCGTCGGTGGCCAGCAATTGCGCCTTCTTTGGCTGTAGTCCTGCTAACTCCTCCCACAGTGCGGGCTCAACCACACCGCGCTGGGACAGCCACTCGCCTGCCTTGCTTGCCGACGCCCCCATGAGCACCTCCTCGCACCACTCGTGCGCTTCCTGGGCACCGGGAACGAGCGCCAAGGGGGCGCGCTCGGTCAAGCCCGCGCTGCCATCTGCCACGACGATGGTCAGCGCCGCCGGATCCGGCTGGCCGATGTGCTCCCGGCTAGCGCGGGCGTTAAGCTGCGGCACGCTGTGCAGCACGTACCGGGCCATAATCTCGGGTAGATAATTGCCGCCGCCTAGGTTCGTGGCTGCACCCCACGCCTTTAAGCTGCCGGTGTGGGCGGTGTACCAGCGCTTGTCCTGGCTGCCGACGATATCTACCTGCGTTATGCCGGCGGCCGCAGCTTCCACCGCAAGGGTGCGGGCAGCGGCAAGCAGTGCGCGGGAGGCGGCGTCATTGGAGGAAAGCTCCACGGCCAGCGCGGGTGAGGCTGGCATTACCATGAGATTGAACATTATTCCTCCATACTATCTACCCAAGTGGAGGTAATTAAATAGAATCTGGGCACGCGCGGAATATTCGCGGTAATGTATCCAGTGATTTTATTCGGCAGCCGTGACGCGCGGCGATCTATGCATAGGAGGGCTTGTCATGTCTCCCATCCCTACCCCAGGTTCCATGCCCAAGAAGGGCCCTCGTCCCACCGCAAAGCCTGTTCCCGTCCAGGCACCCAGCAAGAATGACCCGGCCAAGTGGGGCCGGGTCGACGCGGATGGTTCCGTCTTCGTTTCCGCTCCGGAGGGCGAACGCAAGATTGGCGAATGGCAGGCCGGCACCCCCGAGGAGGGCCTACAGCACTACGGCGCGCGCTACGACGATCTCTCCACCGAAATTGAACTGCTCGAGGCGCGCCTGCGCGCCAACCCCAGCGAGGCCGCTGGCATCAAGAAGACCGCAGCGCAACTGCGCGACACCCTGCCTACCGCTGCGGTGATCGGTGATATCGCGGCCCTTGACCGCCGCCTTGTTGCCGTCATTGAGCACTCGGTAGAAGCCGGCGAGCAGGCGCAGGCTGATAAGGAGCGCCGCCGCGAGGAAGCTATTGCTGCCAAGGAAAAGCTGGCAGCTGAGGCAGAAGAAATTGCCGAAAACTCCACCGAATGGAAGGCCGCCGGCGACCGCATCCGCGCCATCCTAGAAGAGTGGAAGCAAATTAAGGGCATTGATCGCAAGACCGACGATGCCCTATGGAAGCGCTACTCCCGCGCCCGCGATTCCTTCAACCGCCGTCGCGGCTCCCATTTTGCCGAGCTGGACCGCGCCCGTGCGGTTGCCCGCAAGAAGAAGGAAGAACTCGTCGAGCGTGCCGAGGCCATCCAGGATTCCACCGAGTGGGGACCCACCGCCCGCGCCTACCGCGATTTGATGACCGAGTGGAAGGCCGCAGGCCGCGCCCCGCGCGACGTGGACGATAAGCTTTGGGCCCGCTTCCGCGCCGCCCAGGACAAGTTCTTCAATGCCCGCAATGCCGTCAATAACGAGCGCGACCGCGAGTTTGCAGAAAATGCCAAGGCCAAGGACGCCTTGATTGCGGAATACGACGGCCAGATCGACCCGTCCAAGGGAATCGAGGGTGCGAAGGCTAAGCTGCGCGAGCTGCAGGAAAAGTGGGAAGAGATTGGCTTCGTTCCCCGCAAGCAGGTGCGCGAGTACGAGTCCAAGATTGAGGCGCTGGAGCAGCGCGTCGCTGACGCGGAAAAGTCCGAGTGGCGCCGTACCGACCCAGAAGCGCAAGCACGCGTGGCGCAGTTCCAGGCTAAGGTCGATGAGTTTAACTCCCAGGCCGAGGCAGCTGAGGCCAAGGGCAATGAGAAAAAGGCCGCTGATCTGCGCGCCCAGGCCGAGCAGTGGCAGGCTTTTGCCGACGCCGCCGCTAACGCCGTTAACGATAAGTAGTGCACCTCGTCCACATTGCGCGGCCACCGCGGCCGCCGCACTCGCCTAGCACTGACGCCCGGCCCGCCGAACCTGCGGACTGCATTCGCAGCTTCGTCTTTTGGGCCAACTTGGCGGCCCAAGAGGCCAGCGGCGACGCCGCGGCATCGACGTCGCCGGGCCGCGTGGTCCAGCGTCTGCAGGGTTCTAGCGAATCACAGACCCATCTCTTTGCCGTAGTGGACGGCGACTCCACCCTTGGTGAGGTTTCTGAGCTGGGACTGCCGCTCATCCCCTCGGTGGAGCCGAGCCCGGAGCTGGATTACCTCGGGTTCATCCACATCAGCCTGCCGCTGTTGGAAGAGCGCGAGGCAGCAGAGATTGAATGCGTGCTATGCGATTTGCCCCTTCCTGGCGAACAGCTCGATGAGGAAGGGCGCAAGGTTGCCGAGTGGATGGGTACGAAGGCGCTGGAGCTGGCCCGGCAGCTCGGCCGCACCGTAGCGCACGTGGGATTATTGCACCCGCCGGGCGCGGATCCAGACTACGACGCTATGGGCAGCATCTACCGCGAGTTGGGATTTACGCAAAGGCATGCGGAGCACCAGCTGGTGATGGACATCCCCGAAAGCCCGGTCGCAGCACTGCTCCCAGCGGGAATCACGGCCCGAGTCTGGCCGGATTACGACATCCCTGAGGACTACCTCGACGAGGTCATGCGGCTGCTTAGCCTAGCGTCCAAGGACGCGGAGACCGGGGATCTGACGGTGGAGCCCATCGTGTGGACGCGTGCTCGATTGCGCGAAGCGCACAGCCGGCTGCGCTCTCGTCGCGGGCACACGCTTCTTGTCGCACTCACCGGTGAGGAGGGAAAAATCCTCGCGCTGGCGGAAATGGCTCGGCACGAGGACGCGAATCCTGAAGTATGCGAGTGGACTCTGACTGTGACCGATCGCCCGCACCGCCGCCGTGGACTTGCGCAGCTAGCGAAGCTCACAGCGCTGCATGAGGTGGCGCACTATTGGCCGCGGGTACGGCGCTGCTATTGTTCCGTTGCCGCCAAGGACGCTGCAATGAATGCCATTTACCGCAGCCTGGGTGCCCGGGAACTTTCCCGCTCTTCCGCGTGGGAGTTGCGGCTGCAGGATTAGCGGCGGTAGGCCTACTACTCGCCGCGTTGGGCGCGGTGGCGTTCGGCGGCTTGCTTGCGGCGATTGTCCGCCAGTGGCTCCCGCTGCGGTGCCGCGTCAATCCTGGATTGAAATTCGCCCACCTCATCGAGCTGTCCGGCGGTGGCGCGCACGCGGGCTTCGGCGGCCTTCTGCTCTGGGCTGCGGCGCAGCGCCACCGTGCTATAGGCCAGAAATGCTAGGAAGGTAGCTAGCATTCCTACCCACATTCCCAGCGACGCCCCGTCGGCGGTAGAGCCACGAAACCAGAAGCCCCATAGGTTGGCAAAGAAGGACACCGTCACCAGCATCCATGCAATCAGCCCAGGAGTGGCGCGGCGGGTGAACAGCGTCACCGGAGTAAGAATGCCCAACCCAATGAGCGCGAGCCACGCGGAGACGGTTTCCATGATGGAAATCCTCACGCCACTTGACGTGGTGCCAAAGGTCAATGCCTCCCAACCATGGGCCGGACCGGCGTAGGGCAAAATCAGGTAGAGGATATACGCCACCACTGCAATGCACAGCGTGACCTTGTGACCGCCGAGGTCCATTGTTTGAGCTGCTCTCCGCTCAGCGTTAGCTGCATTGTGGGCTGCGGTGGTCGAATGTTCCTCAGTCATGGCTCCCTAGCCTACTCCCCTGCTAGCAACCGCAGGAATCGCCGGAATCGGCGGCCGCGGGCTTGCCAATCGACGGCAATCCCAGACCGACGCCGATGGGTGCGGTGGTAGGCGTTTCCCCGGCAGCGGACATGTCGCCGGCCTTGGTGCGGGTGTGGGAGGTCACGGCGGCGTCGGCAAGCAAGAAGAAGGAGCCCGCACCGGTGACCTGGGTATGCACCACATCGCCCGGGCGAATCTCCGCCGAAATATCCGTGCCGTCAGAGTCAACCGGGGTGAAATGCACTAGGCGGCCATCGCGGGCGCGGCCGGTCATGCGGTGGGTTTCATCGTTCTTGCGGCCGCCTTCGGCCTGCACCAAAAGCTCCACATCCGTGCCGATGAGCTTCTTGTTTTCCTCGGCCTGGATGCTATCTTGCAGGGCAACGAGACGCTCGAAACGATCCTGGACGATCTCCTTGGGAATCTGGTCCTCCATTTCCGCAGCCGGGGTTCCCGGACGCGGCGAATACTGGAAGGTAAAGGCCGAGGCAAAGCGAGCGCGGCGCACAAGCTCCATGGTGTCTTGGAAGTCTTCCTCGGTCTCGCCTGGGAAGCCCACGATGATATCGGTCGTGATTGCGGCGTGCGGAATCTTGTCCCGTACCTCGTCCAAAATCCGCAGGAACTTCTTAGTACGGTAGGAACGGCGCATATCCTTAAGGACCTTGTCGGAGCCAGACTGCAGCGGCATATGCAACTGCGGGCATACGGCAGGGGTCTCGGCCATGGCGTCGATGACGTCCGAAGTAAACTCCGCTGGGTGCGGGGAGGTAAAGCGCAGGCGTTCAAGGCCTTCGATCTTGCCTACCTCACGCAAAAGCTTAGAAAAGGCGAAACGGTCGCGTGGCATGTTGGGATCGGCGAAATTGACGCCATAGGCATTGACGTTTTGCCCCAGCAGGGTGACCTCGGATACGCCCTGGTCCACCAAGGCTTTGACCTCGGCCAAGATATCGCCGGGCCGGCGATCCTCTTCCTTGCCGCGCAAGGAAGGAACAATGCAGAAGGTGCAGGTGTTATTGCAGCCTACAGAAACAGAAACCCAGCCGGCATAGGCAGACTCACGCTTGGCTGGCAAGACAGACGGAAAAGCCTCGAGGGAATCAACGATTTCTACCTGGGCTTCATCGTTGTGTCGGGCGCGCTCCAGCAGCGTCGGCAGGGCCGCCATATTGTGAGTGCCAAAGACAGCGTCAACCCACGGGGCATTATCTAGGACGGTGTCCTTGTCTTTCTGCGCCAAGCAACCACCCACGGCAATTTGCATGCCGGGATGATTTTCCTTTGTCTTCTTCAAGGCACCCAAGGTGCCGTAGAGCCGCTTATCGGCATTTTCGCGCACGGCGCAGGTATTGAAGACGATGAGATCTGGCTCCACGCCTTCGCCAGCGGCCGCGTAGCCGGCTTCCTCCAAGAGGCCAGAGATGCGCTCGGAATCGTGCACATTCATCTGGCAGCCGAAAGTTCGGACTTCATAAGTACGGTTATCTGCGATTGTCTGCTCCACGTCGGCATAGTTTAGCCATGAAGCTAGGCATCTCATAACTGCCGGACTTAGTAATTCCGGTGCTGCCCTGCCTTGGCCGTATCAGTCCTCTGCGCGCAGCTCCACGCACCGCGCGTCAAGCGCTGCGATTGCGATCTGTAGCGACATTCCTTCATGGAAGCCGCGGCGTGCCAGCACACCTACGATGCGGCGTAGGGCCTTGTCGCGCTCCTTGCGATCCTCTGGTACGGATTTAATGGAGCGAGCCTTCTTTTCCGCAAGGGCCTGCGCCATGGCTTGTTCATCGGCAGGGTCAATTTGCTCGAGGGCCTCAGCACGGTCGGCCTCGCTCACGCCCTTTTCCCGCAATTCCCTGTTGAGAACCGAGCTGGACTTGCCGCGCCGCTTATGTCGTTGGCGCACCCATTCATGCGCAAAAGCGGCGTCGTTCACCAGCCCCGCGTGGGCCAAATCATCCAGCACGTCCTCAACGACATCTGGCTCAAACTCGGCCTTTACTAGACGGTCATAGAGCTCTTTCCGGGACCTAGAACGCTGATCCAAAAGACCCAGCGCCCGAGAGCGGACCTTGGCCTTGGCTTCTTCTGCCTCTCGATCAAAAAGCCCACCCCCAGCTGCTCCATTCTCATAGGCCTCGAGGGCCTGACGGAGTTGGGCGAGCTTTTCGGGGGCGGGCTGATTCATGATGCAGATTCAAATGGTACGTGGAGCGTGTGGGGACGGGCTAGACGATTTTAGTCGTCATCAAAATCGACGTTTGGAACGAGATCAACGGACTCATCGGTCAATGGGTCATCGGCACCAGGAACGTCCATCGCGGCACCCTCCTCGCCTTCGGCCGCGGCCTCGCCGATACCGAGCTTCTGGAAAATCTTCTGCTCGATTTCATTGGCCAGATCCGGGTTATCCTTCAGGAAATTACGCGCCTTCTCCTTACCCTGGCCCAACTGGTCGCCTTCGTAGGTAAACCAGGAGCCGGACTTGCGGATGAAGCCGTTTTCGACGCCAAGGTCAATGATGGAGGACTCGCGAGAGATGCCTTCGCCATACATGATGTCGAACTCGGCAATCTTAAATGGTGGCGAGACCTTGTTCTTTACTACCTTGAGCTTGGTGCGGTTACCGATGGCATCTTGGCCGTCTTTCAAGGTCTGAATGCGGCGGATATCGCAGCGCACGGAAGAGTAGAACTTGAGCGCCTTACCACCGGTGGTGGTCTCTGGCGAGCCGAACATCACGCCAATCTTTTCGCGCAGCTGGTTAATGAAGATAGCGGTGGTACCGGAGTTGTACAGGGCACCGGTCATCTTGCGCAGCGCCTGGGACATCAGGCGGGCCTGGAGGCCGACGTGGCTATCGCCCATCTCACCTTCAATTTCCGCCTTCGGGGTAAGGGCGGCTACGGAGTCAACGACGATGATGTCAATTGCGCCGGAGCGTACCAGCATATCGGCAATCTCCAAGGCCTGTTCGCCGGTATCTGGCTGGGAAACCAAGAGGTTATCGGTATCCACGCCAAGCAGGCGAGCATACTGCGGGTCGAGCGCGTGCTCGGCGTCAATAAACGCGGCAATGCCGCCATCCTTTTGCGCGGATGCAATAGCGTGCAGCGCAACAGTGGTCTTACCAGAAGACTCCGGGCCATAAATCTCTACGATGCGCCCGCGCGGGAAACCGCCAATACCCAGAGCGACATCGATTGCGGTATTACCGGAAGAAATGGCCTTAATCGGTGGGCGGTTGTCATCGCCCAAGCGCATCACAGCGCCTTTGCCGTAGTCCTTCTCAATCATGGCCATTGCGGCATCAAGGGCCTTTTGGCGGTCATCTCCCTTAGAGGCGGCAGAAGAAGACTTCTTTTTAGTTGCCATTAACTTTCATCCTTATCTTTAACGACGATGTACTAACGCATTATTAGACTGCCGTGGAACTCAAACGGTTCCCTCCGTCAACGCCATCCCACTGTAGACGACTGCATCGACACTTCCGCCATCTTACATACATCTGTTCGAATTTTGAAAGTAAACACGCCAGTCCGCCGAATTCGACCGCGCTATAAAGTTGGGTAATCGACTCCCAACCTGCGCTCCTTCGGGACATCAAAGTCATCGCACAGGCTCAGCCAGACGCGACGCGGATCGACGCCGCGTTCGATAAGCTCATCGGGTGTCGCCCCGAGGTCAGGCAAGACATGGGAGTGGCTAATCCACTTTCCCTTAGACTCGCCAAATTCGTCCACAATGAGCTGGTGATACTCGGTCAATCGCATGCGCGCTATCCTACTCAGCGCTTAAGCACGGGCGCCAGCGGTCCAGAAAGCGTCGATTAGGAGCCCGCCGCAATAGCCCTGCCTCACAATTATCAGCCTCGGATGAACACCGTTCAAAACCCTCAATTGTCTGCAGTTTTCATGCAGTGCTAACCTCTTGAGCATGAAAAAGAACTCTCTGGCAACCACCATTGCCTATGTTGCCGTGTTTACCGCTCTCGTCATCGTCCTTGCCTTCGTGTCCATCCCCATCGGTTCGGCCGGCGTGCCCATCGTGCTGCAAAACGCAGCGCTCATCCTCGCCGGCCTAATTTTGGGCAGCAAGCGCGGCGGATACGTGGGACTCCTCTTTTTGTTCCTGGGCCTCGCCCTCCCAGTTCTGGCAGGTGGCGGTACCACGCTCCGCGCACTGGCAGGCCCAACCGCGGGCTACATCATCGGCTATGTTCTCTCGCCTGCGGTTGCAGGTGCAATTGCCTACCGCTCCCCTAAGAACAAGGGCGGCATGGCCGTCGTACTTGCCGTTGCCGCAATTGTCGGCCTTGCCGTCCAATACATCTGCGGCGCCTTTGGTCTCATGATCCGCTCCGGCTTGGACATTGGTCCAGCCTTCGCCGCCCAATTGCCCTTCATCCCTGTCGATGCCGGAAAGCTTGTAGTTGCCGTCATCATCGCTCTCGGCGTTCACGCGGCCTTCCCTGATCTGATGGGACGAAAGGCTGCCTAGTGCCCACGATCGACTTTTCCTCGGTCACGGTGGCCTTTGATGACACCGTGGTGCTCGAGGACATCAACCTCACCCTCACCGAACAACGCATTGGCATCATCGGCCAAAACGGCGGCGGAAAATCCACCTTAACCAGGCTCATTAATGGGTTGGGCGAGCCTAGTGAAGGTACGGTGACGGTGGACCAGATGGACGTCGCCAAGCAGGGCAAAAAGGTGCGCGAAAAGGTGGGGTTTGTCTTTTCGGATGCCGAAAACCAGATTGTCATGCCCAATGTGCGCGATGACGTCGCCTTTTCGCTCCGCCGCTTTAAGCTGCCCAAACACGAGCGCCTCGCCCGCGTGGATGCTGCCCTCGAGCGCTTCGGACTCGCCGAATTTGCTGAGCGCTCACCGCACACGCTGTCTGGCGGACAAAAGCAACTACTCGCGCTAGCAGCGGTCATGGTCATCGACCCGATTCTCATCATCGCTGATGAGCCCACTACCCTGCTGGATCTGCGCAACCGCGATCGAATCAAAAGAGAATTCGCGCGATTGGAACAGCAACTAATTGTGGTGACGCACGATCTAGACTTTCTAAGCGATTTTGATCGGGTCATTTGCATCGATGACCACCACATCGCCGCGGATGGCCGGCCTGCGGAGGTCATAGATTTTTACCAAGACCTCATGGCCCAGCGGCCGCTGTAGGGAGAATTCTCATGCAACGACGCACGAATCTCCCACTTTCCGTCTATGTTGATGGCACCAGCTTTGTTCACCGCATCAAGCCTAGTTGGAAGATCGCATTCCTCTTAGTCTTTATCCTGGTCACCAGCATCTTTTTCAAGTCTATTCCGTGGGCAGCAGGCGGCGTCATTTTGGTCGTCTTTCTCTATGCTTGCGCCCGGATTCCACTGCGCATTGCGTGGAGTCAGATCTGGCCGCCTCTCTTTTTCTTAGTCCCCTTGGCAGGCTTTCAATGGTGGGCAAAGGACTTCGACTATGCGGCGGTGATGTTCCTCAATGTCTTCGCCGCTATGATGGCTGCCTTCTTGCTCACGCTGACCTCCACGGTAGATGAAATCATGGAATCGCTGGAAGAATCGCTGCAGCCCCTAAAGCGACTGGGAATACCGGTAGAAAACATCAGCTTGGCTATGTCACTGACTATTCGGCTCATCCCGTTGATGTTTGAAACCGTCTATGAAGTCCTAGATGCCCGCAAAGCGCGCGGTGCCGGGATGTCCCCGCTCGCATTTGGAACCCCCGTTATTATTCGCTCCATCCGGCGAGCGCGCGCGATGGGTGAAGCGTTGCAGGCCCGCGGCGTCGGCGACTAGCAGCAAAAGTTATCGCCTCCCTTGCACCACCACATGATGGCCGAGGGAGGCGATAGCTATTTAAAAGACAGTCGGGGTTTACTCCCCGCGCAGCTCACGCAGCCGGGCCTGCACAGCATCGTTATTGGCACTGCCTGGCTGAGCAGCGTTGTCGGCAGCAGAGCCAGACGCTTTATTGCCCTCAATAGCCTGAGCCTTATTGCCTTCCACGGACTTAGAAGAGTTCATTTCGCTGCGAATCTGCTCCAAGCGGGAATGACCGGCCATCTGAATACCAGCTTGTTGTACCTCGGCCATGCGGTTTTCCACGGAGTTCTCAGCAAGCTCAGCCTGGCCGAGTGCCTTGGAGTAACGGCGCTCAATCTTATCGCGCACAGCATCCAGAGACGGCGTATTGCCATTGGCGGTCAGCTCGTTCATGGAGTTCAAAGACTCAGAGACCTTTTCCTGCATCTTTGCCTGCTCCAGCTGGGAAAGCAGCTTGGAGCGCTCATTGACCTTTTCGCGCAGCGCGGCGTTATTACGCTGAACCGCATTCTTGGCCTTTTCTGCCTGCTGCAGTGCCTGGTCGTGCAGCTTCTTGGTATCCTCCACGGACTCCTCAGCCGTAACCAGCTGGGCGGCGAAGGCCTCAGCCGCGTTCTCGTACTCCACGGCCTTATTCTCATCGCCCTTAGCACGGGCCTGATCAGCCAATTCCAGAGCCTGGCGAGCATTGCCCTGCAGCTTTTCTACCTCTGCCAAACGGCGGTTAAGCTGCATTTCCAGCTGACGCTGGTTACCAATCACGGCGGCCGCCTGCTGAGACAGCTCCTGGTGCTGGCGCTGAGCATCTTCAATAGCCTGCTCGATCTGCACCTTCGGATCGGCGTTTTCCTCGATCTTATTATCGAAGAGTGCCATCAGGTACTTCCAGCCCTTAACAAATGGGTTCGCCATGGTGTGCTTCAACCTTTCTAGGTTAAAAAATGTGCGTAATGTTCTGCTGTTTATACTAGCGAAGCGCTGTTTCCGCCGCTTGTACTCCCCGCGGTCGCGGGCGCTTGCCGACGTCCCCCTTAACCACCACAGCCGACCTTCCTCGCAAGAGAGTAGGCCGGCTGTTGACATAGACCGCTGTGGGCTAAAGCTCTGATGCGGCAGGTGCCGTATGAGCAAGCTCCTCATCCATGGAGGGCAGAGTCATGTAACCGGCGGCTTCAATCAGTACATCAGAGACCGAGCAATCCAACGCGTGGCACACCGACGCAAGAAGCTCAGAGGAGACCTCCTTGCGGCCGCGTTCAAGCTCCGAAAGGTAACCCGGCGACACGCGGGCCACCCCGGCCAATTCGCGCAGGGTCACTCCCTTGTCCGCGCGGAAGGCGCGCAGCGTCAACCCAAGAGCCTCACGCAATAGCGGCTCAGGGGTACGAGCAGTGGCGGGCGCCGCTGGTGCAACAGCGCCGTTTACCGGGTGTTCGAGGACTGCAGTAGAAGTGTTCATCACTATAGTCAACGCTCCTTGTCTCGTTATTGTTCCCGCAGTGCCGGATTTTCTTCCAAAGTTGCGCGCAGTAGACGCAAGGCGGCTTCGACCGTGGCCTCTCTGACTTCGTTTCGCTCTTTCCCCAACCCGGAAAGCTGCTGCGAAAAAATGACTCCGCTAGGAGAATAAATTCCGATATAGACCGTGCCGGCCGCCTTGCCTTCTTGTAGGTCTGGTCCTGCCACTCCGGTAAGGCCTATCCCCCAGTCCGCACCGGTTTCTGCCACCGCCGCGCGGGCCATTGCAAGGGCGGTCTGCCCAGAAACCACACCGACCGCTTCGATATCGGCTACCGGCTGGTGCAAAAAGTGGGACTTCACCTCGGTGGCATATGTTACAAGCCCTCCGCGCAACACAGCCGAAGCTCCAGGGACAGAAGCCACCGTGGCACTGGCCAACCCAGCAGTAAGTGACTCACAAAAGGACAAAGTTTCGCCGCGCTCGGTGAGTTCAGATACGAGGCGGGCCGCCATGGAGCTCATGAACTACCTAGCTATTCTGCTTCTTGCCGTCGATGAGGTACTGAACGCCGGTAACCACGGTCACCACTGCGGCCAAAAGCATCACTAGGAAGGTAGGTACGTCCATCCACTCCGGCAAGGGCCACAGGTACAGCCCCACTGCTAGGGATTGCAATACAGTCTTCAGCTTGCCGCCCTTCGAAGCAGGAACGACCTTGCCGCGGCGCAACAAAACCATACGCCAGATGGTGATTCCAAACTCTCGAATGAGAATGACCACGGTAATCCACACTGGCAGTACCCCAATGATGTTGAGGCATACCAGTGCGGTAGTCATAAGCGCTTTATCCGCGATGGGATCAGCAATCTTGCCAAAATTGGTGATAAGGCCACGGGCACGTGCGATGTCCCCGTCGAGCTTATCTGTGAGCATTAGGGCCGCAAATAGGCCAAAAGCCCACCATTCATGGCCGGCAATAACTAGCCATGCGAAAACCGGAATGAAAAGAATGCGCAGGCTGGTGAGAATATTTGGCAGGTTCCAATTGGATACCTGTGGATTCACATCCGAGGATTGCGCTGACTGTGTTCCGGGTTGATTCACGTTATACATACTACCTGTTAGCACCAAGCACCTGCGCTTGGATGCCCCTGCATTTTAAAATGCGAAGCATGAAGTATTTTGCTGTTAGCTACGACTACAACCCCAATAATCCTGAGATTGCTAAGGCCCGCCCCGCGCACCGCGAGTTTACCGCGCAGCTTTTTGAGGAGGGCACCATCATTGCCACCGGCCCGTTGACGGATTCCAAGGGCGGCGCGCTCATCATCGTGGGGCTTGCCGACGACGCCGTGGTCGCCGACGCCATCGCCCTCATGGACAAAGACCCCTTCTACCAGGCAGGCTGCATTACCGGCCGCAGCTTCCGCGAATGGAATCCCGTCAACGCCCGCTTCTAGTGCGGTAGCTCTTCCTTGGGCAGGTCTTCGGCCTTGCCCAAGAATTCACCCTTCTTGTTGCGGACGATCTTATTGCCTTCCTCGTCCCAGTCGAAGTGATTGTGCGATACCGGTACTCCGCCTTGGTTCTCATCGCGCTTGTTTTTAATAATCGAGGCGATAACCGTAATAACCAGGACGCCCACGATCACGATAAGTGAGGTAATGGTGGAAAATTCTGGGATGGACTCCACGTTCTCGCCGCCGTTTACAAACGGCAAGTTATTCTCATGCAGCGCATGGAACATGAGCTTCACACCGATGAAGCCCAAGATGATGCCCAAACCATAGGGCAGGTACACCAAGCGATCCAACAGGCCATCCAGCAGGAAGTACATCTGGCGCAAGCCCATGAGGGAGAAGGCATTGGTGGTAAAGACCAAGAACGCTTCTGAGGTAATGCCGTAGATGGCTGGGATGGAGTCAAAGGCAAACATCACGTCGATAAGACCAATGGACACCAACGCGATAAATAGCGGGGTGAACGCGAATTTACGCTTGCCCGAAGAATCTTCCACGCGGTGCGTGAGCTTATCGCCGTGGTAGCGCGGGGTCACATGGACTACCTTGCGGATCAGCTTGATGATGCCCATGTCATTGGGATCGGTTTCGGGGGCGTCCCGAATCTCATCGACGATGAGCTTGATCGCTGTGTAGATGAGGAATATCGCGAACAGGTAGAAGATATCGGACCATGCCGCGATGACCGCAGCACCCAAAAGGATAAATACCAAGCGGCATGCCAAGGCGATGACGATACCGATGAGCAATACCTTTTGCTGGTACTTCCGCGGGATCTTGAAGGCGCCCATGATAAGCGCAAAAACAAAGAGGTTATCTACGGATAGCGCCTTCTCTGTCACATAACCCGTGAGGTATTGGATGCCGTGCTCGTGATCCCATATGGCCCACACGCCGGCACCAAAAAGTAAAGCGATACCGACATAGAACAGGGTCCAGAACCCGGATTCCTTCAGCGTCGGCTCGTGCGGGGTGCGCACGTGGGAGTAGAAATCAAAAACAAAGAATCCAAGAATGACGATGATGGAAATCGCCCAGATCCACAATGGCACATGCATTGGTACATCCCTCCGGTCGAAGATACAACAAAATGACCGGAGGTCTCCCCCGCCCGGCGAACCAATTTCCGCCGGGCCGGCACGACCGGGAGCGTAACGCTACCGTGCTGACGATCGATGCCGAAAGATGGGGTACTCCCCTCCAAGACTCGTTCAACTTTACACGATCTTAGAAGGCGCCTGCCGAAGGGTTATACGTTGTCTGGACGGTACGGGTGTCGCCGGCATCGCCCTGCGGGGAGGAATCGGCGCCTGCGGAAGAATCGGCGTCGGAAGTAGCGGCAGCTTCCTCCTGCTCTTGCTGCTGCATCTCATCCTGAATCTCCTTCGGGGCTTCGGCAGGGTCGGCGCCCTTGATCATCCAGATGATGGTATCGAGCTCTTCCGGTTTCACCAGAACCTCGCGGGCCTTGGAGCCTTCGGACGGTCCGACCACGCCACGAGATTCCATCAGGTCCATGAGGCGGCCGGCCTTGGCAAACCCGATGCGCAGCTTGCGCTGCAACATAGAAGTCGAGCCCAACTGGGCGGTGACCACCAGCTCGACGGCCTCGAGGAGGTCGTCCATGTCCTTGCCAATTTCCTCATCGATTTCCTGCTTGGCCTCGGATTGCTTCTCTTCAGTCACGCCCTCGGTGTAGTTCGGCGCGGCCTGCGACTTGGCGGCATCGACAACCGCCATGACTTCATCATCCGAGACGAATGCGCCCTGCATACGCACGGGACGCTTGCCCTGCGGAATGAAGAGGCCATCGCCCATACCAATGAGCTTTTCCGCGCCGCCCTGGTCCAAGATAACGCGAGAGTCCGTCAGTGAGGACGTCGCAAAGGCCAAGCGTGAAGGCACGTTGGTCTTAATCAGACCGGTCACCACGTCAACGGACGGGCGCTGGGTTGCAAGGACGAGGTGAATACCGGCGGCACGCGCCTTCTGGGTGATGCGGACGATGGAGTCCTCAATCTCCTTTGGCGCGGTCATCATCAGGTCCGCCAGCTCGTCGACGACACAGACGATGTACGGGTACGGGCGTACCTCGCGCTCGGAGCCTGCCGGCGCCTGGTATTCGCCGGAGACAACCTTGCGGTTATAGTCCTCGATCTTGCGTACGCGAGCAGCCTTCATATCCATGTAGCGCTGCTCCATCTCCTCCACCAGCCACTGCAGGGCTGCTGCGGCCTTCTTCGGCTGGGTAATGATGGGCGTGATCAAGTGCGGAATGCCCTCGTACGGGGTAAGTTCCACCATCTTCGGGTCTACCAGGATGAGGCGAACCTGCTCAGGGGTGGCTCGGGTTAGCAGCGAGACCAACATGGAGTTGACGAAAGCCGACTTACCGGAACCGGTAGCACCGGCGACTAGCAAGTGCGGCATCTTTTGTACCGAGAACGAGGTGTATTCGCCTTCGATGTCCTTGCCCAAACCGATGAGCATGGGATCCGGTGAGCTGGTCATGCTTGGCGCATCAAGCACCTCGCGCAGGTGCACCATTTCGCGATCTGGGTTGGGAACCTCAATGCCGACGGCCGACTTGCCGGGGATGGGAGTGAGCAAGCGCAGATTGTCAGTGGCCACGGCGTAAGCCAGATTGGACTGCAGGTTCGTAATCTTTGATACCTTGACGCCTGGTCCCAGCTCGATTTCATAACGGGTCACTGTTGGGCCACGGCTAAAGCCGGTTACCTGGGCATCGACCTTGAACTCTTCGAAGACATCGGTGATGGCCTCAATGATGCGGTCATTAATCTCCGTGCGCTCCTTTGCCGGAGTGCCCGGGGTCAGCAGGTCCGTGGTGGGAACCGCGTAATTCTCGTTGCCAAACTGTGCGGCCGGCGCAGGAACAGCAGAAGTACCCGGGTCCCCTGCGGCCTCGGCCGCAGGCTCGGTGGAGTCCACCTGTGCGCCGGTCGTAGCGTCGCGTCCGGAGCGCTCGCGGAAGAGTTGGCGGGCCTTCTCGTGCGCGGACGATACTGCATCAGCGCTTCCTTCCACCGCGGATCCAGCAGCGCCTGCAGCTGCACCGGCTGCCGCAGCGCCAGCGGCACCGGCAGCACCCGCAGCAGCAGTCTTTGCTGCGCCACTTGCTGCTCCCGCAGCACCGGCAGCGCCCGCAGCCGCACCAGCGGCCGAGCCAATTGCGTTACCGGCGGCAGTGCCAGCATCAGCACCTGCTGCCGTAGCCGAGCGGGTAGAAGGGGAAGTGGGGCGTTGACGAGTAGTGCCCAGCACTCGGGTCGGTTCCGGATCCCCGGAAGCCGGTTGTTCCGGCGACGACGCAGCGGCGTCGTCTACCACCGGGATCTCATCGGTATCCCCGATGTCACGAGAGACCGGCTTCTCAGCCGCGTTAGACACGGACTGGAACCCGCCTCGCGTTGGTGTGCTAAAGGCGCGGGTGGCATGTTCCTCCTCTGCTGCAGCAGGAGAATCCACCGGATAAGAAGAACCACGCGGGGCGGGGTCTTCAGTGGGGCGTCGGAAAGCGCGCAGGCTTCCACCACGCTCAGAGGAACGGCGCTTGGCTGCAGGTCGTGCTGGGCGCTCGCTGCGCTCACGGCCTTCTGCGATGTCATCAATATCGCCGGTGACGTGGCCGTAGAGGTCATCGCCCTCTTCGTCGTAATAGTCCTCGTCCGCGCCGCCAAAGCGGGAAAAGGCCGCAGAAATGGCATCAGCCACCAACTCATAGGCCTCGCGGATAGTAATTCCGGTGACCAATAGGGCGCCGTAGATAATGACGAGGAAAAGCAACGGCACAGCGACGAAAGAGGTGAAGGCCGTCTCCAGAAGGCCGCCAATGGCGTAGCCGATTACACCGCCGGCACCACCGGCGCTGTCCGGGGTAAAGCCGAGCTCAGGGGTACCAGCAAAGATGTGGATCAAACTGAGCATGGCAAGGACGATAATGCTAATACCGCCCACAATGCGCGGCTTAAAGTGCCCCGCTGGACCAGAGATGTCCATCATCAAGGCAATGGCCAAGGCCACTAGCGCAACCGGCAGCACCCAGGCGCCTGCACCAATGACATAGCGGACGATATTGCCCACCCAGGCGCCTACCTGACCGGCAACGCCAAACCAGACGGTAGCCGCAAGCACGATGGCAATACCAATCAAAACGAGCGCCACCGCATCAGGATTTTTCACCTGAATACCGCGTGATTCTTCCTCGCTTACTTCCATGGTAGAAAGTTCTTCTTCCGCAGCTACATCGCGCGCCCGAGTAACCTTGCTCTTCTTCTTTTTCTCCCCGCGTGCAGAAATTTCTACCGGCTCCCTCGTCGTCTCGTACTCCTCGGTGTCATATACGTCTTCGCTGGGCTTGAGCCCGGCCACGCCATGGCTTACACCCCGCGCCATATTTCCCATGCCGCGGGCCGTGGCGCCAAAGGCAACGCCCAAGCCCTTGCCGACGGCCCGGAACGCACTGCCCGTACGCTCCTGCGAGGTTGCCGCCGCACGCCGATGCGAAGACGTCATAGCCAGGTTTTCCGGCATGCCAGCACCGGACCGGCTGCGGCCCGACGGCCGTGAACGATTCGACTTTCGGCGCGTTCCGCGCGAAGAGGCATTTTTGACAGACATACCTCTACCTTAACCGCGCCACCCCATAAATCACATTAGCCACACGCGTTTCCCTAACACCTGAACCCACAATCTCACGGCGAACACTTCCCACGCACCCCAAAGCTAAGAAACTGCGATTAAATCAAGATTAGAGAGTTGACTTTACGATGGCTTCGGCCTCACCTTCAATCTTGACTTCAGCAGCATCACGCCCGAAGGACCAGAGGATGAGCTCGCCTACTTCGCCCGAAACGCGGACCACGGCATCGCCCTTCTCCGCCACGCCATGCGTATCTGCGGCAACGATTCGCGGCAATCCTTCCGGCTGCAGAATCACCGGACGTTCAGATTTGCGCAGGGCCACCTTAGCCAAGAGCTTTAGATAGCTATGCATCTGCTGCTTGATGCGAGCCGAAAAGTCGCGCGGGCCCATGCCATTAGCCCGGCGAATATCCTCGTGGTGAACAAAGTGCTCCACAAAGTTTTGCTGTGCATCCACGAACCGGACGGGGTTATAGGCAGCTGGTCCCCTCCCCCAGTCATCAACCAACTCATCAAAGTCGCGGTCGGCCACCTTACGTGATTCCTTTTCCAGCCGGCCGGACAGCGCGTTGACGAAGATGCCGGCGGCGGCATCGGGGCGGTTTTCCCGCACCCACAAATGTACGGCCAAGTCCCGGGTTGTCCAGCCCTCGCACAAGGTAGGGGCATCGGGACCAAGCTTATGAAATAGCGCTACCATTTTGGCGCGCTCAGCAGAAGAAAACGACATAAGCCCCAGCATACCGAGCTAGCTGGCATGCTGGGGCTTGCTTTCGCTTAGCGCGAGGTACCCGTGCTATTTACAGGGACTCGCGAGAAGCGTCAACGTCTTCTTCATCGGTAACCAAAGGACCGGAATTCGTCGGCACGATGGTCGGCAGAATGACCGGCTCGCGCTTGTACTTGGAATCCATGAGCTTGGATACCTTACGGCGCAGCTTCTGCACCATGCGGTAAGTATCATTCTCGCCTTCAGCGGCGAGATCGTTCATGGTGTTTTCCACCATCTCCGCAACCTCCGGCACGATGCCGCGGTCATCATCGGAGAAGCCTGTGGTAGATACCGTTGGGTGCTCCAGCAGGCGCGAGGTGCGGTTATCAATCACACAGGTGATAGAAACCACGCCGCCGGTACCCAGGTTGGTGCGATCAGCCAAGGTGTCAGCGTCCACGTCACCCATAGACACGCCGTCGACGTACAGGTTGCCCACCTGCATCTGGCCTACGACCTCGGCGCGACCCTTGCGCAGGTCCACGACGACGCCGTTTTGTGCCAGCACCGTACGGTCGCGATCCACACCGGTGGAGATAGCCAGTTCCTTATTGGCGCGCAGGTGGCGCCACTCGCCGTGTACCGGCATAGCGTTGCGCGGGCGCGCTGCGTTGTACAGGAAGAGCAGTTCGCCAGCGTAACCGTGACCGGAGGCGTGCACCTTTACATCCTGGTTGGTAATAACGTTGGCACCGATCTGGGACAGCATGTTGATGACGCCGTAGACGGCCTCTTCGTTGCCCGGAATGAGCGAGGAAGAGAAGATGATGGTATCGCCATCGCGGACGGTAATCTGGCGGTGCTCGCGGCGGGCCATACGCGACAGTGCGGCCATGGGCTCACCCTGCGTACCGGTGGTAATCAGCATGGTCTTATGCGGAGCCATCTTGGCGGCCTCATCGATGGGGATGATGGTGCCGCGTGGGACCTTCAAGAAGCCCATCTTCTCCGCGATTTCCATGTTGCGCATCATCGAACGGCCATTGAAGGCCACCTTGCGGCCGTTTGCCACGGCAGCGTCGATAGCGGCCTGGACGCGGTAGACGTTGGAGGCGAAGGAGGCCAAGATAACGCGCTGCTTAGCGCCGGCAACGAGGCGCTTGAAGTTGGCAGGAATATCGCCCTCAGATGCCGATACACCTGGGACCGTCGCGTTGGTGGAGTCACACAGCATGAGGTCAACACCCTCGTCACCATAGCGGGACAGGGCTGGGAGATCCGTTGGACGGTTATCCAGCGGGGTTTGGTCCAGCTTGATGTCACCGGTGTGGATGATATTGCCGGCTGGGGTTCCCAGCATGATGCCCAAGGCATCCGGTACGGAGTGGTTGACTGCCCAGAAGCGTACGCGGAACGGACCGTAGGTTACGTCGGACTTTTCATTAACCTCGACGAACTTCGGCTTCTGGCGGTGCTCCTTACACTTTGCAGCAATAAGCGCGATGGTGAAGCGGGAAGCAACGATGGGGATATCCGGACGCAGCTTAAGCAGCCACGGGATAGCGCCGATGTGGTCCTCGTGCGCGTGGGTAACGACGAGGGCCTTGACCTTGTGGATCTTCTTCTCAATCGGGCCGAAGTCAGGCAGGATGAGGTCCACGCCTGGCTCACCAGAGGATGGGAAGAGCACACCACAGTCGATGATGATGAGGTCATCACCGTACTCGAAGACGGTCATGTTGCGGCCGATCTCCGAGATACCGCCCAGAGCGTAAATGCGCAGGGCATCCTTCGGCTGCTTCGGTGGCTCCGGCAGGCGCTTGGTCAGATCCGCGCCCTGCATAGACTTGGGCACGTTGCGGCGGCCACGGTTATTGCGGCCGCGGCCCTTACCGTTGCCGTTCTTTCCGTTGCCGTTGCCGTTCTTGCCGCCGTGGTTATTGTTTCCACCGTGGTTATTGCTATTGCCGTTGCCGTTTCCACCACGGCCACGGCCGCGGCTGCCACGGGAACGGGAGCGACGGTTGTTGCCGCCACCTTCGTTGTGGTTGTCGGAAGAATTCTTCTTGCCAGAATTATCCTTGTCGCCCTTAGCGGAATTATCCTGCGCGGAATTGCCCGCGTCAGTTGCTGGGGCTTGGAAAACTGGCGAAGCCGCCTCGTTGGAGGCGGTTTCGTTTTCCGCCGGTGGGCCCGCCTTGCGGGTCACCTTGCGGGAACGGTTACGGGGTTCATTCATTCTTAGAGGACTCCAGATTGTTCCAGATCACGGCGAAGTACCTCGCGTTCCTCCTCGCTCGCAGCGGTGACAGGAAGACGGGTATCGCCAACTTCGATGCCCTGCAGGCGCAGGGCTTCCTTTGCAAACGTCGCTCCGCCCAACCGAGCTTGTGCATGGGTGAGCGGAAGGAGCGTAGTGACATTGATTTCTCGGGCGCGGGCCATATCGCCCGCGTCGAAAGCTTCATAAAGTTCTACCAAGGCACGCGGTGCAACATGGCCGATAACGGAGATGAAACCAGATGCGCCGAGGGAAAGCCACGGCAGGTTAATCGGATCATCACCGGAATACCAAGCCAAACCGGTTTCTTGGATGAGTTCTGCGGCCGCAGGAAGGTCGCCCTTGGCGTCCTTTACGGCTTGGATGGTCGGCAAATCCGCAAGGCGGCGGAGGGTATCCGGCGCCACTGGGATGCCCGAGCGGCCAGGGATGTCATAGACACAGATCGGTAGATCCGTGGCTTGCGCGACTGCGGCAAAGTGCTCGTAAACGCCCTTTTGAGAAGGCTTGGAGTAGTACGGAGTTACCACCAGCAGGCTGTCTGCCCCCGCGTCAGCGGTGGCCTGAGCCAACTTAATGGAGGTTGCGGTGTCATTCGTTCCGGCACCGGCACAAAGCTTTGCGCGGTCTCCTACTTCTTCCTTTACGGCTTTGAGCAGCTCCAGCTTCTCTTCAACTGAAGTGGTCGGTGATTCGCCGGTGGTTCCACCTAGGATGAGCGAATCAACGCCATTGTCAACGAGATGAGCTGCTAGGCGACGACCTGCTGCAACGTCCAGCGCACCGTCACGGTCAAACGGGGTGACCATGGCGACGCCGATGCGTCCAAAGGTGTCGACGCCAGTCTTTGCTGTCATACCTGTGCTCATAGCCGTCAAGATTACCCTTTTGGCTTGCAATTAGCCGCATCGGGGTCACGCGCGTGTTAGGCGTAGGGGCTTGCCGCCATCTGGGTTCCATCAGCCAGAGTGGTGATATTGAAATCATCAAAGAGCACTGGCGCCTTGCTTTGCAGCAGTTTCAGGCACTCCACCGCAACATGGCGGAGCTCCTCATCGGCCTGCTCGGCGGCCCGTGCACCAATAAAGTGCCGCCAAGCGCGATAGTTGCCAGTGACTACAATGCGAGTTTCTGTGGCGTTTGGTAGCACGGCACGCGCCGCCTGACGGGCCTGCTTCTTGCGCAGGAGAGCGTTGGGCTCATCCAGCTTCTCTTCCAGTGCGCTAAGCAGTTCATCGTAGACAAAGCGGGTTTCATCTACCGCTTGCATTACCAATCGACTTAGTTGCTCGTCTTCGGCTACCAGTTTTGGTAGAACCACCTCGGTCTCCTCCGGGTGAACGAAGCGCTGGGAGAGCTGCGAGAAAGAAAAGTGCCGGTGCCGCACGAGCTCATGGCTCGCCGACCGCGATAGCCCCGTGATGTACATGGTGGCCGTGGCATGCTCAAGCAACGCAGTATGGCCTACCTCCATGATGTGGTGCAGGTAGGCTTCATTGGTTGCCGTTCGGGGGTTTGGCTTATCAAAAGACTCGTAGCACGCCCGTCCAGCGAACTCAACGAGTGCTTCCCCATCAGAGTCCGAGTCATCCGCGTGCCACTCCACGCCCTGCGGGGCGTGGAACTGTGTTGCGGCAATGAGCTGAATATCTAGCTCACTTGCTTTAGCCATGGCTTAAAGCCCCAGGTACTTGTCGAGGCCCACGACTAGGCCCGGGTGATCTGCAATCTGGCGCACGCCCACCAGCACGCCCGGAGTAAAGGACGCGCGGTCATAAGAATCCTGGCGGATGGTCAACGACTGACCTTGCGCACCAAAGATGACCTCCTCGTGTGCCACCATGCCACGGGTGCGAACCGCGTGTACCGGAATGCCATCGACAGTGGCGCCGCGAGCACCATCGAGTTGCTTTTCCGTAGCATCCGGCATGTCTCCCAGACCAGCCTCCTTGCGGGCGGCGGCAATTCCCTCAGCGGTATGGATCGCAGTACCGGACGGTGCATCCAACTTGGTTGGGTGGTGGAACTCAATAACCTCTGCCGTTTCGAAGAACTTCGCAGCCTGCTTAGCTAGCACCATCGTGAGCACCGCAGAAATGGCAAAGTTCGGCGCAATGAGGACATTGCCGGCACCGTCCTGCTTGGTCCACTCCTCTACTTGAGCCAAGCGCTCCTTATCAAAGCCGGTGGTTCCCACCACGCAGTGGATTCCGTGGGCGATGCAGAATTCCAGGTTTCCCATTACGGAATCTGGCTGGGTAAAGTCCACGATGACCTCTGCGTGGGCGTCGATAAGCTGCTGCAAATCATCATCGCGGCCAATTTCTGCCACCAGCTCTAGGTCATCTTCCGCGTTGACGCCTTCAACGATTGCCTGGCCTACGCGTCCGTGAGCGCCTAGTACGCCAACCTTGATAGCCATGGTGTGTTCTCCTTCTTCAGCCACATCGGTAGTACTTTTCTCCCCATCCTAACGCGCATGGGGGTTGCACAATTCCTCGCCTTCCTTGGAACGGACTTGCGCTCTCCGACGATGCCCCCCTCACTCTCACTAGGATGGCGGGCATGCAGATCTATATCGCTTCCGTTCCTGTAGACGACGTTGCCCGCGCTCACGATTTTTACGTCAATACCCTTGGCTTCCGAGTCAAGGATGACGTAACTCACGGCGATTTCCGTTGGCTCACCGTCACCAATGCTGAAGGTGAGGGAAATACCGAGCTGCTTCTGGAACCGAAGGGCCACCCCGCCGCCAAAAACTACGCCGCAGCACTCAAAGCTGACGGTATTCCGGTCACGCAGTTCCTGTCCGCCGATGTGGAGAACGAATATAAAGAGCTCAGTGACAAGGGCGTGAAGTTCACCATGGAGCCGACCGATGTTGGCCCGTCTATCATCGCTGTATTCGATGACACCGTGGGCAACCTTATTCAGCTCGTGGAACTGAAGAAGTAGCCGCACCCTCCCCTCTCACATGGGTTAACAATTGCATCACTTCCTAATGCTTGTCCCATCTGCCCCAGTAGAATGGGCGTAATAACACGGTAAGCACCAAGGAAGTGATGAATATGTCTCCCTCAATTTTCTCTCGCACTATCGCCGTGGCAATCAGCGCAGGATGCGCGTTAGCACTTGCCGCTTGTTCCGATAAAGACACTACGAAGGCAGGCGCACCGGCTTTCAGTGAGGTTCAGTCAGCTACCGACACCGCTGAAGTTCAGACCTCCTCCGCTACCCCCGCCGCTACTTCTGCCCCGCGCAGTACCTCTGCAGCGGATGCAGAAAAGCAGAAGCTCCCCCAGGACTCAGCCCCACTGGCATTCGCCGGTATGGGCACGGCCTCGCTCGAGGACCAACAGCATATGCCAGAGAGTCTCGGAAACCTCATCCCCACGGGTGTGCGAGTGGGAGCACACGATGGCTTCACCCGAGTCGTCATCGACCTAGAGGGCGAAGGTGAACCGGGCTGGTTTACGACCTATACCGATAGCCCCGCCCAACAGGCATCCGGAAAATCAGTCGAGGTCCAAGGAAATACTTTCCTCAACCTCGGCATTGAGGGAACACCGTGGCCTTCTACCCCAGAGCTAAAAGAAAAGTACATGCAACCAGGCACTACCCCTGGTGCCGGGGTGGTCAGTGCAGTCAACTACACCACCACCTTTGAGGCGCAAACCCAGCTCATTATCGGTCTAGAGAAGAAGACCGCCTACTCCGTGACGTATCTGAAGGACCCATCGCGCGTTGTCATCGACTTCCAGAACTAAGGTATAGCGGCGCCTCTAAATGTTGCACACCTACGAAGAAAGGCTCTGCCTTCCAGCGAGTGAACTGGAAGGCAGAGCCTTTCTTTGGGTTTAGGGATTAGTCCTCAACCGGAACCAGGGAAATCTTGCCGCGGTTATCGATATCCGCGATTTCTACCTGAACCTTATCGCCAACGTTGATGACGTCTTCTACCCTCTCGATGCGCTCGTCGCCGCCCAGGTTGGAAATGTGGATCAAGCCGTCGCGGCCCGGAGTTAGGGAAACGAATGCGCCGAACGGCACGGTCTTTACCACGGTGCCCAGGAAGCGCTCTCCTACCTTCGGCAGCTGCGGGTTAGCAATGGAGTTCACCTTATCGATGGCAGCATCCGCAGCCTCACCGGTGGCAGCGGAAACGTAGACGGTTCCGTCATCCTCGATGGAGACATCGGCGCCAGTTTCCTCGGTGATCTGGTTGATGGTCTTGCCCTTTGGTCCGATGAGCTCGCCGATCTTATTAACCGGGATCTTCACGGAGGTGATCTTCGGTGCAAGGCCAGACATCTCGTCCGGGGTATCGATGACCTCAGCCATGGTCTCCAGGATGGTAGAGCGGGCATCGCGAGCCTGCTCCAGTGCCTGGGCCAGGACCTTGGACGGGATGCCATCCAACTTGGTGTCCAGTTGCAGGGCGGTGATGTACTCAGAGGTACCGGCGACCTTGAAGTCCATATCGCCAAAGGCATCCTCGGCGCCGAGAATATCGGTCAGGGCGACAAACTTCTCCTTGCCATTTACCTCGCCAGAAACCAGGCCCATAGCGATGCCAGCTACCGGAGCCTTCAGCGGAACACCGGCATTGTAGAGGGACAAGGTGGAGGCACATACAGAGCCCATGGAGGTAGAGCCATTGGAGCCCAAGGCTTCGGAGACCTGGCGGATGGCGTATGGGAAGTCCTCACGGGATGGGATGACCGGAAGCAGAGCGCGCTCGGCCAATGCACCGTGGCCGATCTCGCGGCGCTTCGGGGAGCCCACGCGGCCAGTCTCACCAGTGGAGAATGGCGGGAAGTTGTAGTGGTGCATGTAGCGCTTGGATTCCACCGGGGTCAGGGAATCAATCTGCTGCTCCATCTTGAGCATGTCCAGGGTGGTAACACCCAGAATCTGGGTCTCACCGCGCTCGAACAGGGAGGAACCGTGAGCACGCGGAACCAGGTCCACCTCAACGGATAGGTCACGGATATCGGTAACGCCGCGGCCATCGATACGGAAGCCCTCGGAGAGGATCTTCTGGCGTACGATCTGTTTCATCAAAGCGTTATAAGCGCCGCGAATCTGCTTAGACGCATCGGACTCTTCCAAGTCCTCGAACTGGTCCAAGAGCTTTTCTTCGACCTGCTCCATGTATTCATTGGTGGCGTCGTCACGTTCCTGCTTGCCCGGAATGGTCAGCAGCTTCTCTAGCTTCTTGGTAGCAGCCTTTTCCACTGCCGCGAAGACATCATCGCCGTATGCCGGGAAGAGTGGGAACTCCTGGGTTTCCTTGGCGGCACGCTCCGCGAGACCGTTCTGGGCTTCGCACAAGGTCTTAATGAATGGCTTTGCTGCTTCCAAGCCTTCAGCAACGGTTGCTTCCTGCGGTGCAGGGGCGCCGTCGGCAATGCGCTCAGCAACGTTGGTGCCGGCACCGGCCTCGACCATCATGATGGCTACGTCGTCCTTGCGGCCCTTTTTGACAATGCGGCCGGCAACGACCATCTCAAAGAGAGCGCGCTCGTGCTGCTCGTGGTTCGGGAAAGCCACCCACTGGCCCTCGGGGTGCTTATCATCAGCGATCAGTGCCATGCGGACACCGCCGACAGCGCCGGAAACGGGCAAGCCGGACAGCTGGGTGGCGGCGGAAGCGCCGTTGATAGCAACGACGTCGTAGTACTCTTCCGGATCCTGGGACATCACGGTGACAACGACCTGAACCTCGTTGCGCAGGCCCTTGACAAAGGTTGGGCGCAGCGGGCGGTCGATAAGGCGGCATGCCAGGATGGCTTCAGAAGACGGACGGCCCTCACGGCGGAAAAAGGAGCCTGGAATCTTGCCGGCCGCGTACATGCGCTCTTCTACATCCACAGTCAGCGGAAAGAAATCAAATCCTTCGCGCGGCTGGTTGGACGCAGTGGTCGTGGCCAACAACATGGTGTCATCGTCCAAGTAGGTGGTCACGGAGCCGTCTGCCTGCCGGGCCAGCTGGCCGGTTTCAAAGCGCAGGGTGCGGGTGCCAAAGTCACCATTGTCTAGCGTGGCAATGGCCTCGGTAATGCCAAAGTCCTCGTCAATATTGAACTCGACGGAGTTCTGAACGCTCATTAAAAAATGTCTCCTTGAGTGGTTTAGGCGATCGTCGATGCCGCCTGGTCGATTTTGTCTATGACAACGGTGTCAAATTCTAACAGAAAAACCACAAAAGCCCCGCCAAAGGGCGGGGCGAGGTGGCCGAAGCTGGGCCGAAATTAACGGCGCAGACCCAGGCGAGAGATCAGATCACGGTAGCGATCGACGTTGTTCTCAGCCAAGTACTTCAGCAGGCCACGACGGCGACCAACCATCAGCAGCAGACCACGACGGGAGTGGTGATCGTGCTTGTGGAACTTCAGGTGCTCGGTCAAAGTATTGATGCGGGAGGTCAGCAGGGCAACCTGTGCCTCAGGGGAACCGGTATCGGTTTCGTGCAGGCCGTACTCCTTGAGGATTTCGGCCTTCTTCTCAGTGGTCAATGCCATGAGTATTTCTCCTTTATTTCAGTCCACATTATCGTGACGCTTAAGCCTGCGCTGCGCGCGTGACTTGTGCGTGCCGCAACTGCTGTGAACCGCAGTCGCTAAGCCAAACAAACACCTTACAGCGCCCAGGCAGAGAAAATCAAAACACACGGCTTCTAGGCTGTGCTTTTAGAGCTCGCTGAAGAGCGTCTCAAGACGTTCGACAAACTCTCGCACAAAACGCTCACTATCCACGCCCACAGCCACTCGGGCGGTGGGCGGCGCGTCCAATCGCTTTTCATCCGCGATTGTCCGTCCACGGGTAGGGCCGGTGGTGTCAGTCTTGAGGTTTATAGATAGGACGTCGACAAGCGTGGCATCTGCTGCCACCGCAACGGCCAATGGATCGTGCAGGCCGCACCCGCCCAAGTGCGGCGATGTGGTGGCGTAGGCGCGGATGTAATAGTCCACCATGTCCGCAAAAATCCGGCCGGCGTGGGTGCCGGTAGCGCGCCAACGAGCGGACTCCGCTGTGGTCAAAAGGGTGCGCAAGGTGACATCCAAGCCCACCATGGTGGTATCGCTCGTGTGGCGGAAGAGGTAATCGGTAGCTTCCGGATCCTGGGAGATATTGGCCTCAGACCATGGCGTGACGTTGCCAGGAACGGTAAGAGCCCCACCCATCATCACTAGGTGTGCGGATGTGGCAAAGGAAGGGTCTTGCTGCATGGCGTCAGCAATCGTGGTGGACGGGCCGGTGGGAATGATTACTAGATCATCTCCGTGTTCGTGCACGGCCTCGATGAGGAACTCGGCCGCTGGTTGGGACTGCGCCTGGGTGGTTGCCGGCGGAAGCAGGACCTCCCCCACGCCGTTGTGGCCGTGGATAAAGGAAGAAACCTCACTTGGCCGAAACCCATCCGGGCTAGGCCCGGCAAACACTGGAATATCGTCTTGGCCCAGCAGCTCTAGAAGAGCCAGGGTGTTGCGCACGGCCAAAGGCACGGTCACGTTGCCGTACGTACAGGTCACGCCTATTAGGTCCAGGTCCGGATGGGCGATGGCATACGCCAGCGCTAGGGCATCATCAATGCCGGTATCAAGATCGAGAATCGCCTTCATTTATTTCTCCCGCAGGAAGTAATCTTTCGCGGTCCAGCCCTGCGCCTTCGCATCGGCAGCGAGCACCTGGCGGGCCTTGGCTACGTCATTGGCCATCGCTTCTAGCAGCTCGTCTACGGAATTGAACTTCACCATATCGCGAATGTGGCCTACGAAATGCACCGTAGCCTCGTAGCCGTACAGGTCAGCGTCGCGGTCGAGCACGAAGGACTCGATAGAGCGCTCCTCGTCGCCAAAGGTGGGGTTGGTGCCTACGGAAATAGCGGCCGCATAGGCCACGCCAGGGCGCATATCCCCCTCGATAGAGGAATCAGAGTGGACGATGAACCAGCCCGCGTACACACCATCGGCCGGGATGGCCACCGTATCCGGGAAATACTGATTGGCCGTGGGGAATCCGAGTTCCTTGCCACCACGGCCTGCGCCGCGCACTACGGGTCCGGTCACGGTGAAATGGCGACCAAGCGCCCAATTAGCGGATTCGATGTCCCCGTGTGCAAGGCACTCACGGATGTGGGTCGAGCAAATGCGCACGCCCTTATCATCCAGCAGCGGAACGATGTCCACGCTAAAGCCAAACTCGGCACCAAAGTCCTGCATAGCCTGGGCGGTTCCGGTCGCGCCGGCGCCAAAAGTGAAGTTCTCTCCTACCACGATGTGCTGGGCTGCGAGCTTTCCTACCAATAAATCTTCTACGTAGGGCCGTGGCTCCACCCCAGCAAGGTCGCGGGTGAAGTCAATAACGAGCACGGCAGCAATGCCCATCTCTTCGGCCAATTCCAGTCGGCGTTCAAAACTCAACACCGACAGGGGCGCACGCTCTGGGAGGAATACCGACACCGGGTGCGGGTCAAAGGTCACCATGACAGGGCGCTCACCATGAGCGCGTGCGTGCTCCACGCAGGCGGAGATGAGCTGCTGATGGCCGCGGTGCAGGCCGTCAAAGACGCCGATGGTTACTGACGTTGGGCCCACTTCCGCGGGGATGTCATCGATTCCGTACCAAATATCCACGCAGACCATCGTAGAGCATAGACTTAGAGGCTATGACTGATGCGCTCGCAAACTCCGGACTCGTCATCGTAGACAAACCCGCCGGCATGACCTCCCACGATGTCGTCGGCCGCCTACGCAGGTACTTTCACACCAAGAAGGTAGGCCACGCCGGCACCCTCGACCCCATGGCCACCGGCGTGCTGGTTCTTGGTGTGGAGCGTGGCACCAAGTTCTTGGCCCACATGGTTGCCTCCACTAAGTCCTATGACGCTACCATTCGCCTCGGCGCCACCACCACAACCGATGACGCCGAGGGAGAATACTCCTGGGGTGCTAGCGCTGCGGCCATTGACCGCGCCGCAATCGAGGCAGAGATTGCCAAGCTCACCGGCGATATTATGCAAAAGCCCGCGGCCGTATCCGCTATTAAAATTAACGGCCGCCGCGCCCATGAGCTGGTGCGGGAGGGCCAGGAGGTAGACATTCCCGCCCGCCCAGTAACGGTTGATAAGTTTGACGTTCTGGCAGAGCGCTGCGAGGGCGACTACATCGATCTAGACGTCACGGTGGATTGTTCTTCCGGTACCTATATTCGCTCCCTGGCCCGCGATTTGGGCGAGGCGCTGCAGGTGGGCGGGCACCTGACAGCCCTGCGCCGCACTGAGGTGGGCCCTTTTGCACTTGCCGACGCCCTCTCGCTCGACGCCCTTGCCGAATCCCCGCGCCTTTCCCTCAGCTTGGATGAGGCCCTGGCTCGCTGCTTCCCCGTCCTTTCCGTCACAGAGGAGGAGGCAGCCGCCCTCGCCATGGGCAAATGGCTTGAGCCACGCGGCCTCAAGGGCGTCCACGCTGCTGTGGCTCCTAATGGCCAAGCCGTGGCGCTCATTAAAGAAAAAGGCAAGCGCCTGGCCACCGTATTTGTGGCACGGCCCTCTACTCTTTAGTGGCTAAAGTCTAAAGCCGGAACCGAGGTGGAGACGATAACGTAGCCGTCTCGAATTACCCAGCGCCCAGTGATAAAAGGCACCGGTGTGGGCCTAGCTAAAATATAGGAAATAAGCGTGCCATCCTCGCGCAGGTCAATTTCTGCTTGGTCAAAGTCCAGCCAGCGAAAGGTCATGGGAAACCACGACTTATATGTGGCCTCCTTGGCACAAAAAAGCAATCGGTCCGGGCAGGTAATCCCCGCCTCACGAAGCCGCAAAAGCTGCGGCATCTCCCCCGCTCGGGCGATCATGGTGAGCACATGATCCGGCAGCGGTTCGGCGGGTTCTGCATCCAAGCCCACAGATTTTAAGGCTGAGGTAGGGGCAACCACCGCAGCCCGCATGCCCTCGGTATGCGTCATCGAGCCTACAAAACCCTCGGGCCACAGCGGCATGCCCCGCTCGCCGCGCAGAATCGGCGTCGCCGGGCTGGCCCCCAATTCCTGCAAGGCTCGGTGCGCACACCACCGAGCATCTCCGAACTCGGCCTTGCGTACATCAACTGCCTGGGAAACGAGAGACTTTTCTTCGGCCGCGAGTTCTTCAAAATTGGCCAAATCCGTATAGCTCGAGTCCGTGCGTACGTAGCAATAGCGCGCACTTTCTGGAAATAGCTCTGGATACATCATCGTGTCCCCTCCTCTACAAAGGAACGCAGTACCGGATAGGGCCACGCCTGGGCGCTCTCACGCCCCTGCCATTCACGCGGATACCCCAATGACGTTTCGATGTGGTCAACGCCGTCCACATTCATGCGAGACGGCATATGCAGGTGCCCATAGATGACGTACTGCGCGTTATAGCGCCGCGGCCACGACCGCGTATGCCTGGTTCCGCACCACAAGGCAATTTCAGGAAAGCGCAATAACATTGTCGGCTCTTGGACCAACGGCCAATGGTTAACCAACACGGTAGGACCATGTACTCGGGAAAGGCGCTTGATAGAATAGGCCAACCTGTCCCAACACCACGCCCGCACGTCTACGAAGGGGGCGATGGCGAACTCATCGGTCATCATCAGTTGTTTTGCGCGCGCCGCGTCAATAGCTTCGCCCACGGTAAGGCCATGCGGACGGAAACTGTAATCATACAAAGTAAATAGCGGAACGATGGTGGTCCCGTGGAATACCGGATACGGGTCTTCGGGAGTAATAACTCCAATTTCCCTGCACCTTTCCACCAGGTGCGCATACTTTTCTCGGCCTTGATAGCGGTCCTGAGAGCGGGAGAATAGCTCATGGTTACCCGGCACCCAGATAACCCTGGCATAGCGATCATTGAGCTGGCGCAAAATACGAATAATGAGATCGGTGCGTTCTGCAACGTCCCCGGCCACGATGAGCCAATCTGCGGGATCGGGCGGGGTGAGCTGATCAATGCGCTCGCTATTGGTTTTGACCGCTCCATGCAGGTCAGAAACCGCCCACACTGTTGGCATAGGTTTCTCACCCGCCTTCCTAGAGTCTGCGCGCTGCACGGAGCCGAGCACCGCGCGAGAGTATGAACACGCCCACTTTAGCGCAGCTAGCGCTCCTGTACTACGGCCCATTTCATCGAACGGAACCGGTAGACCACACCCACCATGCGGAAAGCAATGAAAGCGGCGAGGCCACACCACACGCCGGTTAAGCCTGTACCCATGAAGTGCGCCAAGATAACGCCCGGCAAAAATCCCACCAGGACCGAAGAAATGGTCAGCGTGCGCAGGAACGCAGCATCGCCCGCGCCCAGCAAGACACCATCGAAGGCGAAGACCACGCCACCGCCGATAACCATGGCTACCAGGATCCACCACGGCTGGGAGATGGCATCGAGCACTTCCGGAGCGGAGGTGAAGATGCGCGGAATAATCCCTGCACCAGCAGCAAATACGACAGCCAAGAGACCAGAGAAAATCGTAGAGTACAACGCCACCTTGCTGCCCACACTTCGTGCGTGCCGCGCAGAGCCAGCACCTAGTGCAGCACCAGTCAATGATTGCGCGGCAATGGCCAACGAATCCAAGATGAGGGACATGAAGTTCCACAGCTGCATCATGATCTGGTGACCGGCCAAAGAAGCGGTACCAACGCGGGAAACCACAGCCGTGGCGGTAAGAAACGCCACCTGGAAGCTAGCCGAACGCAAAATAAGATCGCGGCCTAAGATGAGCTGTTCGCGTACCACATGCCACTGAAATTGCCAGGAGCCGGTATGTTCCTTGTGCAATTCGCGGACGAATAACGCAGCAATAATGCTCATGCCTAATACCGTGGCAATGGCCGAGCCTGCCAGCCCCCAGAAATGGACGAAGATGGGCACCGCAATAGCGCCGGGAATCATGCCCGACAAAGTAAAGTACAGTGGCTTCTTCGTATCTTGGACACCGCGCATCCAGCCGTTTCCGGCCATCTCCACCAAAGTAACGGGAATAGCCAGAGCTGCGATACGCAGCCACAAGGCCGTCCCGGCGGCTGTAGTGGGATCACCAGTTAAAGCACGGGCAAATACTCCGCCGAAAGTCCACATGATTACCGCGAGCAGCCCGCCTACTCCTAGAGCCACATAGGTGGCTTGCACGCCTTCAGCAACCGCAGCTTCGCGCTTGCCGGAGCCAAAGAGCCGAGCAGAGCGAGCGGTCGTGCCGTAGGACAAGAAAGTCAACTGCGTCGTCACCACGGAGTGAATTGTGGTGGCTGCAGCAAGCGAGGCGAGCTCTTGGGCACCAAGACGACCGACAACCGCAGTATCTAGCAAAAGGTAGAGCGGCATGGCCGCAAGTACGCCAAGCGCGGGAAACGCGAGGCCAAAGACCTCGCGTGCGGTTACCGTGCCAGCGGTGGAGCGATCCTGAGCGTTCATTCCATCCGTCTGCCTATTTCTCATTGGATAGCGGCCACCAATTCCTTAATAATCTCTTCCGGAGCCCCGTGGGCGGTATAGCCCGCGGCCGGTACATGCCCGCCGCCGCCGAAGGTTAGCGCCACCGAAGAACAATCAATGCGAGAAGAACGCAAAGAAACCGCCCAAACCTCCGGAGCTTGTTCCTTAAACACTACGCCGACGGTGGTTCCTTCAAGCGCGCGAACGAACTCCACTAGTGATTCGACAGCCGAATCGGAGTGTCCCTGGATATCTTCCAGCCGCGCGACGAGAATGCCTAGGGTGTGCTCCCCTGCTTCTTCGAGGCGCAAACCGGCCAATACCCTACCGATCATCTGCAGATCGTCCGGAGTGGTGGAATCTAAAAGGTCAGCTGCGATCTGCTTGGTATCGAGATCGTAGTGCATGAGGCGGGTGGCAATATCGTGCATAGCCGGCCTACCCCAGCGGAAACTGCCAGTATCGGTCATCAAGCCGGCATATAAGCAGTGCGCAATATGCCGGTCAATCTGAATCTCCAGTGAATCCAGGATTCTCAGCAACACCACGGTGGTGGATTCACATTCAGTGTCCACCACATTGATGGCACCAAACCCTGGGTTAGAAGAATGATGGTCAATGCACAGAACCCGGCCCTGCTTGGCTAGCTGATCAATCCGATCCGCAAAGAACCCCGTTCGGTCCAAAGAACCACAATCAACGGTGACGTAGAGGTCATAGCTTTCCGGCAGCTTAAGGCTAGTGGTGACGTCGTCGGCGGCAGGAATGGTGTAAAGGTTACGGGAAATTTCCCGCTCCTGGCCCACAACGGCACACACGTCTTTGCCCCGTTGGCGCAGCGCGAGCAGCAACGCCGCAGCAGAGCCGATGGCATCGGCATCCGGCCGCAGGTGCGTCACAATGCAGATGCTGTGAGCATCGTGCAAAGCGGCAACTGCCGGCTCATATTGCTTCTTGGTCACTTAAGCCTCGTCTTCATCGGAGGTCTTATACGGGTTCGCATCCCCTGCCGGCTGGGCGTTTTCCTTCAGCTTTGCCAGTTCTTCATCGCGGGCGCGAGCACGGGCCAGAAGTTCTTCCATATGAGCAGAGGCCTCCGGAACGGTATCGACCTCGAAGGTTAGCGTCGGGGTAAACCGCACCGAGAGTTGATCGCCCACAATCTTGCGCAGCTGACCTTTAGCGCGCTTGAGGGCTTCTTCTGCTTGTGCGAAGTCTGGCTCGGAGTCAATGTCTTTTCCGCGCACGGTATAAAAAACGGTGGCATCGTGCAGGTCGCCCGTCACTCGAGTATCTGTGATGGTCACCAACTCGAGGCGGCGATCCTTGATCTCGCGTTCTATGGCACTCGCCACGATTTCCTTAATACGCTTGGCCATTCGTGCAGCACGCGCGTGGTCAACCATGGTGCAACTCCCTCTCCGTCGAACTATCGATCTCTACCAAGATCTATAAAATTGTGTCCATCTTACATTACTCCGCATGCATGTCCTGTGGCAGAAAATTAACTGCACATGAAGGCAATTCTGAGGATCTCGAACATGCAATAAAACCATATATATATCTTATGGACCCCTTGAATTAAAACGTTTCCGAAACTATGGTCAAAAGTGTTTCACCCCACCACGAGCCTGAATGGAGAAACGTGAAACCTTATAAAATAGCCGCATCGATCACTACCGCCGCTTGTATCCTCGGCGGCTTTGCAGTCCCTCCAGCCTCTGCCACAAATGAAACGCTTAACGATCCCCTCAATTCGTCATTCTCAATGTAGATTCTGACGGCGCCCCAAGCCTGCAACCATATTCCACAGGGGAAAGAAGCCCGGGAGATCCTGTTCCTGCTTGCATTCATTCTGAGAAGGAAAAGGGCGCAATTCAAGTCTATAACGATTGCGATTTTGATATGAACGTCAAAGTAATCGTTGCATTTGATTTCGACACACAATGCCTGTTGGTAAAAGCACATTCGCGGAGGAACTTTGAATGGTCTCCGACAAAGCGAATGGACGGTATTCAAGAATGCTAGATACACGCAGCAGAATGAGGACCCTAATCATCGCGATTGTATCAGCATTTTCCCTCCTTCTTTCCTCAAATATTGCCACCGCCGACATCGGAAACTTCCTTTATGACACAAAAGATCAGTGTGAAAGATCGCTGAAGGAGTTACGTAAAGACCCAGCGACAGCTAATTGGGCGAGAAGAGCAAGTTGCAATTACGAAAGCAACTGGGGAAACGGAGTATGGCATCTAAGGACCTAGGATTTGCAAGACCAAAACCAATCTAAGCCAGAAACAGCGAGCGTCACGCCCCAGCCTTTAAATGAGTTTCACGCCGATGCTCCGAACAAAGCAGCAAGCTGCCTCGAAAGGGCTAAACTCACGCAAGAGTGGCTAAACGATCAAGAACAGATTAGTGAAGTGGTACTGCACAGGTTGCTCACTTCCAGCACAAAAGCCGAAGAAGGAAGAATAGGAATCACCTACGTTTTGGGCCAATGGCTACTTTCGAAACGCACTGGAACGTGGTCGGACTTGGCCCACGGCGAGGCTACGGAAAATAGTATCGGCCTTCGGTTCAACGATGGCAACAAGGAAATGCTCCCACTTGAGGACTGGGTATTCGACCTGCTTGGTGAGCCCCAAATCAAGGCCGAAAAATTTCTTGCATTCCTCAACTTCTCTGCTAAACAAGGCACGCATTAGCAAACCCAACTTGTCGTAAACCTGTCTAGATAGTTTAAATACTAAAGTTCAGCAGAAGCTGCAAATAAAATCGCCAGGGCTTCCCCAATCGGGGAAACACCTGGCGATTTTATTTACGCCGCTTGCGGACTAGGTACGCGGAACCTCGACCTCTTCGTAGGCCTGGATGATGTCGCCTACCTGAATATCCGGGTAAGAGAGCACCATACCGCACTCGTAGCCGGCCTTGATTTCGGTTGCGTCATCTTTTTCATGGCGCAAGGATTCAATCTTGGCGTCGGCAGTGATGACGTTGTTATCGCGCAGCAGGCGAACCTTGCCGTTGCGGACAACCTTGCCCTCGGTAACCATGCAGCCGGCGATGGTACCCACCGCGGAGGACTTGAACAGGGCGCGGATTTCGGCCGCACCGGTGTCGCGTTCCTCGTAAATCGGCTTGAGCATGCCCTTGAGCGCAGCCTCGACCTCTTCGATGGCCTTGTAGATAATCGTGTAGTAGCGAATATCCACGCCCTCTTGGGTGGCCATCTCCGTCGCCTTGCCCTCCGCACGGGTGTTGAAGGCAATAATGACGGCGTCGGAAGCCGCTGCAAGAGATACGTTGGTCTCGGTCACAGCACCGACACCACGGTCGATGATGTTGAGCTCGACTTCGTCCTCGGTCTTGATATCCAGCAGGGCATCTTCCAGTGCCTCGACGGAACCGGCGTTGTCGCCCTTGAGGATGAGGTTGAGGGTCGAAGTCTCCTGCAATACCTTGTCCAGATCCTCCAGGGAGACGCGCTTTCGCTGCTTGGCCTGCAGGGCAGAGCGCTTGCGCGCATCACGCTGGTTAGCAATCTGGCGGGCAACGCGGTCATCTTCCACCACGAGCAGGTTATCGCCTGCACCCGGCACGCCGGACAGGCCCTGGACCTGCACCGGACGGGATGGGCCAGCCTCTTTGACGTCTTCGCCGAACTCATCGAGCATGCGGCGGACACGACCGTGCGCATCACCGACGACGATTGAGTCACCCACGTGCAAGGTACCGCGCTGAATGATGACCGTTGCCACCGGACCACGGCCGCGATCCAGGTGCGACTCAATGGCCACGCCCTGTGCGTCCATGTCCGGGTTAGCGGTCAGCTCCAAGGCGGCATCCGCGGTCAAGATGACCGACTCAAGCAACTGGTCAATGTTCTTGCCCTGCTTCGCGGAGATATCCACGAACATGGTGTCACCGCCGTACTCTTCCGGAACCAGGCCGTACTCGGTGAGCTGGCCACGGATCTTATCCGGCTGAGCTTCCGGCTTATCCACCTTGTTCACAGCCACGACGACCGGAATATCGGCAGCCTTGGCGTGGTTGATGGCCTCCACGGTCTGTGGCATGACGCCGTCATCGGCGGCAACCACGAGGATGGCCAAGTCGGTGGACTTAGCACCACGGGCACGCATGGCGGTAAAGGCCTCGTGGCCCGGGGTATCCAAGAAGGTGATGGTGCGCTCGCCGTCCACGTCCACCGTGGTTTGGTAGGCACCAATGCCCTGGGTGATGCCGCCTTCCTCGCGGGCGCCCTCGTTGGTCTTACGGATGGCGTCCAACAGGCGGGTCTTACCGTGGTCAACGTGACCCATAACGGAGACGACTGGAGGACGATTCTCCAGTGCTTCCTCGTCGCCTTCGTCCTCGCCGAACTTCAGGTCGAAGGACTCGAGCAGCTCGCGGTCCTCGTCCTCAGGGGAGACGACCTCGACGTTGTAGTTGATCTCGGAGCCAAGCAGCTGCAGCGTATCTTCCGATACGGAAGCGGTTGCCGTCACCATTTCACCGAGGTTGAACAGTGCCTGCACCAGTGCTGCTGGATCCGCGCCGATCTTCTCGGCGAAGTCAGACAGGGATGCGCCACGACGCAGGCGGACGGTCTGGCCCTTGCCGTCTGGCAAGCGCACGCCGCCTACGACATGCTTTTGCTGCTCCTCGTACTCATGGCGCTTCTGACGCTTGGACTTCTTGCCCTTACGTGGAGCGCCACCTGGGCGGCCGAATGCACCCGCGGTGCCGCCGCGACGTCCGCCGCGTCCGCCTCCGCGGAAACCGCCTGGACGGCCACCACCTGGGCCACCGTGACTCGGACCACCGCGACCGCCTCGACCGCGACCACCACGTCCACCGCCGCTCGGTGCCTTAGACGGCATCGACGCAGGGTTCGGGTGGGACGGCATCATGGCCGGGGATGGACGACGACCGCCGCCACCCTGGTTATTGCCACCCTGGCGGTTATTTCCGCCCTCGTTCTGGCCACCGCGCTTACCGCGGTTATCGCCTGGCTTATTGCCGCCACGCTGCCCCTTGGAGCCGCCTGGGCGGGGGCCCGGACGGTTGTCGCCGCCACCCGTGGAGAACGGGTTATTGGCTACGCGACGGGAACCGCCTGGCTTCGGCATTGGACGAGGCATGGAATTGCCTGGGGTCGGGCGCTCGCCCGACTTCTTGCCGCCAGCCTGTCCTGGCTTCGGTGCGCCCTGGCCAGGCTTCGGTGCAGCAGGCTTAGCACCAGGCTTCGGGGCCTGTGCGCCCGGCTTCGGGGCAGCTGGCTTTGCACCGGGCTTAGCAGCAGCACCCTGTCCCGGCTTCGGTGCGCCCTGGCCAGGCTTCGGTCCAGCGGCCTTCGCGCCTGGCTTTGGCGCCTCTGCGCCCGGCTTGGGTGCAGCGGCCTTCGCACCTGGCTTAGGAGCGCCCTCCTTTGTAGTGCTCTTAGCGGCACCCTTGGCAGGCTTATTGTCTTGCTTCTTCTCGGCGGCGTCATCGCCGCCCGACTGTGCTTCATAATGAGCTCGCATCTTCTTAATCACCGGCGGTTCGATGGTGGAAGAAGCAGTCTTTACAAACTCACCCTGTTCTTTCAGGGTGGCGAGCAGTTCCTTGCTGGTTACTCCGAGCTGCTTTGCGAGCTCGTGAACACGTAGCTTTCCGGGCACTTGTCTCCTCTTGGTATCGACTAGGAGCCAAGGCCGCGGAAACTGGCCTGACCCCTAGTTAGGTGTGTAGGACTTTCATCGCTGATGCTTCATCGTTGTGCGCTCATCAGTGTTCGGTCTTCCTTTGTAACTCTGGTTCGTACGAATCTAACGCGGCATCTTCCGCGCTAGGTACTTGTCCGCTTTGCGCTTCCAAGTACTGCCGTACCTGACCTGTGTCCACGGGTGCGGACGTTCGAAGCGCGCGCTTGAAGGCGCGTTTGCGCTCCGCCAGCTCGAGTGCAGATAGTGTGGGGCTAATCCACGCCCCACGGCCGGGAAGCCGGCGGTGTGGATCTGCTACCAGACGGCGGCCGTGCGGATCATCGTGGTCAATGACCACCCGTAGCAAGTCCGTATCTGGCAGGCGGCGGCGAGTGGCGATACAAGTCCGGAGTCTTACTCTCTCAGACATTCAACTCCTTACTTTTCGCGTCGCCAATATGCCCCAATCTGCAACTGGGCCGTTTACTAGCCTACGCTACAAAAGCGCAGATCCTTAATTAGCGTCAGCGTCCGAGTGAATATCGATCTTCCAACCGGTCAAACGGGCAGCAAGACGGGCATTCTGCCCCTCTTTACCAATAGCCAGAGACAGCTGGTAATCCGGCACCACCACGCGCGCGATTTGCGCCTCGTTGTCTACAACGGTGACCTTGACCACCTTCGAGGGAGCCAATGCGTTGCCTACGTAGACCGTTGGATCCTCGCTGAAGTCGATAATGTCAATCTTTTCACCGCCAAGCTGGCGCATGATGTTATTGACGCGCTGACCGCGCGGGCCAATGCAGGCACCCTTAGCGTTCAGGCCCTTGGCATGGCCCACAACAGCCACCTTGGAACGGTGTCCTGCCTCGCGGGCGATGGCAATCATTTCTACGGTGCCATCAGCAACTTCGGGAACTTCGAGCTCGAAAAGGCCACGCACCAGCTCCGGGTGGGTGCGGGAGAGATTGATCTGTACCTGGGCGCCATTGCGGTTAACGCCTACGACATAGGCCTTAATGCGGTCACCATGCTCGAGCTTTTCACCCGGAATCTGCTCAGCCGGCAGCAAGATGCCATCCTGGGACTCCAGCTCAGAGCCCAGCTGGACCACGACGATGCCGCGGGCATTAGCGCGCGCATCGCGCTGGACGATGCCGCTGACAACGCGGCCGGTAAGCTCCGAGTAGGAATCATAGGTGCGCTCTGCCTCGGCCTCGCGCAACTTGCGCAGGATGGCCTCGCGCACGGCCTGCGCGCCCACGCGTCCAAAGTTTTCCGGGGTGTCATCGTATTCGGTGGTTACTTCCCCAGTTTCTGGGTCGCGCTCCGAGACAATGACGCTGACCGCACCGGTGGTGGCGTCGATATCGACGCGGGACTTGGCGCCTTCTACCTTGCCGCCAGCATTAGACTCGCGGTAATCCAGGTAGGAATACAACAAGGCACCCGCAATCGCTTCCAGCAAGTCCTTTACGGGGACGTTGCGCTCGGACTCGATGGTACGAAGTGCCTGTAGATCAATATTCACTTGTCATTCCTCTCGGTTGCCGGTTAGTTCTCGGCTTCTTCAAACGTCTTTCGCACTGCCTCAAGTTCCTGTTCGGACGGCTGTGCAAACTCAATTTCTACCACTGCCCGGGCAATGTTTTCCAATCGTTCGGCGCGCGCCTGCACGTCCTTTTTGCTTGCCGTGATGAGGATTACGGCATCGGCGGCGTCGTTAAGCGCGCCAATGCGCGCCGATTGAGTCTTGCCATCGCCAAGGTCAAAGGAGACCTTGCGCCCCCGATTGCGGCGCCAGTGGCGCGGGGCGGTGAGCGGCAAGTCCACGCCGGGGGTGGAGACCTCCAAGGTATAGCCGGCGCCGAAGTTCAGCTCTCCTTGCGCTTCCTTGTCATCAAAGAAGGCAGAAATCTCGTTGGATACTTCCTCCAGCACATCGGAGCTAGGGCGTTTATCACCATCAATACGGATAATGACTTGGGATTTCTTTCCCGCTTTGGTGGTTTTAATGTCTTCTACGTCCAATCCCCGCTCAGCTAGTTTGGGTTGCAGGAGCTCGGTCAATTGTTGTGCATCTGGGAAAGCCATGTGCACTAGCCTACGTGCTACGGGGTACAGTCTTTTGCGTGAACCGCCGACGTTTAGCTTTGACCCTCGTAGCCACAACCGCCACCCTGCCCACCTTGGCTGGGTGCCAAGCGGTTGATTCCGTCGTCGACTATTTTGGCCCGCGGCCAGAAAGCAGGCTGCTGGCGCTTGCCGACGCCGCCGCCACCGACGCCTTGTCCCTCAGCGGCGTCGATGACCATGCCGCAGGGCTGCGCAGCTCCCAGGCGGATGCCCTTTATGCCGAAATTACGCGGCTGTGTGGCACGGATGATGCCGGCAATCCCCCACGCTCCTGCGAGGTAGAGCGCCCTACCGAGGCCAATCACGCCGCAGACTCTGGTGAAATTATGGAAAATGCCGCCTCCGCTACCACCGAGGCCGCCGATGAGGTCACCGTTGAATCGCGCACCCTAGTTACCGAGCAGGCCATCGCGCTCAATGCTTGGCTGCCTGGCGATGCCCCCGATATTCCCGAGCTTTCCCAACCGGAGCAAAAAAGCGCTGCTGATCTCCTGAGCTGGGAGTATGAGCAGGTATACGGTCTAGATTTCGCCCGCGCCTACGTTGGCCCCGAGCACGAGGACAAGGTGGATCATCGCCTAGCTGTTCATCATCGCCGCATCGACGCCCTCCAGGATGCACTAGCCCGCTACGGCAACATTCCGCAGCCGGAGTCGGCCTATACTTCCGGAGAGCAAGAACTACCCCACGATTCTGCTTCCGCCCTGGCCTTTATCGATGGCCTTGCCGAACACGACGGCCGCAAGTGGTCCGCTGCCGCAACGGGTGCAGCGCAGGAAGAATCCCCGGATCAGGAATGGGTTACGTGGCTCATTGGTATCGCGGCGGAGTCCCACGGCATGCGCTAGACCACTGCCGCTCTCGGCCAGCCTCACCTGTCCATCCCCTGACAACGGGCCAGCGAAATGGCAGCAACCTCTACGGCCCTTTGCATTGCCTCGGCTCCTCTAGCGTGCGTAGGTTGGTTCACCATGAGCTTGCAGGAGATTCCGCAAGCTAAACAGACACAAAGAGAAGGAGTTTCCTCTCAATGCGTTCTAAGAAGACCATGTTGACCGTATCCGCCGCAGCACTCGGCCTTGCTGGCTTGGCCGCGCCTGCTGCTACCGCCGCACCGGCTAGCGCCTGGGATCAGGTAGCTGCTTGCGAGTCCGGCGGTGACTGGCACATCAATACCGGAAACGGTTACCAGGGCGGCCTGCAGTTCAACCCGCAGACCTGGGCTGCCAATGGCGGCACTCAGTACGCCCCGACCGCTGACCAGGCAACCCGCGAGCAGCAAATTGCCGTGGCCGAAAGCGTCCTAGCCACCCAGGGTGCTGGCGCTTGGCCTAACTGCGGCGGCCCCGTCGCCGGCTAGTTTATAGCCTCGGCATTTAACACGAAACCGGCCTCCTCCCCATCCCGCGAAACCCCGCGGAGTAAGGGAGGAGGCCGGTTTTGTGCTTGACCTAACTGGCTAGCATGCAGCCAAGGCGGCTTTATGCCTCATGCTTGGCGATATTCCAGGCATACATCATCAACAACACCTGCAGCGGCTGGCGGATGATGTGGTAGAGCTTCTTTGCCCACCCTGCCTTGCGCTCAATCCAGGCGTGGTACATATTGGCCGGCCACACCGCAGCAAAGAGCGCGAGTGCGGAAGCACCGCCGAAGCCGCGGGTGGCGCGGCGGCGAAGCAAAGCACCGGTGGCAATCTCCCACAGGCCCGAAGCAAAGTTATAAAAGCGCACAGGGCCTGGCAGCTGCGGCGGAACAATGGATTCGAAAGTCTTCGGCTTCACAAAGTGCAATACGCCCATTGCTGAAAGCACCGTGGAAAGCCCATTCTTTTGAAAGTTCATACCTTCCACGGTACCCCGCCGCAGGCCCGTGCGAGCACAATTAGCCGCGCACGAGCTCGAGGATCTTGTCCACGATGTTCTCGGCTGGAACCTCGAGGGTCTCTCCCCCGCGGATGCGAAGTTCAATCTTGCCTTCCTTGAAGGCACGGCCCAAGATGGCCACGAAGGGCATGCCAAGGAGCTCTGCATCCTTGAACTTCACGCCTGGGGAGACCTTTGGGCGGTCATCGAAGAGCACCTCGAGCCCCTTGGCAGATAGCTCCTCTACCAGCTTGTCGCCGGCCTCCATGGCGGCGGCGTCCTTATTAGCCACGGCTACGTGTACCTGGTACGGCGCAACAGCTACTGGCCAATTGAGGCCCTTGTCGTCATGGCGCTGCTCGGCCAAGACGGCCAGCATGCGGGTAATGCCAATGCCATAGGATCCCATGGTGGGAACGGCACGCTTGCCGTTCTCATCCAAGATTTGCACGTCAAAGGCCTCGGTGTATTTGCGGCCCAGCTGGAAGATATGGCCGAGCTCAATGCCGCGCTCCAAGGTCAAGGTGCCTTGGTTATCGGGAGCCAGGTCGCCTTCTTTAACCTCAGCGGCCTCAATGAACTCATCCACGGTGAAATCGCGGCCGGCTACGCAGCCAACCACGTGGCGCTCGCTCGCATCGGCGCCGGTAATCCACGCCGTACCCTTGACCACGCGCGGATCGGCCAGGACCTTAATGCCATTGGCGTTCAAAGCGCGCGGGCCCACATAGCCCTTGACCAAGAAGTCATTGTCTGCAAAGTCCTTGTCCCCGGCCAACTCAAACTCCACCGGCTCGAGTGCGGCCTCAAGGCGCTTCTCATCCAACTCGCGATCGCCAGGGATGAGAACGGCAGCCAATTCAGACTCGCGCTCTTCGCTCTCTGCGGACGGGTGGTAGAGCTTGACCATCATGCACTTGAGGGTGTCTGCAGCGGTGGCCTCGCGGCCGTCGACAGTAATGCCTGCGCCCTGGGCCCATTCGACCAGCTTCTCAATGGTCTCTGCTCCCGGGGTGTCATGCTCCTGTGCCTCTGGCTGGCCCTCAATATCCTTCTCCGCCGGTGCTGGGGTCACCACGGCCTCGACGTTGGCTGCGTAGTCGCCCTCGGTGGAGCGCACAAAGGTATCCTCGCCTACCTCAGATACGGCGAGGAATTCCTCGGAGGCGGAGCCGCCCATGGCACCAGAGGTGGCCTTACAGATGGCGTAATCGATCTCTAGGCGGTTGAAGATATTCTGATACGCCTTGCGGTGGCGGCCGTAGGACTCGTCCAAGCCCTCATCGGTCATGTCGAAGGAATAGGAATCCTTCATCGTGAATTCGCGGCCACGCAGCACACCAGCACGAGGGCGCTCCTCATCGCGGTACTTGGTCTGAATCTGATACAGCGTAACCGGGAAATCCTTATAGGAGGAGTACATATCCTTGACCGCACTGGCAAACATTTCCTCGTGGGTAGGGCCAAGCAGCATATCTGCGTTCTTGCGGTCCTTGAGGCGGAAGAGGTTATCGCCGTATTCCACCCAGCGGTTGGTCTTCTCATAAGGCTCGCGCGGCAGCAAAGCAGGAAACAGCATTTCCTGGCCGCCGATGGCGTCCATTTCCTGACGGACTACATCTTCAATCTTGCGCAGGGTGCGCAGACCCAACGGCAGCCAGGTATACACGCCCGGCGCGACGCGGCGTACATAACCGGCGCGTACGAGCAGCTTGTGGCTGGGGACCTCGGCATCGGCGGGGTCCTCACGAAGGGTACGGAGAAATAGTTCAGAAAGGCGGGTAATCATGCACAAAAATATACCCCGCTACCCTGTATATATGCTCATTATCCTCCCTCCTTCAGAAACTAAGGCCCATGGCGGTACGGGACAGCCCCTTGACTTCAGCCAACTGTCCTTTCCGCAATTGCATGCCACCCGGCAAGAAATTGCCGCTGAGCTGCAGTCTCTTCCGGTAGACGAGGCCATGGAGGTACTCAAGCTTTCGGAAAAGCTGCGTGGTGAGGCCGAATCCAACCAGGGGCTTTTTACCACCCCCACCATGCCGGCCGTGTTGCGTTATACCGGCGTGCTTTTTGATGCCTTGGATGCCCCTTCCCTACCCACGTGGGATCGTCTTGCTATTGGCGACGCCCTCTTTGGCGTCCTCCGCGCCAGCGACCCCATTCCGCATTACCGGCTTTCGGGTGGCTCCAAGCTTGGTGGCCGCACCATGAAGTCGCGCTGGGGCAAGCAGATTACGCAGGCGCTCGAGGGAGTGGACGAGCTTATTGTCGATCTGCGCTCGGGCACTTACCAGCAGCTCGGCCGTGTAAAGGATGCGGTAACGGTACGGGTGGAAAGCCTGCAGGACGATGGTTCGCGCAAGGTGGTCAGCCACTTCAATAAGCACTTCAAGGGCCTGTTAGCCCGCGAGTTAGCGCTCTCGCCTGCTGACGCCTACAGCGCCGCCGACGTTGCCGCCATCGCGCGCGCCGCGGGTATGACCGTTGAGGAGCCGGGGCCTGGGTCGAGTGAGCTTACGCTCGTCGTCAAGCGCTGAGCCCAACGCTGCCCGCTTAGCGCAGCTGCGGGTTATACAGCAGGCTATTGCGCTGCACCGAGCATTCGGTGGCCACGCGGACCGAGCGGGCAACATGCCCGGACTCGCGCAGGGGATAAAGCTGGCTTACTACCCTATCGCGCAGATCCCAGGGCGAGATGGTGTTGAGGTAAATCTTGGTGCCGCCTTCGAATCCGGCAAGGGTAGAAATGCGGAGCTTGATGAGAATGCGCCATGGCTGAGCGACGTCGACGTCGGCAGGCTTGTGGTGCCACTCCTCATTGCAGGGCACCTCGCGGCCTACTGCGGCGTGGGCGGCGTGAACAAGGTCGCTCATGGCGCGGATTTCCTCTTCTGACTGCCGCCACGGCTCACAGGTAGCGGACTTGGAGTAGACCTCCAAGGTGGGATAGCGGTGCCCAAAGCCGGCGAAGAGAACGGCATGGTCATTTTCTGCAACGATGAGGTTGCGGCTAGCGGCATAGTCCACGGCCCACTCGTTGTACATGTTCATATTGCTGCGCAGCATCTGTACCTCCCGGTGGGAGGCCATTCCTCGGTCATCGATGGCGACGAGTTGCTTGTGCAAGTGCTCAAAGGAGGCGCCGGCTGGCTGCAGCCAGTTTTGGAAGGCCACCACATAGGGTGCGTAGCGGTTGCGCTCGTAGAGGTCCCGCATGGCATCGATAGTCAGCTGCATAAAAAGCAGGTGCTCTTCGGCGCTTAGGGTGCCGGAAGATACCACGTGCGAATCATCCTGTGCACCGCGCTCAAAATGGCGGCCGGCCACGATGACGTCGTGGCCTCCTGCGAAGAAGCCCGCCGCCTGTTCTATAAGTTCCTCTTCGCTGGCCTCAGGCAGGTGCGCTGCCTTTCGCTTCGTGCGCACGATCTTGAGCACATGTTCTCGGCCGGCAGGATCGGCAAGGTAGTTGTGCATACGTTGGCGGGTCTCGGCGTCCATATCGAAGCCGTAGTTAGCGCGCCAGTAGTCATAGGAGACGATTTCAAAAAGATTTGGAATGCGGCGAAAGGCCGGGACGGTGTGGCCGTATTCAGTCAAGGGCAATCCACGCACAATCCCGCCGGAAGGCAGGATGCGGGCCTTTTCCGGCGGAGTATCAGTCATGCGACCTGAGCAAAAGGCGCAGCGGTGGGTGAAGTCTTCTTCGTGCAAGGGCTGCGGGTTAGCCACCGGTGTGGACAAGGGGCGGTTGCCCCGACCCGGCACGGTCCACACCTCGGTCCCGGAGAACGGGTTGACCTGCTTGACCGTGCCATCCCGCATGGTCTGGATGGGTTCTATGCGGGCAAAAAGTGCATCACTCATGCCCACCAGCGTAGTTATTTCTGGGCACTATTTGGCGACAGAACGGCGGCGGGATACCACGCATGCACCCCCGACGCAGATCGCGAGCATCACGCCGAGAATCAATGCACACACACCGCGGGAATGGTCCAAGCCGCCTAACTCGCTGCCAAGGACCAAGGTTTGCATATTGGCAAATGGCATGACATTCAAGATGGATTGGGCCCACGAGGTATTGAAGGCTATAAGTGCCGTTTCTACCACGAAAAATTCCACTACTAAGATCATCGCAGCGAAGGTGCCACTGCGCAGCAAATATGCCAGCCCCATAGCAAGTGAGGTGAAACCGGTCCATTCCACATAAGCCAGCACAATCTGGTTGCAATCCGGCCATTGGGTGAAGCTAGCAAAGTTAATATCGCCGCCGAATGCCGCAATCAGCAGGGCACCCACGGCCATGCCAAATGTTGCTGCGAGCAAGAGTGCTACCAGGATGACTGCAAATTGGTTGAGCACTATACCAACGCGGCGGTTGGATGAAAGATAAGACCATGCAACGGTTCCTTTTCCTAAGTCACCGCCGACCATCATCGCGGATGCGAAAATCATGACTACAACAGCGAGTTCACTAGCAATAGCTATATCGCTAGATTGGAATTTGCCATCCACGCTGCCGTTAAAGTCATAGCCCCAGGCCATGAGCACGCCGCCGGCGGCCATGCCAAGTGCCACGATGGCGAGGTAGACCCAGGTAGAGCGCAGGGAAAAGAGTTTGCGGGATTCTGAAACCACAGTATTCATAGAAATCTGTCCTTAAAGGTTGGGTTGTGCGTTTAGGCGGAGCGGTAGGCCACGTGGTCGGCGGTAGCGCCGAGGTAGGCCTCTTCCAGGGAGGGCTGCTTGCGTTCCAAGCTGGAGATAAGAATGCGGTTATCCAGGCAGATGCGGCCGATGTCGGAGCCTTCGAGGCCGCGCACGCGCAAGACTTCACCGTCAAAGGAGGTCTCCGCGTCGGTGCCGTGCAACAGCCGCAGGAGTTCATCGGGCTGGTCCACAATCACCTCGAGGCTTGCGCCTCCCGTGCCGTTGACGAACTCCTCGACGGTGCCCTCGCCCAGCAGCTTGCCCTTGCCGATGACCACGAGGCGGTCTGCGGTGAGCTGCATCTCCGAAAGCAGGTGGGAGGAAACCAGCACGGAGCAGCCGGCCTCGGCGAATTCGCGAATACGGGCACGCATCCAGTGCACGCCTTCGGGGTCGAGGCCGTTGACGGGTTCGTCAAGAAGCAAGTGCTTCGGCTCGCCGATGAGAGCACAGGCAAGGCCCAGGCGCTGCTTCATGCCTAGCGAATAGCCGCCCACTCGCTTGGTGGCTACCTGGGTAAGTCCGACGCGGTCCAGGGTGTCATCCACGTGGTTCATGGACACGCCCTGCAACGCGGCCATGTACCCCAGGTGGGCACGAGCGCTGCGGCCCGGGTGGAACCAGTTGGCATCCAACAAGGTGCCCACCGTGGTAGCGGGATTGGACAGCCCGCGGAAGGGCGTGCCATCAAAAGTCGCGGTGCCGGAAGTCGGATTCTCCAACCCCACGCACATGCGCATGGTGGTGGATTTGCCAGAACCATTCGGTCCGAGGAAGCCGGTGACTTGACCGTCTGGGACCTCAAAGGAGAGGTCATCTACTGCTTTAAAGGAACGGAAATTCTTGGAAAGGTGTGAAACTTTGAGCATGGTTTCCATCGTGCCGCCTGACCAGCACGAAGTAACCATCCTTGGGAGTGATTTAGCAGGTCATACCTAGGGATGAGACAGCAGCTCCTCCACCGAAACCACGCCATGAGTAAGGGCGTAAAGCACAGCATGCACGCGGTCGCGCGAGCCGGTTTTCGTCAAGATGTGGCGCACGTGGGTCTTGACCGTGGCCATGGAGACGAACTCGCACTCCGCGATTTCGGTATTCGAATACCCCAGTGCCATCAGCTTGAGGACGTCCAGCTCGCGTGGCGTGAGATCTTCTGTCGGAGGGGCGGTAGCTGCTGTCGCAACGGGGGTGGCATGTGAATTAGGCTGTGACGCGGACTGCTCGCTGCGCAATTGCTGCAGCACCTGCGCGGTAATGCGCGGTGAAAGGACGGCCTCGCCGGAATGTACGGTACGAATAGCGGCGAGGAGTTCCTCCGGTTCGACGTCTTTGAGCAGGAATCCAGAAGCCCCAGCGGAAATGGCGCCATGGACAAAGTTCTGGTCATCGAAGGTGGTAAGCATGATGACCTGGGTGTCCGGGAATTCCGGCAGCAGCCTTTCGGTGGCGGCGATGCCATTGACGCGGGCCATCTGGACATCCATGAGCACGATATCGGCAGGCTGCGCGCGGGCGAGGTCGAGGACTTCATCGCCATCGGATGCCTGCCAGGCAACGTCCAAATCCTCTTGGGAACCAAGAAGCATGGCGAACCCGGCGCGCACGAGGGGCTGGTCATCGACTAGGCCGATACGGATGGGGCCAGCGGACGCACCTATTGGCTGCTCAGGGTTAGTCATTGGGTACCTCCACAGTGATAAAGAAGTGTCCATCCTCAGTACGGGTAGCAACGCTGCCGCCATAGGCCTTAACGCGCTCGCTCATTCCGATGAGCCCGTAACCGGGCTTGTGATTGTCTGGCGTGCGTGCGGCCGGGTTATCGGCGCTCAATACTAGGCCGTTTCCAGTAGAGCGGAAGCGCAGTACTCCCCTTTTATCGCGGGAATGCTTGAGCATATTGGTCAAAATTTCTTGCACCACGCGGTAGACGGTGAATTGGTAGAGCTCGTCGCTTTCGGTCGGAAGGTCCTCCAGCCCGTGCACGGTGATATCGAAGCCGCTGCGGCGGGCTTCCGAGATAAGGCCGGCAATATCGCTCGCGCCAGGCGCCTTGGTATCGGCGCGGGAATCGCCATCTCGCAGCACGGAGAGCAATCCGCGCATCTGCTTGAGGGAATCGCGAGAGGTAGAGGCAATGGTTTCCAGGGCTTCTGTGGCCGCTGCGGAATTTTTGGCAGCGGCGAACCGGGCGCCGTCGGCAAGAGCGATAACGCCTGCTAAATTATGCGCCACAATGTCATGCATCTCTCGGGCGATGCGGTTGCGCTCCACCGCGCCAGCCATCTCCGCACGTTCAATCAGAAGCTGCTGGTCCTCGCGCTTTTTGCGGTCATTGGTGCCAAGCAAGAAGAAAAATCCCATGACCGGCCACGCGATGAGAATAACGGAGGCTAAGGACACTAGGGGATCAATCTGTGCCCCCTCGAGCCCAAAATCAATATGCCTAAAGATAAGGTTGCCAAAGTGCTGTGCCCACACAGAGAAAAGGGTGCCTACGCCTATCCAGACAATCCATACACGGCGCATGCGTTTCGGGGAATGCGCCCCAATGAGAAAAACGCAATACGCCAAGGGAAAAGCATGGACGTTACTCAACGCGGCCAAAGGGGTAAAAAGACACAGGGTAAAAACAATGGCGATTGCGCCTATCGCCTTTTCCTTCAACTTAGGTTGCAGCCACAACGCCAATGGGAGGACAACGCAATAAAGAACTAAAACGCCCTTGTGAAAGAGGGAATCCCCGTCCAATACATCAGCAGCATAAGAAGCAGAAGAAACCCATAAAAACAGTGGAATGATAATTCTCCACGGTGGGCCTACCCACGCGCGAAGTGCATCGGGCCATAGCTTCTTCATGGCTTTCTAGGCTAGCGCAGGCTCTAGGCCATAGTCCTCATCCCTGGGGCTGACTAGACTGGCTGGCATGCACCACGAGTTCTTTGAGGTTGATGTTTTTGCCACGGGTGCCTTTAATGGCAATGCCTTGGCGGTGATTGCGGGCGCCGATGGCCTAAGTACCGAGCAGATGCAGGCAATCGCGAACTGGACCAACTTTTCTGAGACTACCTTCTTGCTCGAACCTCACGACGCCCGCGCGGACTACCGCGTGCGCATTTTCACCCCGTACGAAAAGTTTGATTTTGCCGGCCACCCCACCTTGGGCAGCGCTGCCGCGTGGCGGGCGCTAGGCAATAACCCGCAGACAGAGGGAGCCATCGTCCAAGAATGCGGCGTGGGCTTGGTAACTGTCCGCCAAGAGGGCGAAGTCTTGTCCTTTGCTACCCCGCCGCTGCGCCGCGAAGAACCGCTAAGCCCGGCGGATCTGAAGGAGGCCTGCGGTGGGCTGGGGCTAGATAGCGCGGATATTGTCGACCATGGCTGGGTGGACAATGGCCCGGGCTGGCGCCTGCTCCAATTACGCGATGCCGAGGCGGTGCGTGCGGTTAAGCCCCAAGGCGAGCGCCCCAAGGTCGGCGTTGTGGGCCTTAAGCCTAACGCCGCGGAGGGCGAGCCGGCCTATGAGGTTCGGGCCTTTACCACGCAATTTGAAGACCCGGTCACCGGTTCTTTCAATGGCGGCGCCGCGCAGTTTATGCGCTCGCGCAACCTGGTGCCAACGCGTTATACCGCAACACAAGGCAGCCAGATTGGCCGGGCGGGCGAAGTATTTATCAACGATGACGGCACGGATATTTGGGTAGGCGGTCGCGCCCAGATTCGCGTGCGCGGAACACTGGAGGTTTAGATGCAGCTACACCACGATTTTGCCCAGAAGCTTCCCCACCTGGTTCGCCCCACCGAGGGGGAGGAGCAGCCGAACCCAGAGATGGTCATCCTCAACGAGGAACTGGCCAGGCAGTTGGGCTTTGACCCGGACTGGCTGCGCTCCTCCGAGGGCATGGATTTCCTTACCGGCCGCGCGGGCGGCCACGCCATGGCCTATTCCGGTTTCCAATTCGGTGCGTTTAACCCGCAGATGGGAGACGGCCGGGCCATGCTCTTGGGCGAGGTGGATAAGGACGGGCGGCTATGGGATCTCCATGCCAAGGGAACTGGACTTACTCCCTTTTCCCGCCTCGGGTCCGATGGCCGCGGAACGCTGTCTTCCATGCTGCGCGAGTACCTAGTCTCTGAGGCTATGCATGCCTTGGGCGTTCCCACCACCCGGGCGCTGGCGGTTATTTCCACCGGACGGCCCATTCAGCGCGGGCACGTGCAACCGGCCGGCATTGTGGTACGCGTGGCCGCTAGCCACATCCGCGTCGGCACCTTTCACCTAGCCGCGCAGACGGATTACACCCGCCAATTGGCCGACTATGCCATTGCGCGCCACTACCCTGGCGCGGACTACCAGGAATTTTTCACCCAGGTGATGGATGCGCAGATCCGCACCGTGTCCCAGTGGATGCGCTTGGGCTTTATTCACGGCGTGATGAATACGGATAACACCACCATCTCTGGCGAGACCATTGACTATGGCCCCTGTGCCTTTATGGAGGCCTATTCGCCCGCGACGGTCTTCTCCAGCATCGATAGGCAGGGCCGTTATGCCTTTGGCAATCAGCCCTCCATTCTGGGGTGGAACCTGGCCCGCTTAGCGGAATCCCTCCTGCCGCTTTTTGATATGGACATGAATAAGGCCATGAGCCTTGCACAAGAATCCATCAACGGCTTTAGCGACCGCTTTGAGCACCAGCGCAGGGCAGATGTGGCGAAGGCTTTGGACACCTCCCTGGAGGTCGCTTCTTCCTATGCAGCAGCCATGCAGCTCAACGGTCCAGATATCACGCTGGCTCACCGCGCTCTTGCCGACGCCGCCGCAGGTCACCCCACCCACGCCCGCGAGCTCTTTGCCGAGGGAGACTTCTTGGATGACTACCTTGCCTCCTCGCCCGATCCTTCCCGCGTCGATAACGCCATGCCGCGGGTTATCCCGCGCAACCTCGCCGTAGAATCCGCACTGGATGCTGCCGAACGCGGGGAGATGGGCCCGTATCAGGAGCTCCTGCACGCGGTCACCCACCCGTGGGAGCCCAACCCACCGTTCGAATCGCCGGATCCTAATGGTCTCGAGGGCTACCTCACCTACTGCGGTACTTAATCCCTCCCCGCCTTGCTCAAAGCGCACGAAGCCCCTGCACCACAACAGCGGCGGTGCAGGGGCTAACGAGGCCGAAAGCTAGCTCTTAGCGGTCCAGCTTCAGGGTCTTCTGGGTGTACTCCCACATCTCGTCGTACAGCTTCTCATCGTTGCGCAGCTTGATGCCATAAGACGGAACCATCTCGCGAATCTTGTCTGCCCAATCAATCATGTGCTCGCCGAAGCAACGCTCCAGCAGCTCCAGCATGACGGCCGGGGCAATGGATGCACCCGGGGAAGCGCCGAGCAGGCCGGCGATATTGCCCTCCTGGTTATTCACCAAGGTGGTGCCGAACTCGAGGGAACCGAACTGCGGGGCACCAGCAGGCTTAATCACCTGGACGCGCTGGCCAGCGATAACGGTTTCCCAGTCGCTTTCCTTTGCTTCCGGTACGTACTCGCGCAGGGCTTCCACGCGGTCCGAGAAGCTCTTGCGCACCTCATCCACCAGGTATTTGGTCAGGCCGAACTCCTGCACGGCAACGCCGAGGTAAGAGGTGATGTTGTCTGGGCGGATGGACTTGAACAGGTCCAGGTAGGTGCCCTTCTTCAGGAACTTCGGGCTCCAACCACCGTAAGGACCGAAGAGCAGACCCTTCTCGCCGTCGATCACGCGGGTATCCAGGTGCGGCACCGACATTGGTGGGGCGCCCACGGCAGCCTTGCCGTAGACCTTTGCCTGGTGCTGCTCGATAAGCTCCGGGTTCTTGGAGCGCAGCCACAGACCAGATACCGGGAAGCCTGCGTAACCGGCAACTTCCTTCACCTTTGCCTTACGCAGCAGGTCCAGGGCGTAACCGCCGGCACCTACGAAGACGAACTTGGCCTTAACTACGGTGATGTCGCCGGTGTGCTTGTTCTTGGAGTACACCTTCCACGCGGAGCCATCACGCTTGATATCGATGACCTCATGGCCATAGCGGATCTCGGTGCCGGAGGCCTTGGCTGCGGTCAGGAACTGCTTGGTCAGCGCGCCAAAGTTGACGTCGGTACCAGCGTCGGTCCAAGAAATGGCCACCTTATTGGAGAAGTCACGGCCCTTCGCCATCAGCGGCAGCTTCTCAGCAAAGTCGGAATCGTCTGCGGAGAACTGCATGCCCGGGAACATGTGCTTCTCGCTCAGCACATCATAGCGGCGCTTGAGGTAATCCACCTGGATTTCGCCCTGTGCGAAGGACACGTGCGGAACCGGATTAATGAATTCGCTCGGGTCGGTGAGAATACCGTTGTTGAGCTGGTGGGACCAGAACTGGCGAGACTTTTGGAACTTCTCGTTGATGCCCAGAGCCTTGGAGATATCAATGCGGCCGTTCTTCTCCGGGGTGTAGTTCAGCTCGCACAGTGCGGAGTGGCCGGTACCGGCGTTATTCCACGGGGAGGAGGACTCCAATGCGGGGCCATCAAGGCGCTCAAAGACCATTTGGGTCCAGCTGGGCTCCAACTCGCGGAGCATAGCACCCAGGGTGGCGCTCATGATGCCAGCACCGATAAGTGCTACATCGACCTCGTCTACAACCTGTGCTGTCTTCTTAGCGGAGGACACTGTGTTATTACCTCTTCGAATTGAAAATAGATATCCATCGGCGCGGTCTACGCCTTGATTTTTAGCGCTTAGCGCCCCGCGCCACCATCGCTGCACTATGACAACCTGGCAGTGCGTCACGCATTAAGGCCTTACTCTACGCTTTTCTCATTCAATTTGGGATTTCTCCCCCAGACCAGTGGCAAAAATGTGGGAATTTCTGCCCCCACCATTTACACCCCAGTAGCAGCACCATAAATTCTTCGTTGCACCTAGAATCGAGGCATGGTTACACACTCCCCGGTATGGGGCCCAGACAAACTTGGCCCCGACTATGAAGCTGCCACCATTGACTTGGGTACAGACCCCGATGGCGAAGGCGACGTGGTCACCACGCTGGTGCACTACGCGCCGGAGCACGCGGGTGGTACTGCACGTGAGTCAGCGGCCCCGTCACGCCCAGCGCTGGTGTGGCTACACGGCATGACCGATTATTTCTTCCACACCCACGTAGCCGAGCACTTTGCCGCCGAGGGTTATGACTTTTATGCCATCGATCTGCGCAAGTGCGGCCGCTCGCGCCGCTCGGGCCAATCGTGGCACTATGCTTCGGACCTGGCGCTGTATTTTACAGACCTCACCGCCGCACTTGATGCGATCCCCAATGATGAAGTCATCTTCATCGCCCACTCCACCGGTGGCCTGATCGCCCCGCTGTGGATGGATCATCTACGTCGAACCGACCGAGAGCGCCACCAGCGCCTGGCAGGCCTCATCCTGAACAGTCCGTGGCTCGACATGATGGGCGTGCCCGGCCAGGTCCTCACACCACTCAAGCCGCTGCTCTACACATTGGGCCGTATAGCCCCAATGACTCCGCTACCCGGCGGTAATCTCACTGCTTACGGCGAGTCCGTGCACAAGGATTTCTACGGCGACTGGGATTTTGACCTTCGCTTTAAGCCGCTGGCCGGCCATAAGAAATATGTCGGTTGGATAGCCGCGGTATTCCACGGCTTTGATGCTATTCACAGCGGCCGCGTTGATGCCGGCGTGCCGATCTTGACCTTGCAGTCCACTCGCACTCACTTGGGCCAGCCCTACTCCGACAGCGTGAACCACGCAGATGTCATCATCGACGTTGCGCAAACGCGGCGCTGGGCAAAGGAACTTAGTGCCCACTACACCTTGCATCCCATCAAGGGCGCTAGGCACGATGTGTTCCTATCGCTTCCGGACCCGCTCCAAGAAGCTTTTGACGCCTGTGACAAGTGGCTGCCCACCGTCCTCGATACTCCACAATCCACTCAGTAATTTAGTCCCTATATATAAGGAATAAACGTGACTACTTCACACCAGTCCCACACGCCCGCTGCCGAGGAACATTTCGACCTCATCATCATCGGCACCGGCTCCGGAAACTCCATCCCTAGCCCGGATTTTGATGACCAGAAAATCGCCATCATTGAAAAGGGCACCTTCGGCGGCACCTGCCTCAACGTAGGCTGCATTCCCACCAAGATGTATGTCTATGCCGCCGACATCGCCTTGGCTGCACGCGAAGCCGGCCGGCTAGGCCTAGATGCTCAGGTCAACAGCGTGGACTGGAACTCCATTGTGGACCGCGTCTTTAACAACCGCATCGACCAGATTGCCCAAGGCGGCGAGCAGTACCGCCGCGGTGAGGAAACCCCTAATATCACCGTCTACGACGAACACGCTCGCTTTGTTGGCCCCAAGACCATACAAACTGGCAACCATGTCATCAGTGGCGATCAGATCGTCATTGCCGCCGGTTCCCGGCCGGTCATTCCGGAGGTCTATGCAGATTCCGGCATCAAGTACTACACCAATGAAGACATTATGCGCATGGACCACCAGCCGGAGAGCTTAATCGTGGTGGGCGGCGGCTATATCGCGATGGAGTTTGCCCACGTCTTCGACGGCCTCGGCACCAAGGTGACCGTGGTCAACCGGTCCGAGACCTTGCTGCGCCACCTCGATGATGACATTTCCAGGCGCTTCAACCAGATTGCCCGTGATCGCTTCGACGTGCGCATAGCCAATGGCACCAAGCTCGAAAAGACCGACAATGGAGTGCGGTTGGAGCTCGACAATGGTGAGTCCGTGGAAGCAGAAGCGATTCTCGTTGCTACCGGGCGCACCCCAAACGGCGATCAGATGGATCTGGACAAGGCAGGCATTAAGCTGCTTGCCGACGCCCGCGTGAGCACCGACGAGTTCGGCCGAACCACCGCCGAGGGCGTTTGGGCGCTTGGCGATGTCTCTTCTCCATATATGCTCAAGCACGTAGCCAATGCGGAGACCCGTGCCGTGCAGCACAACCTGCTCCACCCAGAAGATCTCCGCCCACTGCCCCACGACAATGTCCCCGCCGCCATCTTTACCCACCCACAAATCGCCACAGTGGGCCTAACTGAGAAGCAAGCACGACAGAAGGGCTTCGACGTCACCGTCAAGGTCCAGAACTTTGGCGACGTTGCCTACGGCTGGGCTATGGAAGATAGCACCGGTATCTGCAAGCTAGTTGCCGATCGCGCGACAGGGCAGCTTCTCGGCTCGCACCTCATGGGCCCGCAGGCCTCCACCCTCATCCAGCAATTGATTACCGCGATGGCCTACAAATTGGACATGCGGGAGTTCACTCGCAACCAATATTGGATCCACCCTGCGCTGCCAGAAGTAGTGGAAAATGCCCTTTTGGGACTGGAGTGGTAAAAGTAAATTGTTACGTGATATTTCTCACACATGCCCAGTATCTTCCCAGCCTATAAGATATCTTCCCACTTCAGACTAAGGATTCCTACTTTGCATTTTCAGGGAATTCAACTCCTTTAAGGGGCCCAAATAAATTTAATGGCCGGAATTTCGGCCCATGACGTGCAAAAGGACAACAGTTTTACTAAATTGTGTTGAGACACCGGCTAGAGCCGATACGAACACGGCTACCGCGTGTTTCTGGATGTTCCCTGTACATTCAATAACACTTTGGTTTCCCAATGTGGAAGCCTTGCAAGTACGACTTTTAAGGAATTTTGATATGCGTATCCGCAATGCAGCTATCGCTGGCGCAACCGCTCTCGCCGTTGCCTTCGGCGGCACCACCGTTGCTTCCGCTGACGAGACCGTCAACCAGAACGGCACCGAGATCGAGGTACAGCCGCAGAACCCGTCCAACACCGCAAAGGGCGGCGACGATGACAACGGCAAGTCCGGCGGCTCTCTGTCCTCCGAGCTTGGCCACAAGCTCGAGGGCGACCAGGCAGCTAACGGCGTTGGCATCTTCGGTTCTTCCAAGGACTTCTCCGACCAGCCGGCATGGGCAAAGGTCTTCTACGGTGCAACCGTTGTAGCAGGCATCGGCGCCCTGCTCGGCGGCATCATCGGCCCTGTATACAACTTCTTCGTTCACGGCCCGTCCTTCTAAGCAACAGCCACACGGCTCAATCAAAACTTCCGAAAGGTAATTTTCACAATGCGTAACTTCCGCACCGCAGCCGTTGCTGCTGCTACCGCTGTCACCGTAGCCTTCGGCGGCACCGCCGTTGCTTCTGCAGAGTCCTCTTCCACCAACGAGAACACCACCTCCTCCTCTTCCTCCAGCTCCTTCACCCAGCTGGGCAAGAAGAAGGGTGCATGGTCCGAAGGTGAGGACGGCAAGCCTGTCGTTAAGCCTGAAAACCAGGTTACCGGCGAGGACATGTGGGGCACCGAAATCTCCGAAAACATCCCGGAGTGGGCTTCCGATTGGAAGAAGGGTGCTACCGCACTGGGCATCACCTCCGTTATCGGCGCAATCATCGGCGCTTACAACTACGCTGTTCACAACGGCATCATCCCGCAGCACATCCTGGACCCAATCTTCCGCCGCTAATTAACAGCAGCAGATTGGCTCTAGATAGCTAGGGCTTGCACGGGCCTCGTTCTTGTAACGAGGCCCTTTTTGCTATATATAGTCGCTCCGATACGGCCGACTGCTCCGCGAGACATAGGCAAGTATGCAAAAGCCGCCTCCACTCCCCTTCTCTGGAAATGGAGGCGGCATTCAGATTGTTCTGAGACTAAGTACTAGTCCTCATCTGGAATGGTAAGAATTTCATTGCCGTCTTCGGTAATGACGAGGGTGTGCTCAAACTGAGCGGTGAACTTGCCGTCGGTGTTTTGGACGGTCCAGTCATCATCCCAGATTTCATAGTCCAAAGAGCCGAGGTTAATCATCGGCTCAACAGTCAGGGTCATGCCAGGCTCAAGGATGTCGCGGTACACGGTCGAGTCATGGTGTAGGACCACAAGACCGTTGTGGAAAGTTGGGCCGACGCCGTGGCCGGTGAAATCGCGCACGACGTTGTAGCCGAAGCGCTTGGCATAAGACTCAATAACGCGGCCAATGACGTTAATCTCACGGCCAGGCTTTGCAGCCTTGATGCCCCGCATAGTGGCTTCCTTGGTGCGCTCTACCAGCAGGCGGTGTTCCTCGGAGACATTACCGGCAAGGAAGGTGGCGTTATTGTCACCGTGGACGCCGTTCTTATAAGCGGTGATATCGATATTGACGATGTCACCATCCTCAATCACGGTGGTATCCGGGATGCCGTGGCAGACAATCTCGTTAAGGGAAACACAGCTGGACTTAGGGAAGCCGCGGTAGCCCAGCGTGGACGGGTAAGCGCCGTGGTCGCACATGTACTCGTGCGCCACCCGGTCCACATAATCAGTGGTTACGCCCGGCTGCACGGCCTTGCCGGCCTCCTTGAGGGCGTTGGCTGCAATCTTGCAGGCCTCACGCATCTTCTCGATGACCTCTGGGGACTGCACATAGGGCTCGCCTACGGCCTCCTGTACTTCGTCCTTCCATACGTACTCCGGGCGCTCAATGCTCTCCGGGACGGTGAGGATCGGAGTGGGCTTGCCTGGCTTTAGCTTTCCTCGATTACTCATGGTTTTCCATGGTAGTCCTCCACGCCCGTAATGCAGCAGCCGGGGTCACGAGGGCAGGCGGGGTTTCTACCCTTCGGCCGGCGGAGCCGCACCCTCGTGCGGTCCGGACCGGTAGTCATCGACCTTCTGCAAGAAATTGCTAGTGATATTGACCGAGACATCGGAGCCGCCGCCCAAGACCACGAGGGTGGCAAAGGCAATATCGTCTTCTTCGCGGTAGCCGGTAAACCAGGCGTGCGAACCTTCATTAATCTCGGCCTCACCGGTCTTGCCGTAAATCGTGCCACCCGCTGCCATGCTGCGGGCAGTACCGTTGGTGACTACTTGGCGCATCATGCCGCGGACGTTATCTAGCACAGGCTTCGAAATCTGCTGCGGCTTATCGGAGGCTTTGGTTTCGTGGCCTTCGATAAGCGTGGGCGTAGGCGTCTTGCCATTAGCAACCGTTGCGGAGACAAGAGCCATGCCGAAAGGGCTAGCCAAGTCGTAACCCTGTCCATAGCCAGCTTCAGTGCGCTCGAGTGGTTCTTTGCCCTCCGGAATGGAACCGGTAATGGTAGTAAGACCTGGGATATCGTATTCCACGCCGAAGCCAAACTTCTTTCCCATGTCTTTCAACTCACCAGGCTTAAGCTTGGTGGAGATATCCGCGAAAGTAGTGTTGCACGATTGTGCAAAGGCTTGGCTGAGCGGAACGCTGCCTAGGGCGAAGGCATTATAGTTGGTCACCACGCGGCCAAAGATATCCATGGTGCCCGGGCACGGAACGATGGTATCGGTATTAAGCCCCTGCTTTTCTACGCCAGCCGCGGCGGTGAGAATCTTGAACACCGAGCCCGGCGGGTACTGGCCTTGGAGGGCTACGTCGCCATCTTCATCGGCCTTCTCGGTTTGGGCCACGGCCAAGATATCGCCGTTGGAGGGGCGGATGGCTACGAGCATGGCCTGGGAATCGGCACGCTCATTGACCGCCTCCTGCGCGGCACGCTGCACATCGTAGTCCAGACCTACCTTGATCGACGGTGCCGCATCAGGGTCGTGCTTTTCCACATCAGAGAGCGCCGCACCATTTTCATTGACCACAGAAATGGACCAGCCGGTTTGGCCATCGACCTCATCCTGGACCGCGGAGCGCACACGCGACATCAGATCGGGTGCCAGCCCACGGTCGCGGGTGACCAGAGCCGGTTCTTCATTGAGGCGCACGCCATCCATGCCTTCCACCTTGGGGCGCACAGCCTTGGCTTGATCTTCCGTAAACATCGTGACGGAAAAGGAGCCGTCTGCATCCTCTAATTTTTTGGCCAGGTCCTTGGCATCCATCTCCGCAATGGAGTCATCCTGGCTATGGGCGGCAGCCAGTGCGCCGCTGATCTTGGAAGCGGTGGGCCGCACATCATCCAGCGAGCTGGTATCTACCACCAGCCGGTAATTCAGCCCCGGGCTCATCAATTCCACCCCGTTGGAAGAAACCACGCTGGCGCGCTCTGCCTCCAGCGCGCGCAATTCCAGGTGCTGATTTGCTCCCAGGTCGGGGTGGATAAGGCTCGGCTTCCACCGCACCGTCCACTCATCCTCAGTCTTGGTCAACGTCATCTGCGTGTCATAGCTCAAGGTACGATCCTTGGGCAGATCCCAGGTGACCTTGTAGTTCGCCGTGGCGAGGTTCTCATCCTGGTCCACGCCTTCAAGCTCCATGTCGAGCCCCTCGGCCTGCAGGCCGGAGTAGGTGGCATCGAGAGCGGAGGTGGCGTCCGAGGGGGCGTCGGTAAGCGCGGCTAAACCGTCATTATTCCGGGACTCCATCCCCTGGAGGAATTCTTCCGCGACCGGCTCGGCTGAAACCGGCTTCGGAGTACAGGAAACCACGCTGGTGGAGGCGAGCGTGATAGTTGCAACCAGCGCGACCAACTTCTTCATGTCTTGGCACTCTAGCAGCGCAAGCGCCAAAAAAGACTGCCCCACACCGAAGTGCGGGGCAGTCTGCTCAAAGTGGGTAAATTACTGGGTTACGCGAACCTCAGCCTTGGCGCCTTCCACGGCTTCCATACCCTGCTCATCGGCAATGCGCATGGCCTCTTCAATGAGGGTTTCCACGATCTTGTCTTCCGGCACGGTGCGAACGACCTCGCCCTTAACAAAGATCTGCCCCTTGCCATTGCCGGAAGCAACGCCGAGATCAGCATCGCGGGCCTCGCCTGGGCCGTTGACAACACAACCCATCACGGCAACGCGCAGCGGGAACTCCATGCCGTCCAAGCCGGCGGTAACTTCCTCCGCCAGCTTGTAGACGTCCACCTGGGCGCGGCCGCAGGACGGGCAGGAGACGATCTCCAGCTTGCGCGGGCGCAGGTTGAGCGACTGCAGAATCTGGTCGCCCACCTTGATTTCCTCTACCGGCGGAGCGGACAGGGACACGCGAATGGTATCGCCAATGCCCTCTGCCAGCAGTGCGCCGAAGGCAACCGAAGACTTGATGGTGCCCATGAACTTCGGACCAGCCTCGGTCACGCCAAGGTGCAGCGGGTAATCAGTCTTTTCCGCCAGCTGGCGGTATGCCTCCACCATCAAAACCGGATCGGAGTGCTTAACGGAAATAGCGATATCGCCATAACCGTGCTCCTCAAAGAGGCCAGCCTCCCAAATAGCGGACTCGACGAGTGCCTCCGGGGTGGCCTTGCCGTACTTTTCCAGCAGGCGCTTATCCAAGGAGCCACCATTCACGCCGATGCGGATGGGAATGCCGGCATCGCCTGCTGCCTTAGCAACTTCCTTCACGCGGCCGTCAAACTCGCGGATATTGCCTGGGTTCACGCGGATGGCGGCGCAACCAGCGTCGATGGCCTGGAAGATGTACTTCGGCTGGAAGTGGATATCCGCAATCACCGGGATCGGAGACTTCTTGGCAATGGCCGGAAGTGCCTCCGCGTCGATGGGCTTAGGGCAAGCCACGCGCACGATATCGCAGCCGGAAGCGGTCAGCTGCGCGATCTGCTGCAGTGTGCCGTTAATGTCGTGCGTCTTGGTATTGGTCATTGACTGCACCGAGATGGGCGAGTCAGAGCCGACGCCGACCGGGCCCACCTGCAGCTGACGAGTCTTGCGGCGCGGGTGCAGGACTGGTGGTGGGCCGTCTGGGATTCCTAGACCGATGGGGGTCGACATGAATTCTCCTTGCTGAAGCACAGTAAATACATACGGTGGGTGATTAACGCCCCCACTCTAGCACTGCTTGCTTTATGCCTGAAGTGCACGCAGCGGGGGCTGCGGCGGCTAGCCAAATAGCCGAATGGGGTTAACCACATCGGCGACAATAACGATAGCCCCAACGCCCATTAGCAGCGCGGCCATCACATAGGTCACCGGCATCAACTTGGTGTAATCGGCCGGGCCCAGAGCTGGCTTGCCCGCCATTTTGCGGATGCCATCGCGCAGCATTTCATAGATGATGACGGCGATATGTCCGCCGTCAAAAGGTGGCAACGGAATCAGGTTAAAGAGCGCGAGGAAGAAGTTCAGCGTGGCCAGCATCATAAAGAACATCGACCACAGGGAGCGCTCCGCCAATTCGCCGCCCACGCGGGAAGCGCCGACGACGGACATCGGGCCATCGGCCTCGCGTTCGTGGCCGAAGATGGAGGCCACCACACCCGGAATTTTGCCCGGGAATTGCTTCAGCCCGTCGATCGTTGCGCTCAGCGAGTAGGTGCTAAAGCGCCAGGTTGCCGGCAGGGCGTCGACGGCGCCGTGCTTTTCGACGACATCAATTAGCTGATTGCTCAGCCCGATCGAGCCAGCATCCACTAGCTCGCCGTCTTGGTTCAACCGCTTGACCGTATCGAGGTGAACCGGGAAGTCCTTTTCTTCCCCACCGCGCTCCACCGTCAGCGTAATGGTCTCACCGGGGCGCTGCATTACCTCATCGCGCAGCTGGGTAAAAGAATCCAGCTTCTGGCCATCGAGGGCCACGACGATATCGCCCTCCTGCACGCCGGCCTTTCCAGCGGGGCCTTCACCCGTACACTTTTCCAATTCTTGGTTCGGCTTCTGGTTGGCCGAGCAGGTCACCTCCCCCACGCGCGGGCGCACGTCAGCATCCGGGTTGGGTAGACCGGCCGTCATCGCCACAAAGTAAAGGATGACAAAGCCCAAAATCAGGTTGACACCGATGCCGCCGGCCATCACGATTATGCGCTGCCACCACGGCTTTTTATACATCGCATGGGGCTCTTCTTCCTCGGTGAGGAATTCGTCCTGGGCCGTCATGCCAGCGATATCGCAAAACCCGCCTACCGGGAAGGCCGCAAGCCCATATTCCGTGTGGCCCTTCCGGAAGGAAAATAAGCGCGGCCCAAAGCCAATAAAATAACGGCGCACGCGCATGCCAAAGGCACGCGCGGTGAGCATATGGCCTGCTTCGTGCAACGCTACGGTGAGCCCGATGCCAAGGGCGAAAAACACAATGCCCAGCAAGTTTGCCATGGTGTGAAAGCTTTCTAGTCAGCCAGCGAATCAATCAGCGCATTCGCGCGCCTGCGCGCCTCGCCTTCTACCGCGAGGATTTCATCGAGGCTAGAGACTACACCAGTAAACTCGGATGCGGAATCAAGGATCGTGCCCACGACGTCCACGATCTCCGGGAAATGGATGCGCCCGGACAAGAACGCGGCCGCTGCTTCCTCATTGGCGGCGTTGTAGATGACCCCTGTTCCCTCGGCCGCGGCCCGGCGGGCGAGGTTGACGGCGGGAAAGGCGGCATCGTCAAGCGGCTCAAAACGCCAATCGTGTGCCTGCGCAAAATCCAAGGACGGCTGGGCTCCTGGGACGCGGTGCGGCCAATTCAACGCCAACGAAATAGGCAGCTTCATTGATGGCGGTGAGACCTGGGCGATGGTGCAGCCATCCTTGAAGGTGGCCATGGAGTGAATGATGGACTGCGGGTGCACGGTGACGTCGATGCGCTCAGGTGCGATGTCAAAGAGCAGGGTGGCTTCAATCAGCTCTAGGCCCTTGTTAATGAGGGTGGCGGAGTTGAGGGTATTCATCTGCCCCATCGACCACGTAGGGTGCTGCGCTGCCTGCTCAGGGGTCACGTCCCACATTTCTTCGCGCGACCAACCGCGGAAGGGGCCGCCTGAGGCGGTAAGGACGAGCTTATCCAGCTCCCCTTCCTCGCCGGCACGCAGGCACTGCGCCATGGCGGAATGTTCCGAGTCCACAGGGATAATCTGGCCAGGGCGCGCCTTTTGCGTAACCAGCGTGCCGCCCGCGACGAGGGATTCCTTATTGGCTAAGGCTAAATACTCGCCCATCTCCAGGGTGGCCACGGTGGCCTTGAGCCCCAAAGAACCCACCAAGGCATTGAGTACCGTATCGGCCGGGGCCGAGCGCACTAGGTGCTCTGCAGCGTCGGCGCCACTCAAAACCGAACCGCCTAGAGCGGCCGACACCTCGGCCGCGGCCTCCTCGTTGGCCACGGCAACGTGGTCAAACGAAAGGTTGAGGCTACGGGCTTGTTCGATGATGAGCTGCGGGTTGGAGCCACCCGCAGCGATTCCCACGACGTCGAATTTATCGGGATTATCCGCAATGACTTCCAGAGCCTGCGTGCCGATTGAACCGGTGGAACCAAGAATGAGTATTCGCTGAGTAGTCACGCCTCCACCCTAGCGCCCACCACCATTGCGCGGGCGCGGCAGGTACGCCGCACTGCGACGGGGGTGTTTAATCGCCATCTCAGGTGCGATGTTTTAGAATGTGTAGCAGACAAATGGCATTGGTGTGCCCGCATGCCCATCGCACAGACGGACACACGCAGAAGCGAAGGAGAGCAAGTGTCTTCCCACAAGCCGGTACCGCAGGTATTTGACGGTGTATCTACTGAGGACGTTCCATCCGCAGGATTCGGTTGGTCCCGCATCAGCCGCTCTGGCGTACAGATCGCCGGTTGGATCTCTGTCCTGTTCCTGCTTGCCTACAACTTTGGTAACCACAAGGGCCACGTTGAGACCATCTGGCTCATTGCCTTGGCTATCTTGCTCGCTGTTGGCCTGCTCATCCACGCTTTCCAGCCTAAGTTGCACCAGGTGCGCACCGTGACCGCCCGCAACCAGCCGGTGGGCCACCAGGAGCCGGACTGGGTCTACGACCAGAAGACCAGCACCGGCGCATACGCCGAGCTGACCGATTCCCAGCTGCGCGCGCTCAACATTGAGCCTTCCCGCGTTTCTCACCTGCGCGTTGAGCCAGGCACCAACAACGCCACCCCGGTTTCCTCCGGCAAGCACACGCTCTAAGCTTTTAGTACGCTTTAGCTACCGCCGCCCTTCCCCGCGAAGGTCGGCGGTTTCTTTATGCCTCCGCTTGGCGACGCCCCCCTCCTACTCACCAACACATTCGGTCGTTTAGGCCCCACTCCCAGCCCCACGGACCCAACCGCGCCCTGGGAGGGCAGCGATGCGGCCACTGTCGCGGGGGCCGGAGGATTAAGACACCCAGTGCCCCACCTTGGCGTAAATCTCAGGCAGGGAGTTGTCCACGCGTTTTCCGCTTACCCGGAGGGCAACGATATAACACGCAACTGGAACCGCGATGACGAGGATAAACCCCAGCGCAACCAGTACCATATTCGAGCCGTAGCCGATGGCCATTGGAATGACGCCAGGGATAATCGGCGTCCAGCCAATAAACAAATTCAAAATGGCGCTTAAGAAGGAACTGGCCGAGTAGCCGGATTTATCTGCCCACATACTGCCACCGGGCCGCGCGGTGGCAAAGGGATTAAAGGTGGATAGCAGCAATGACAATCCTGCAGAAGAAATGAAAATTCCCAGTGCGACCACCATCAAGCACCCGGTGAGCGCTTTGTCGGCGCTCACTGCGAAAAGCACCGCCGCTGAAAGGACGAAGGTTATGGCTGTGGGCGCCAAGTGGGCCCAGTGCCGCGCGTAGAGAAACGTGCGCGGACGAACTGGGGCGGCCATCTTTACCCACAGGCTTGGACCGTCGTAGCCAAAATCATTAGTGGCTACAATTCCGCCGAAGAGTCCCAGAAATAGCACTCCTATAGAAGGCATGACGGAATCAGTAGTAAAGCCCTGAATGATAAAAACCATTGCCAAAATCGGCTGCATGATGATGGTGCCGATTAGGCGAGAGTCGCGGAAGATGTAGCGCAGCGAGCGCGTAAATTCCATCGCAGCCGGACCGCGATAGGAAAAGGTGCCCAAGGAAAAGCGGCTTATCCCTTTGGCCTTTTCGCGGCGTTGGTGCGCCGGCGTGAAGAGTGTGCGGCGCTCGAACTGCAGGCGCAGCAACCGGTGCCACGCCCAGATGGCTGCGCCCAGCGACGCCGCGGCGATGAGAAACTGCAATAAGGCCACTACTGGTTCGCCTTGGGCGAGCGCGAGCGCCCAGCCCACAGGTGCGCCTACGGGCGTCCACGCCAGACCCTCGCCCACAGTTCCCAATGGGAAGTCAGAGCCAGCGAGGGAAGCAAGCCGATTCGAACCAAAGATGAGCAAGAACACCGCCAGCACACCCAATACTTTGAGAGTGGTCGAGCTTAGCTCCGCGACAGTAGCCCCGGCGTAGACCGCGAGGTCCACTAGAACCAGCGTCAGAACTAAGGCAAAGAGCATGCCCAGGCAGAAGGGCAGGATAAACAATGCCTTACCATTGGCCGCCAAGATCACACTTCCCGCCACCGCATAGGCGATGGAGAGAAGGACAGATACAGGTGCTCGCAGATTAAGTACTGAGGCAATAGCTAGTGCCGGTGTGATGTCTTTTAACCGCACCGGCAACGCGGAGAGCTCACGGGCAGAAAGCTGATTCTCCCCGCTGGGCATGATGAGGGTGATAACGATAAAGGCAAGCGTGCCTACAGCAGGGGCCACGGTAAGGGCTTGCACGTTCCCAGTTCCAATGGAGATATCTGCCGCAGCAAGAGCTCCTAGCGACGCAAGGCCGATGAGTCCGTAGAGCAGTAGACAGATAGGGATCATGATCGCCGCGGCATTCGCCTTGAGATTGCGCGCCCACAGTGTGCGGTGCAGCTTGAGGAGCGTCGAAGTCATTGAGCTTACGCCTCCCCTTCCCCGCGCTGCGGCTCGCCGCCTTCACGGCGCAGCCAATCGAAAGAGCCCGCATCAAAGTCACGCCCACCGGCAAAGTGAATGAAGGCATCCGTCAGGCTACCCCCTTGGCGCACCTCCTCCACATGGCCAGCAGATAGCACCTGTCCTCCCGCGATAATGGCCACATGATCACACAAGCCCTCCACCAATTGCATGACGTGTGAAGACAGGATTACGGTGCCACCGCGGGCGGCATAGGCGCGCAAGAGCTCCTGAATGAGCTGGCCAGAGACCGGGTCCACCGCTTCCAAAGGCTCGTCGAGGATCACGACTTCCGGATTATGCAAAAGCGCACCTGCCAAAAGGATCTTCTTAGTCATGCCTGCGGAATAGTCCGCGATGGGTTTATCGGCGGCGTCGGCAAGCTGCAAGGCATCCAGCAGCTGTGCACTGCGGTGCTCCACCTCGGCTTGGTTCATGCTGCGCAATGCGCCTAGATAATACAGGTACTCTGGGCCTGACAAGCGGTCAAAGACGGGAGCACCATCAATGAGCAGGCCCATGGCCGCCTTGGCCGCAATCGGTTCCTGCCACGTATTGTGCCCGGCGATGAACGCCTCACCGCTATCGGGGCGCAGCAGGCCACACGCCATGGTCAGCATGGTGGTCTTGCCAGCGCCGTTCGGGCCAACGATGCCATAAATAGAGCCCCGCGGGATGTCGAGGCTCAAATTCGACACCGCGGGGCGTCCAGCGAAAGATTTATTCAGACCGCGCACGGCAAAGGCCTGCGCGGTGGGGTCATCTGCAAGCGGCGGATAATTCGGAATAATCATATCCGCCAATGTTATCAGTTAGGCGGACTTATCTTCCCGTTCATCCGCTGCGAGCTGACCACACGCTGCCGCAATCTCATCGCCCTTGGTATCGCGCACCGTGCAAGGAACGCCCTGGGCCTGCACGCGGCGCACGAACTCGTCCTGGCGGTCTTGTGGGGCTGCATCCCACTCCGAGCCCGGCGTGGGGTTCAGCGGAATGACATTGACGTGAACCTTGGAGCCCAGCTTCTGATGCAGCTTGCGGCCCAGCATATCCGCGCGGAAATCCTGGTCATTCTTATCGCGAATCAGGGCATACTCAATGGACACGCGGCGAGCAGACTTATCCGCGTAATAGCGCGCAGCATCGAGCACCTCATCGACGGACCAACGATTATTGACCGGCACGAGGCCATCGCGCAGCTCATCATCCGGAGTGTGCAAGGAAACGGCGAGCGTGCAGGCCAAATCCTCGTCCGCCAGCTTACGGATTGCCGGAGCCAAGCCCACGGTAGACACGGTCACGTTGCGCTGGGAAAGACCAAAGCCGGCACCTTCCTGGCCGGTAATCTGACGCACGGCCTGCACCACGCGCTTGTAGTTGGCCAGTGGCTCACCCATGCCCATAAAGACCACGTTGGACAGGCGGCCGCCTTCTGCTGCCATTGCGGCTGCAGCATGGCGGAACTGCTCAACGATCTCGCCCGTAGACAAGTTGCGGTCCAGACCGCCCTGGCCGGTAGCACAGAACGGGCAGGCCATACCGCAGCCGGCCTGGGAAGAAATACACAACGTGGCGCGTCCTGGGTAGCGCATCAGAACCGACTCCAGCAGCGTGCCATCATGCAAACGCCACAGAGACTTAGTGGTCTCGCCGTCATCCGTGGAAGTAGTCCGGATAGGCTGCATGAGCTCAGGGAAGAAAGCTTCCTTGACTGCTTCGCGCTTGCCGGCGGGGATATCGGTCATATCCTCCACATTGTCGGTATAGTGCTCGTAATAGTGCTTAGCCAGCTGCTTTGCACGGAATTTAGGCAGGCCAATTTCTGCGAGCTTATCAATGCGCTCGCTTTCGGTCAGGTCCGCGAAGTGCTTAGGGGGAAGTCCGCGGCGCGGGGCGGAGAAGTTAAGTTTCACTGGTTGAGCCATAATGTTGCCCATCTTTCCACGGTCTGCGTGGGTTTTTCCAATTGAAAGCCGTGCCAAGTGGCATAACCGACAGGTTTAAAGAAATAATGGATGCATGACAAATCCGAATTACCCCGCAGATGACTTTTCTTCTTCCGACGCAGACCTCTCCTCGACGGAGATAAACACTTCTGCACGGGAAACCGGTCCTAGCCTAGAGCCGACGGTCTCTGACTCTACTTCTCACTCCACCCAGCCTTCCGGCAAAGCCAAGGGATCTTTCGCAGCCAGCACGTGGATCGCGCTCATCGTAGGTTTCCTGCTGCTGATTGTTCTCATTGTTTTCATCATGCAAAACCAGCACGAGGTTCCCATGAACTTCCTGGGCTGGTCCGGTGAGTTCCCTGCCGGAATTGCTTTCCTCATCTTCGCCATTGGCGGAGCGCTCATCATGGCGCTAGTCGGTGGCTGGCGCATGTTTGAGTTGCGCCGCCAACTTCGCAAGCAGGCTAAGCAGGTATAAGTCTCAAAAAGCCGCCTCTCCCCCTGTCCTGCATTCTTAGGACGGACTATTGGGGAGAGGCGGCTTTCGCGTACCCGCTGCTCCTATGGTGTAAACGTTGCCAGGAAGCTAATGGCCACCCAGGTAACCATGGCGGAAGGCAGCATGCCATCCAGACGGTCCATCAGTCCGCCATGACCTGGCAGCAAGGCCGACATATCCTTGATTCCGAGCTCACGCTTGAACTGTGATTCCACCAAGTCGCCCAAGGTGGCGCAAATGACAAGGCCAAGCCCCATCAGGCCACCCACCCAGGCATCGTGATGGAGCAGGAACTTCACGCTAAGCGCTCCGGTGACCACGCCAAAGAGGATGGACCCGGCAAAGCCCTCCCACGATTTCTTGGGGCTTACTGCAGGGGCCATTGGGTGCGAGCCAAACATCACGCCAGCGATATAGCCACCAGTATCGGAGGCCACCACGCACAACATGAAGACCACGATGGAAGCGGCACCACTGGCAAACGGAGTCGATACCAGCGATAGCATGGCTGCGAAAGTGGCAAAAAGCGGAATCCACGTCAGGACAAAAATGCCGACGGACATATCGCGCAGGTAGTTAATTGGCGGGCGATGGCGACCGTTATGGAAAAGCCGGCCGAACATAAGCGCCAGCACAGCGGTGACATAGACCGCCACAAGCCCGGGCGCGCCCAGTGGCCACGAGACCCACACCATGGCTTGGCCCAAAATAATGAGCAATGTGCGCGGAATATAGTAGGAATGCTCCCGCAGGCGGCTGAGCACCTCCCACATAGCAACGCCAGCTGCAAGGGCGACGACCGCGTACCACGCGAGCGGGCCGGCCCATACGGCGAGCACGACAAGTGCGCCAAGGCCTACGCCAACGCCGATAGCGGCCGGCAAATCGCGGCCTGCACCATTCTTCGGCTGTGGCAATCGGCGGTTAATGGCGTCACTCACCGTGACCGGCTCCTTTCGCTGCATCTTTTCGCGCCCCTGTTGACTTCTTCGGCGCCTTCGCCCCTACCCCGAACTTCGAAGCTGGAGACCGCGGAACAGAAAAAGCGCCGCCGGCCGGGGACAGGCACGGCGGCAATGACGGGAGGTCTTAGACCTCCATCAGCTCGTTTTCCTTATTTTCTACCAGCTTGTCCACCTGCTCGATGTAGCCGGAAGTAATCTTTTCCATTTCCTTTTCCGCAGCGATGACCTCGTCCTCGCCGGCGTCGCCGTCCTTCTGCAGCTTCTTCAACTGCTCCATGGCCTTGCGGCGGATATTACGGATAGCAATCTTGCCGTCCTCGCCCTTGCTCTTGGCCAGCTTCACCATTTCCTTACGGCGCTCCTCCGTCAGCTGCGGAACGGTCACGCGCAAAACCTGACCATCGTTGGTGGGATTCACGCCCAAATCCGAGTTACGGATGGAGTTTTCAATCTCATGAATCATGGACTGCTCATAAGGCTTGATGAGCAGCATGCGCGGCTCCGGCACGGAAATGGTAGCCATCTGGGTAATCGGGGTAGGTACACCGTAGTATTCGGCTACCAAGCCGTTGAACATGGTGGGGTTCGCGCGGCCGGTACGAATGGTCACCAGCTGCTCGCGGGTGTGCTCGACGGAAGCGGTCATGTGCTCTTCTGCTTCGAGCTGAATCTCATCGATCATGAGGTTAAATCATCCTTAAACGAATAGGGGTGGCTGTATAAAAAGGTAGCAGGTTCGCGGCCCTTACAGTATTAGGACTGCACCAGCGTGCCGATAACTTCGCCGCCTGCGGCGCGGGCGATATTGCCCTCCTCCAGCAGGTTAAAGACCAAAATCGGCATATCATTGTCCATGCACAGGCTAAAGGCCGTGGCATCTGCAACCTTGAGGCCCTTTTCAATGACCTCACGCGGAGTGATTTCAGAGTACAGTTCTGCATCCGGGTTGGTGCGTGGGTCATCGGAGTAGACTCCGTCGACTGCCTTGGCCAAGAAAAGAACCTCGGCGCCAATTTCCAGGGCGCGCTGCGCGGCAGTGGTATCCGTGGAGAAGTACGGCATGCCCATGCCGGCGCCAAAGATAACCACGCGGCCCTTTTCCAGGTGGCGGTCAGCGCGCAGCGGCAGGTACGGCTCGGCAATCTGCGCCATGTTGATGGAGGTCTGCACGCGGCAGTCGACGCCCTGCTGCTTGAGGAAGTCCTGCAATGCAAGGGAATTCATTACCGTGCCCAGCATGCCCATGTAGTCCGAGCGAGCACGATCCATGCCGCGCTGGGAAAGCTCCGCGCCACGGAAGAAGTTTCCGCCGCCGATAACCACTGCAATCTCGATTCCTTGGCGGGAAACCTCGGCGATTTGGCGGGCTACGTTTTCAACCACGTCTGGGTCGATACCGACCTTGCCGCCGCCGAACATCTCACCGCCCAGCTTCAGCATTACTCGCTTGTATCCGGTTCGCTTAATATCTGCAGCAGTCACGCCTACTTCGTCTCCTTAACGCGGGGCAGTTTCAATCTCCGCCCTATCTTACCCATATATCCTTCGCATCCTCACACCGCCTGCCGGTGCAGGTCACTAGGCAATTGCTACGTGCCGGGCCCACCTAGGGACAGTCAAGCCGCACTAATCGTCACGGTGAGCGCACAACAAAGCCCACGAAGGATAGTCCTTCGTGGGCTAGTTGTTAAAGCGCGGTGGGCTTAAGCGCCAACCTCGTAGCGAACGAAGCCGGTGATGGTGGTGCCAGCTTCTTCAGCAACCTGCTTTACGGTCTTCTTGTTATCAGACAGGGAAGCCTGCTCCAGCAGAACGATGGACTTGAAGAAGCCGTTCAGGCGGCCTTCCACGATCTTCGGCAGGGCTGCCTCTGGCTTGCCCTCCTCACGAGTGGTGGCCTCAGCGATCTCGCGCTCCTTCTCAACGATCTCTGCAGGAACGTCCTCGCGGGTAAGATACTCAGCGTTCATTGCAGCAATCTGCAGTGCTGCGGCGTGAGCGCCTTCCTCGCTGCCCTCGTAGGAAACCAGAACGCCCACTGCCGGCGGCAGGTCAGCGGAACGCTGGTGCAGGTAGACGGCAACGTTGTCGCCCTCTACGGTAACTGCACGGCGTGCCTGCAGCTTCTCACCGGTCTTTGCGGACTCCTCGTCCACGACCTCGGAGACCTTCTTGCCGTCGATCTCAATGTTGTTGAGCTCGTCAGCGGAGTTTGCCTTGGCCTCAGCAGCAGCGTCAGCAATCTTGGCTGCGAAGGTCTTGAAAGCCTCGTTCTTAGCAACGAAGTCGGTCTCACAGTTGATCTCGACCATGGTGTTGCCGGAAACGGCGATGAGGCCCTCGGTAGCCTCACGGTCAGCGCGCTTGGAGACGTTCTTAGCGCCCTTGATGCGCAGGTACTCAACGGCCTTGTCGTAGTCGCCGTTGGACTCTTCCAAAGCCTTCTTGCAATCGAGCATGCCGGAGCCGGTAGCTTCGCGCAGTGCCTTGACGTCTGCAGCAGTGTAGTTCGCCATAGTTGGGGCGATCCTCCTTGAAAATCAAACAGTGTTCGTTCAAACAGCGTAGTCGACGCGGTGAAATCGCGCCGCTTTAGGGTGGCAGAAACCACCCCTTTCCCACCTATGCATGAAAGTGGAGCTGGTTTCAGCAGCCCCCAGCATAGATAAAACCAACCCCCGCCGCCGTTAAAGCACGGTGGCGGGGGTTGGTAAACAGCCTTGGGCAGGAATTACTCCCTTGCTGCCCCACACCAAAAGTGCGTGGGGTATTCAGTTAAACGCAGGTAAGGAAGATTCCTAGCGAGAAGTTAAGACTACTTCTCGGCCTTGTCTGCGGATGCTTCCTCAGACTTTTCCGCAGAAGCTGGGTCGGAAGCTGCGGCAGCTGCCTCAGCGTCACGCTTTTCCTTCTCAGCGGAGTCGCCGGCAGCTTCCTTAGCTGCAGCCAGCTGACGCTCCTCACGAGCCTTCTTGCCTTCCTCAACAGCGGAGGCAACGATGCCGGAGAGCAGCTTGGTGGAGCGGATGGCGTCGTCGTTGCCCGGGATCGGGAAGTCAACGTCGTCCGGGTCGCAGTTGGTGTCCAGGATGGCAACAACTGGGATGTTCAGCTTGTGAGCTTCCTTGACCGCGATGTGCTCCTTGTTGGTATCAACAATCCACAGTGCGGACGGGGTCTTGGCCATATCGGAGATGCCACCCAGAACGCGCTCAAGCTTGGCGCGCTCACGGTTGAGCATGAGAACTTCCTTCTTGGTGCGGCCCTTGTAGCCGTCCTCACGCTCGTCCATTGCCTGAAGCTCCTTCATGCGCTTCAGACGCTTGGAAACGGTCTGGAAGTTGGTGAGCATGCCGCCCAACCAGCGGTGGTTGACGTAAGGCATACCGACGCGGGTTGCTTCCTCAGCAACTGCTTCCTGAGCCTGCTTCTTGGTACCAACGAACAGGATGGTGCCGCCGTGTGCAACGGTTTCCTTGACGAACTCGTAAGCCTCGTCAATGTAGGTCAGCGTCTGCTGCAGGTCGATGATGTAGATGCCGTTACGGTCGGTGAAGATGAAACGACGCATCTTCGGATTCCAGCGACGGGTCTGGTGGCCAAAGTGCACACCAGCGTCGAGGAGCTCGCGCATGGTTACAACTGCCATGATTCGCTCGCTTTCTTTTATCTTGTCTTTCGGTTTTCCAATTGTGCGGTGTTTTATTCCGCACCCTAGCAACGAAGGCCCCGCTGACACCTTGTTTCCAAGGACCACGTCAACCGTCAGGCTGTCTCTTCCTTCCAGCAGGAAGCGACAACTTCGCCGCGCGTAGTCAATGCCTCCACGAGGTGGACACACTGCTGCCACAAAGAATAATCCCCTTACGCTGGTTTTTCCAAACCGAAGACAGCTTATCCACAACTTCGCCGCAGCCATTTTGCCTCAATCGTCACAACCGACTCAAACACACCATGTAACCCAGTTTGTCCACAACTAAAGGAGAACTCACTTCCCAGCCGCTTGCCTCCAGCGGACACTGTGCCCATGAATCAGTTTCTTTCCCCCTCCACATTTCCCGCTTGCCGACGCCCCGCCTTCCTCCCCGCCGCTTTCCTCACCCTTCTTTCGCTTCTTATTCTGTGTTGCCCACCCGCCACGGCCTATGTCGACCCTGCCTCCGGCAAACCTAGCCCGGCACGGGTACTGCGCGGATTCGACGCCCCAGAACAAAAGTGGAGCCCTGGCCACCGCGGCGTCGACATGGCCCTTTCCGTAGGCTCGCCGGTGGTAGCCGCCGAAGACGGCGAAGTCGCCTTTGTGGGCACAGTGGCCGGCAAACCAGTTGTCTCCATTGCCCACGCGGATGGAGTGAGAACGACGTATCAGCCAGTGCACGGCTCCGTAAAGCAGGGCCAAGAAGTCCGCGAGGGCCAAGTGATAGGCCGTTTAGGCAATCCCGTCGATGGCTACCCCGGACTGCACTGGGGCGCGCTCATTGCAAAAGATACCTACATCGATCCTTTAACTCTGCTGGATATGCCGGTAATTCGCCTCAAACCGCTTTAGGCTCGGGGATGGGCTTGGTCGTATACGCGCTGCAAGCGCTGCGCGGACACGTGGGTATAAATCTGCGTGGTATTAAGCGAGGAGTGTCCCAGCAATTCTTGCACTACGCGCAAATCTGCCCCGCCTTCCAAAAGGTGGGTTGCGGCAGAGTGGCGCACCCCGTGCGGGGTAAGCCCCTGTGTACCAGTGACTTTGGCGGCCTTTTCTACAATGCGGCGCACCTGGCGTTGATCGATGCGCCCTCCCCTGCTGCCAACAAAAACCGCTTCAGTACCGGCCGCAGCGATTTCTCCACGGCCTTTGTCAATCCACTGCTTTAAGGCGTCTTCCGCTGCATGCCCGAAAGGCACTACGCGCTGCTTATTGCCCTTACCGGTGACGTGCAAGGTACCACGTTGAAAATCAATATCGCCTAAGTCCAGCCGGACCAACTCCGCCACGCGCATACCGGAGGCGTAGAGCAACTCCAAGATGGCGCTATCGCGAAGGAAGTGGACTTCATCTGCAGAGACCGCATTGCCCATTAGCTCGCCGGCCTGCTCCGGAGCAAGAACCGTGGGAAGATGACGACCCACTTTAGGAGTTACTAGGCGGGCAGCAACGTCTCGCTTCAGGTGCCCTTCGCGCACTGCCCAAGTAGAAAAACCCTTCGCTGCCGCAGTGCGCCGTGCCAGAGTGGAACGCGACTTTCCTTCCGCAACAGCCTCTGCCAACCATTGGCGCAGGCTATTCAGGTCGAACTCCGCGAAGGTAGGCACACTGCGTGCAAGGTCGCGCAAGTCGGAGCGATACCCGCGCACCGTCGCTTCTGCGCGGCCTTTGACATGTAGTTGGAAATCCGCGAAGTCCTCAATGGCCTCAGCCATCTGCCCCTCAACTTTCGGAGCCTTCGCGGACTTACCATCTTCACTCATGCCACAGCAGTGTACTCGCCATACGCAGGTGTCATTTATTCCGTTTCCCGGCGCGCCCAGGTATTGCCATGCCGGACGACAACGCACATCTTTTCCAGTGCCAGTAGTAAGTGAACTGTCAGCGGTAAACGGAATCCCGCTTCGCGGGCAATGTCTTCTGCCGTTGCTTTCTCCTGCCCTAGCGGTGGCGTCGCGTCAAAGACGCGCAACTCATTGCGGGAGAGGCGTTGGGTCATGGTTGCCGCAAAATTGATTTCGTACTGTGCGCCTGGGTCCACTTCCCCGGCGCGACTTACTAAAGCGCGAATTTCATCGGCACTGGTAACCAACTGTGCTCGGCCTTCTTGAATGCGCTGGTGGCAGCCCAACGAACCGCTAGTAGTTATTGGTCCCGGCACCGCCATCGCAACGCGCCCAAGCGCCTCTGCCCAGTTAAGGGTGTTTAATGCACCAGATCGAAACGCGGCCTCCATAACTACTGTGCCGTGGCTCAGCGCTGCCACTAAGCGATTCCGCGTTAGGAACCGGTGGCGCTTCGGCGCGGTTTCCGGCGCGAATTCAGAGATGATGCAACCGTTGTCCGCAATCTTGGCGAATAAGTTGGCATTGCGGGCTGGGTAGTCCCTATCGATGCCACACGCTGCTATGGCTACCGTGCGCCCGTTGTTGTGCAGGGCGGTTTCGTGCGCGACGGTATCCACTCCCAGCGCGCCGCCGGATATTGGAGTCCATTCATGCTGAACCAATCCGGACACGACGTTGTGGGTGGCCTGCCAGCCATAGCGAGAAATGGCACGAGTACCGACGATAGCTACAGCTTGAGCAACCTCTGCCTGCAATGGCGCACCGCGCACCCATAGGCTATGCGGCGGCAATGCTTGGTCATCAAAAGTAGCTGGGGCCTCCCCGCTGTGCTGATAGAAGCCGAATGCAGAGTCAAACTCCTCTGTGGGCCACTCTGGGCTTTCTGCCGTAATGAGCCGAGCCCCGACCCTTTCGGCTGCCGCCATATCTTCGGCTTGCCGCAACCAGTCATAGCGAGAGGCCGTGCGCGCCAAAAGCGGGCCTATCCAGTCAGCACGGTGAAAGATTCCGTGGGCGATTTCCTCAGCTGGGTACTGCGTAAGCAAGGCCTGCAACGCCGCAGAAGGACCTTCCACCACTCGGTTGAGGTATACCCAGGTGGCATAAGGAGTAGAGAGGTCAAGTTCGCTCATGCTGCGAGCCTCCCTACATTAATTGAGCCGCGTAGATCGAGCGCGCGCCCCACTTCGTCCAGATCCGGCTGCGCCTTTCCTGCTAGATCCGCCAGGGTCCAGGAGAGCTTCAATACGCGGTCCACTCCGCGCTGGGATATTTCGCCATCTGCCAAATAAGCGGACAGCATGACCATCGCGGCTTCGGCGGCCGGTCTCTTTCGGCGCAAATAGGACGAAGGGACTTCGCCATTGGTTCGCGCGGTGATGCCATCCGCCCACCAGCGCGCGGCGGCGCGTTCACGGGCCGCGGCGACGCGCTCGGCGATAACTGCGGATTCCTCTTCTCCCTCCGCGTTAATCGTTGCCGCCTGACCCGTTAGCGTGACCACCATATCCAGACGGTCTCGTAGCGGACCGGAGAGGTTGGATAGATAGTTCATGCGCTCGTGCGGATTGCACCTGCACTTGGACGGGTCTTCGGCCGCACACCTACACGGGTTTGCCGCCATGACCAATTGGAAGCGAGCAGGATAAGTTACCTCGCGGCGCGAGCGCGCCAACCGCACGTGTCCTTCCTCCAGCGGGGCACGCAAACCATCGAGTACCGGCGCGGCTACCTCACTGGCCTCGTCGAGAAAGAGCACACCATTGTGAGCCAAGCTCACCGCACCAGGGCGCGGATGTCCGGAACCGCCACCAAGTAATGCCGCCCGAGTAACCGAGGCATGCGGGGCGATGAACGGGGCGCGCTCGATAACCTCACCTGGGGTCCCGGTCAGCGAATGAATTGCAGTGGTTTCGACCTGCTGGTCCGGGGTAAGGGTAGGCAGAATGGTGGGCAGACGCGAGGCGATCATGGATTTTCCTGACCCAGGCGGCCCAATCATCATCAGGTGGTGGCCGCCGGCGGCCGCAACCTCGGCAGCCCATTTCGCATTGGATTGACCAGCAATATCGCTAAAGTCGAGGCGCGATGCCGCCGCTGGCGTGGGGTTGAGGGAACCCGAAAAACTTCCAGCTTGCGGCAGCCCACGATTACCGCAGGCCCAGCCGAAAGCCTCCTTCAACGACGAAGCAACCAGTACGTCCATGTCCGGCACCAAAGTCGCCTCGGCGGCATTGCCAGGCGGAACGATAAGAGTTGTTATTCCCTGATCCCGTGCGGCAAGAAGAGCAGGGATGATGCCTGCTACAGATCGAACGGAGCCGTCGAGTCCGAGCTCGCCTAGGACCAAGGTGCGCTGGAGACGTTGGGCGGGTGAGGGAGTACTGCCATAAGACGGGAAATCGGCCTCCGCCTGTGCCGCGAGGATCGCAAGCGCTATGGGTAGGTCAAAGTGGGACCCGGATTTGGGAAGCGAAGCCGGGGACATGGAGACCACCACTTTGGTCTTGGGCCAGGGCAGATGGGAATTAAAGGCTGCGGTCTTGATCCGGTCCCGGGATTCGGAGATTGCGGTATCCGTCTGACCTACAACGTGTATCCCTGGCAGCCCATGGCCAACGTTCGCCTCCACGTCAACCAACTGAGCTAGGACTCCGTTGAGGGACATGGTCAAACAATTACCTAGAGCCATCTTCAACCCCCTTGAAGTGTTCCAGCGCAAACCCCTGCCCGCGCGCGACCAGGGCAATGACGTCGAATCGCACCTCAGATAGTGGCTTTCCATCAAGCCACTGCGCCGCGGCTTTACGCAGTCGCGCGAGCTTCTGCGGGGTTACGGCCTCAGCTACCCCGTAGCTAGAATTGGCGCGGGTCTTAACTTCAACGAAGACGATGGTTCCGTCTGGCTCCCGGGCGATGAGGTCGATTTCTCCCACTCGATAGGAGACGTTGGCAGCGATAATTTGTGCCCCACGTTCGCGCAGATAGCGCGCTGCGAAGGCTTCTCCCCTTTTTCCTAAGACTTGTTTATGACGAGGCTTCTTCGTGGCCAAGCGGTGTTCTGAATTAAAGTGCATTGCGGTTTATCCTTGTGCTTCGGGAAATTCATTGACCAGCACAGGACACCGCAGGTGAAAGGGCCTACACAAGGGACGCAAAAGCAAAAAGACCCTAGCTGTGGATAACTTGGCTTTACAGCGCTGTTATCCACAGCTAGGGTGCGGCACGTTGTGCGCCGGCTTGACAAAACTATTCCGGCATCATGAATTCCGGCTTATCCAGCTCCTCGATATTGACGTCCTTGTAGGTGATAACGCGGACGTAGCGCACAAAGCGCGCGGAGCGGTACATATCCCATACCCAAGCATCAGACATGCGCACCTCGTAGTAGACATCAGGCCCAGAGGTATGCGGAATAAGCTCTACCGCATTAGCCAGATAAAAGCGCCGCTCAGTTTCAACGACATAGGAAAACTGGCTGACAACGTCCCGGTACTCGCGGTAGAGGGACAGCTCTACCTCAGCCTCGTAGTTATCGAGTTCCTCTGCACTCACGGTGGACCTCCAGGTTGTGGGTTAGCTCGCTTTAGCTTAGCGCGAGAAAGGCTAGATTTTAGCTAGGCACGCGCGGCAAACTCCGCATGAGCGCGGCGGACATTCTCGTAGCTCATCCGGTGCTCCGGACACGCTCCAAGCACCGCAATTGCGGCCTCATGCGCCTTGGTTCCGTACCCCTTATGGCTGCCTAACCCGTAGCCGGGGTATCGCGCATCCAGCTCATGCATCAGGTGGTCGCGGCTGACTTTGGCCAATACACTCGCCGCGGCGATACACCGCGCGGCCGCATCGCCGCCAATAATGGGCAGGTGGGGTTGGGTGAGGCCGGGGATAAAGAGGGCGTCGGTAAGCACATAGCCCGGACGTGCTTCCAGGCGCGCAACTGCCCTGCGCATGCCGGAAATATTGGCGTGTTGGATGCCGCGCTTATCGATGTCCCCCGCACCAATATGCACCACAGACCAGTCCACAGCCTTGTTTTTAATGAGTGGAAAAAGCTTCTCGCGCTGTTTGGGGGTGAGCTTCTTGGAGTCAGTAAGCTCCGCCAACTCCTTGATTGGCCGATCAGGCATCACACAAGCCGCGATGGTAATTGGTCCACAGCAGGCGCCGCGCCCAGCCTCATCCACACCGGCTACCGGACCTAAACCGGCCTTGCTCAATGCAACCTCGTAGGTGCGTCGCTGTTTAAGCCGCCGCATGCGAAATTTCCGGGTGCTGCACCCCACCCCAACGCGAAAGCGGCAAAATGACGGCCTCGACGCGCCCGCGGACGTTGTCCACCGGCACGGTGCCCTGCAGGTGGTCACCCAAGTGTGCACGGGAATCGAGGGAGTTGGTGCGATTATCCCCCATCACCCAAAGGTTTCCCTCGGGGACGGTGACCGGGCCAAAATACTCGCCGCCGCACTCTTGCGAGCCCACGCTGGGGTCTACGGGAATCTCCGGCGGATCGAGGACGAAGGATTGGTCAATGGGCTTTCCATCCACCATGACCGCAGGATCGCCAGCCTGACAACTCACCGTCTGCCCACCGGTAGCAATCACGCGCTTGACAAGGATATTTTCCCCATTAGGAAGCAGCCCTACGGCCGCCAAGGCATTTTGCGCGCCGCGCACAAAAATATTGGACGAGCGATTGACCTCAAACTCGTTATTCCACGACTCGGGCCCTTCAAAAACCACAACCTCCCCAGGCTTGGGGTCCGTGAAGTAGTAGCTGACCTTTTGCACGGCAATGCGATCATTTTTGCAGCCGGCACACCCGTGCAGGGTCGGTTCCATCGAAGCAGAAGGAATGACATACATCCGCCCCACCAGCGCCTGCAGGAGCACTAGCAGGACAAAGCCTGCCACCACGGGGATGAGAAAATCCCGGGTGCGCAGGCGTTGGGAGGAAGGCTTATTCCTGAATGTCCGGGTCATCGACCCCACCAATGCGGGTAAACGGCCAGAATACGAATTTCACCTTGCCGCGGACGTTTTCTACTGGAACCGTGCCGTGGAACTTGTCGGTCATGTGGTAGCGCGAATCGGCCGAAGCAGTACGGTTATCGCCCATCACCCAGATATTGCCCTCCGGGACCTCGACGGGACCAAAGTACGGACCACCGCAGGCCTCCGAGCCGGTCGACTCATCTACCGGGTACGTTGGCGGGTCTTGCACATAGTCTTGCTCGATGGGCTTGCCATCTACCATGACGGCAGAATCGCCCTCCTGGCAGGACACCGTCTGTCCGCCGGTAGCGACCACTCGCTTGACCAGGGTGTTTTCGTCTGGCGGTGCCAAGGATACGAAGCTCAACGCATCCTGCACGCCATGAATGATCGGATTGGACGAGCGCGGTGAGACGTAGCTGGAATTCCAGTCCTCGGTGCCCTTGAATACGACGACATCGCCTGGTTCTGGCTCGCCGTCACCGTAGTAAGAGATCTTTTCTGTAAAGATACGGTCATTCGTGCAGCCCTCGCAGCCGTGGAGGGTCGGCTCCATCGAACCCGACGGGATCACATACTGCCGGCCGATAAAGTTCTGGAATAGTCCGACGATCACGAGAACCGTCGCCACTACCAGAAGGGTTTCCAGCAGCCACGGCATATCTTTTTTCTTAGTCGCCTCTTTGCCTTGCTGGGTGGCGTCGCCCTGTACTGGGTGGGCCCCCTCGCCTTCTGGCGACTGTTCCTGCGAGATGCTGTCTTTATTCACGCGCTAGATCCTAGCAACCCCATGTCCGGATTCCGGCCTTATCCCCCTCGCGGCAGGAGGATTCACAGACAACTTTCCGTTTAGATCAGGGCTTCCAACTGTGAATTAGGCTTAAACGACAGGATGTGTTGGTGAGGTTGTACGGCTAGCCGGTCTGGCGTGCTGATATTAGGAATATTTCACTTATCCAGAGGGATATTCCAGCTTCGACCATGAAATACCGCCAAAGCCATGCCGGTGTGCTAGGCACCTAGGTTCACGATGAGGGGATGAGTAAAAATCATCCTCGATGCCCCGTCTGCGGCGGGGCATGCACGAAACACGGAACAACGAGTGCTGGGCGCCAACGATGGCGATGCCGCACCTGCAAGGCCACCTTCACCCGCGTGAATAACGATGCCGTGCAAGCCAAATGGTTCCGCCTTTT
>NZ_JAKRNF010000040.1:0-1439 GCF_022347225.1 Corynebacterium sp. ACRPQ
TGAACTGCTCCCCATTAGTTGGACTGAGAAATCAGTTTCCGATTAGTGGGGAGTAGTTTTCATTGAGAGCTCGAAGTTTGGTGAGTGAGCATCAGCGGGAGCAGTTGGTTGAACTATTTGAGCAAGGCGTGGGCTATCGTGCCGCTGCTACTGCTCTTGGTGTCTCCACATACGCCGCCCGTATGCTCTGTCGTCGGTTTAAGCTGCATGGCAGACTATGTCTTGTGGAAAAACCGACTAAGCAGCAGTATTCGTTCGAAATCAAGAAGGAAGTTGTCCAACGCCACCTTTCTGGTGAGACAGCGATGGATCTTGCGCGCGAGTTTGGCCTGTCATCAGAGCACTTGGTCGGCGGATGGTCGAGGAAATGGCGTAAAGGTGGCGATGAGGCACTAAAACCGAAGCCGAAGGGCAGGCCCAAGGGTTCGCGCACGCCGAAGCCGCTTTCGGAGGAAGCGAAGCTGCGTCGCCAGATCGCGCGGTTGGAAGCGGAAAACGCATATCTAAAAAAATTGCGGGACTTGAGGAATCAGGGACACGCCTGAAGGTCCAGGCGATTGTCATCCTCAAGTCACGGCATCGTCTGCAATACCTTTTGGATGCGGCCGGCATGGCACGGTCGACATTCTTCTATCACCAGAAACGACTCAGCGATCCGGATAAGCACGCTGCGCTCAAAGACGCGATCCGGGGAAGCTTCGAGCGCAACAAGTATCGCTACGGCTACCGACGAGTGCTACTTGACCTGCGCAACCAGGGGTGGGTGGTCAATCACAAGCTCGTCTACAAACTCATGCGCGAGATGGGGCTTCGAGCCAAGGTCCGCCAGCGCAGGCCATATGTTTCTTATAACGGGACGATCAGCCACATTGCCGACAACACACTTGACCGCAAGTTCACTCCAGATAAGCCAAATACCGTCTTTGTTAGCGACGTCACCGAGTTCAGGGTCGCAGGCCGCAAGGTCTACCTGTCACCGGTGATGGATCTGTTCGACCGTTCAATCGTTGCCCACACCGTGTCTACATCGCCGTCGACAGCGTTTACCGCCGATTCTTTAACTAAGACGATTAAAACGTGTGCGCCTGAGCCTGGGTGGATGATGCATACCGATCAAGGTTTCCAGTACCAGCATTCGTCCTGGCGCAACCTGATTCATGACAACGGTGGTGTTCAGTCAATGTCGCGTAAAGCCAACTGTTACGACAACGCGGTCATGGAGAATTTCTTCGGGCACTTAAAAACCGAGATGTACCACGGAGAAGTCTTCGACACCGTCGCAGAGTTCAACCAGGCCATCGACGAGTACATCCAGTGGTACAACACCGAACGCATCCAACAACGACTCAAGGGCCTGACCCCGATGCAATATCGAAATCAGACCCTTGAAGCCCTAACCGCCTAGAATTAAACCAGTCCAACTTTCGGGGGCCAGTTCA
>NZ_JAKRNF010000041.1:0-1324 GCF_022347225.1 Corynebacterium sp. ACRPQ
TTGAGGTTACCCTCAAGTAGTGGACACCCTATTTGTACGGATCTTGTGTCCGTAGGAGAGGATGTTCATTGTGAATCAACAGCGCAAGAAGTACACGCCGGAGTACCGGCGTGAAGCCGCAAACCTGGTAATCGAGTCGCAGCGCCCAATCGCTCATGTGGCTAAGGAAATTGGCGTATCAGCCACAATTTTAGGCAGGTGGGTCAAACTCGAGCGTGAGCGCCGAGGAGCATCCGACGGGCTAAGCGAGGCGGATCTTCGTGCTGAGAATGCTCGTCTGCGCCGTGAGCTGGCGGAAGCCAAGATGGATAACGAGTTTTTGTCAAAAGCGACAGCCTTCTTCGCCGCCAAGCAACGCGAACAGAAAAGTTCGAATTAATGCAGCGAGAGAAGGCGAACTACAGCATCAAACGTATGGCACGGCTATTAAAAGTGTCTCGGTCTGGATACTACAAATGGTCTCATACGCAGCAGAAGCGGCTATCCGGCGAAGATAATCGTGCAGCTTTTTACGATGACGTTGACCGTAAGATTCATCAGATTTGGTCGGACTCCGACGAGGTTTATGGTGCTCCGCGGATCACCGCAGAACTTATCGAGCGGTACCACATTTCGCTTAATCGTAAGACTGTGGCTAAACGGATGCGCATGATGGGCATTGAAGGGATTTCCCCGCGGGCCTTTGTCCCAGTGACAACGATTCAAGCCAAGCGTAAGTCCACGCTTCCTGACTTGGTCAAGCGCATGTTTGATACTGGTGAGCTCAACCGAGTATGGATGTCGGATATTACCTACCTGCGCACCGGTGAAGGCTGGTTGTACTTGTGCGCAGTCCGCGATGGTCATTCCCGCAGGGTACTGGGCTGGGCTATGGATAGCGTTCAAGATACATACCTGGTCGAACGGGCCCTGCGGATGGCGCATACACTACGCGGTGACGTGCCTGACGGGCTAGTGTTTCACGCTGACCGCGGAACCCAATTTACCAGCGAGAAGCTTTGGGAAGTTTGCCGCAACCTGGGCATTGCTCAGTCCGTAGGGCGTACCGGCGTGTGCTTCGATAACGCGATGGCCGAGTCATTCTGGTCGACGCTTAAAACCGAATTCTACGACCGTAAGCGCTGGGCGACCCGTGATGCTGCACGCAAGGCCGTTGCCTACTGGATTGAAGTCGTCTACAACCGCCGACGTCGGCACTCCGCACTCGGGATGATAAGCCCCGTCGACTTCGAGAACCGCATCGGTCTAACCACCAGCAGAAAAGAAATAGCCGCCTAACCACTAGGTAGCTCCACTACGTGTCCACAATTTGCGGGCAACCCCA
>NZ_JAKRNF010000042.1:0-992 GCF_022347225.1 Corynebacterium sp. ACRPQ
CTGTTCGCTGGTGAACTGGGTACCACGATCGGCGTGGAAGACCACGCCGTCGGGTACTTCACCACGCAGGGTGTAAGCCATGCGCAGTGCACGTTCAACCAGGTAAGAATCCTGCACACTATCCATGGACCAGCCTAGGACTCGGCGGGAGTGTCCATCGCGGATAACGCATAGGTACAGCTAGCCCTCATTCGTGCGCAGATGGGTAAAATCCGACATCAACACTCGATTAAGCTGGCCTTGATCAAATAGGCGTTTTACCAGGTCTACAAGCGTGAACTTCTGCTTGGATTGAATTGTCGTTACGGGAACAAACGCCCTGTGTGAGATACCCTCAATACCCATCATCCGCATGCGTTTGGCCACGGTTTAGCGATTGACATAGACCCCATCCTCAGAGAGTTCTGCACTAATCCGTGGGGCACCGTAGACTTCGTCAGAATCTTCCCAGATATCAAGAATTTTCCTGTCTAACTGGTCGAGGAATCTCTGACGCTGATTTTCACCACGAAGCCGTACTGCTTGAGCCTTTTGCCATTTATAGTAGCCAGAATGGGAAACCTCTAATAACCTGCTCATCCGTTTTATGCTGTAGTTCGCCTTCTCCTGGTGTAGTAGCTCAAATTTTTCCGATCGCGTTGCCTCAAAGCGACGAAGGCGGTGCCTTTTGACAAGAACTCACTATCCATCTTGGCCTCAGCTAACTCACGACGCAGGCGAGCGTTTTCGGCTCGTATATCGGCATCACTGCGGCCATCTACCGAGCCTTGGCGTTCCCGCTCGAGTGTGACCCACCTGCCTAAAATTGTGGCTGATACGCTAATTTCCTTAGCCGCATAAGCGATTGGGCGCCCGGACTCAATGACCAGTCTGGCAGCCTCCTGCCGGTACTCCGGGGTGTACTTCTTCCCTGACGAACTCACAATGAACACCCGCTCCTACAGGCACAAGATCCGTACTAATAGGGTGTCCACTAAACGAGGGTAACCTCA
>NZ_JAKRNF010000043.1:0-943 GCF_022347225.1 Corynebacterium sp. ACRPQ
ATGAGACCTGTTGTTTCCTCAGCACACACGATCGCCTGATTAAGAGCTTGCAGCGGCAACGCCTCGGTGCGCATGGAGTCTGATAACGCCCACCCAACGATCCGTCGGGAGTAAACGTCGGTGACAAACGCGGCATACACAAAGCCTTTCTTCGTGCGCACATACGTAATGTCAGCCACCCACAGTTTGTTCGGGCCGGGGGCTTTGAACTCACGCTCGACCAAGTCTGGGCGCAGATCAGGCACGTTAGGCTTACGGGTTGTAAGAGGTGATCTGCCTTTGCCTTTGCCAGAAACACCGGCCAAGCGCATTAAACGGGCAGTTTGTTCACGACCGATATCAATTCCGTCACGGCGGAGAGCATGCCACATTTTCCGTACACCGTAGACACCGTAATTATCCCGATGAACAGTTCTAATGCGTTCGACCAGCACAGCATCACGAAGGCGACGAGCACTTAACCCACGGGCCTTGGACTGGCGATAGCCACGCGAGGTGATGAACCCACCAGCCCGGTTATTCTTCAACGTCTTACAGATGAACTCGACAGAGAAACGAACCCGGTATTCATCGATGAACCGGATCATTTCCGACGTTTTGGGTCGAGTTCCGACGCGAAAAAAGCTGAAGCGGCCTTCAGCAGCTCATTAGTGTCGCGTAGCTCTTGATTTTCACGACGCAGCCTCGCGTTTTCCGCGGCCAAATCTTCAGGCACAGGTTCTGGGATGTTTCCCGCACGACGGGCCTGTTGAGTCCATTGACGGGCCGTATGCCATGAAACCCCCAGCTTTGGAGCTACTGCCTGGCACGCGGCTTGCATCGACATATTTTCTGCCAAGATGCGATCTTCCACGAGACGGACCACACGGTCCTTTGCATCCTGGTCAAATTTTCTTGGCATATTCCAGATTTTCCCATCTACTTAAACGGAACAAAACCTGGG
>NZ_JAKRNF010000044.1:0-853 GCF_022347225.1 Corynebacterium sp. ACRPQ
TTGCGGCCGAAAATACCGAAACTACTAGCCAACAAAAGACTATGGGACTATGTATGCGCACAATTGCGGGCACAATGGTCACCTGAGGAGATTTCTAATCGCCTGCCCATCGACTACCCCACTGATAAGGACATGCGCATTAGTCACGAAACGATTTATGACGCCTTTTACCTGCAGGCCAAAGGAAGACTCAAAGACCTTGGCCTGGACTTGCCGACCGGTAGAAAGAAACGCAAGAAACGCCAAACCCGCTCCAGCACACCTGCCCAGCAACGCTTCGTCGACGACATGATCCTCATAGACGACCGGCCAGATGAGGTAAGTGAACGTATTTTGCCAGGCCACTGGGAAGGCGACCTCATCCTCGGTAAAAACAACCAATCAGCGGTAATCACGCTAGTAGAACGCGTCAGCCGATTTGTTGTCCTTGGCCACTTACCGGGAAGGCATACCAGCAAAGAAGTATTCACAGCCCTGCACAAGGCAGTTACAGGAATCGATAAAGCTATCTGGTCATCAATTACCTGGGACCAAGGAAGCGAAATGGCTGGTCATAAAGCTTTTACCATGGCCACTGACATTCCCATCTACTTCTGCCATCCAGGATCACCATGGGAACGCGGCAGCAACGAAAACACCAACGGCAGGCTCAGAAGAAACCTTCCTAAAAACAGCGACCTGTCCATCTACAGCGCCGAGGACCTAGAAATGATCGCCAACATTCACAACCACAAACCACGCAAAGCACTCAACTGGCGCACCCCAGCCGAAGTCATGACCAACGCCCTCACACAAACCGGTAGCATCAAACCAAACTAACCATCATCGTTGCAACGACCCCTAGAATCCGCCC
>NZ_JAKRNF010000045.1:0-808 GCF_022347225.1 Corynebacterium sp. ACRPQ
CGCTGGTGGCAATCATGATCATGGTCTCGGTCGGCACCATCGACTGGCACTCGGTGCATCCACGCACCCTTAAACTCATGCCGGTCTCTGAGACCATTGTTATGGCCGTGACGATTATTGCCACCCTAGCCACCAGCAACCTGGCCATTGGTGTGGTGTTGGGTGTGGTCACCGCGATGATCATGTTCGCCCGTCGGATGGCACATATCGCTTCCATTGAAAAGGTCTCCGAGATCGACGGCGACGGCGATGGCGAGATTGATACTCGTACCTACCGGGTGCATGGCCAGTTGTTTTGGGCATCAAGCAATGACCTGGTTTATCGCTTTGATTACACCGATTCTGCCCGTCATATCACTATTGATCTCACTGAGGCGGAGATCTGGGATGCCTCCACGGTCGCGACCTTTGACGCGATTACGCAGAAGTTCCAGGACAGAGGCAAAACCGTGTCCATTATCGGGCTCGACGGCCCCAGTCAGGACCGGCTGAACCGCCTGTCTGGCCGGCTTGACACCGGCCACTAACATCCCCCGACTCGAGCACATCGACTTGGCGCCCCAACTTATAACCGGGGCGCCAGTTTATTGGTGCTGTTGCAAAGTTGGGGCATAGGAAGAGCATAAAAGAAGCGTAGCGGTTAACCGCTACGCTGTGTTGTGGGGATTTTTACTTTTTACGGTGCACCTTGAGTTCAGAGGGTCGTTGCAACACTTTCCCTTAGGAGGGTGTTGTTGTGTCTGGGGTTGTTGGCCCGTTTCATTCGTTGTCTGAATCGGATCGTCGTGGCTTAGTTGCCTTGGTTGGC
>NZ_JAKRNF010000046.1:0-749 GCF_022347225.1 Corynebacterium sp. ACRPQ
GGGCATGCACGAAACACGGAACAACGAGTGCTGGGCGCCAACGATGGCGATGCCGCACCTGCAAGGCCACCTTCACCCGCGTGAATAACGATGCCGTGCAAGCCAAATGGTTCCGCCTTTTCATTTCCTGGCTCACCTCCAGCAACAGCCTGGAAGAAACCGCTAAAACCTGCGATGTTTCACCACGAACTTTGCAACGACGCTTCACACCGTTCTGGCTTATCCAACCTCCTAGACGCGTTGATAAGCAGCGAATCTACGACCAAATCTTCATCGACGGCACCTACTTCAACACCAAATGCCTTGTTGTAGCTGCCGACTCCACCCATGTCATCAATTGGTTCTGGTGCACGAAAGAATCCTCCTGGTCGTATATGCGCCCACTCGACCCGCTAGCCCCACCACAATTGGTTACCTGCGATGGCGATGCCGGAGGGCTTAAAGCACTACACCACCTGTGGCCTGATACCCCGGTCAACGCTGCATTGTCCACGTCAAACGCAATATCCAACGTGCCACCGGCCTTTATCCCACCTCGCCGATGGGCAAAGCACTACGACGGCTTTCCTTTGAACTACTCGCCGTTGACAACCTAGATAAGGCAGCCGAATGGACCGTAAAACTACAGCAGTTCGGCACCGTATTTAGCACCCAGCTCAAAGCCAGAACCTACGTCAAAGACGTCCCCTTCGACCAGATTCCAAAAGCCAAACGCCGCAACAAAAAATGGTGGTACACCCACTACACCC
>NZ_JAKRNF010000047.1:0-713 GCF_022347225.1 Corynebacterium sp. ACRPQ
CCATTACGTTGTTGGCAGTTCCGCTTGAAGGGGCCCAGGATTCGTACTCCTAGCCCCATGCTGGGGCAGGTTATGTTTATCTGCGTTCCTTCTGCCTTGTGGCAGTGGAACTAGTCGCTGGCTTCGGTATGGCTTGTTTTCGTCCCTGTCTGAAAATGATCCGGGGGGTGATGCCACCGAAGGCAGTGACATACTCCAGACTGCTAATAGGAACCTGACCCGCACAGAATGTGCGAAGTCTCAAAGTAATGTGGATGCCAGCGTGAAGTATGTCCGACCACCAGCGATGAAATAAGTCCCATACTCATTCAATTCGCTAGGAGGTCTAGCATGACCTACGACTATGTCATCGGCATGGACGTCGGTAAATATTTTCACCACGCTTGCGTCTTAGATATCGACGGCACCCAGGTGCTATCTAAGCGCATCAACCAAAACGAAAAATCCCTGCGCACACTGTTTTCAACGTTCAGCGCACACGACCACAAAGTCCTTGTCGTCGTGGACCAGCCAAATAACATTGGTCGACTAACTGTCGCAGTTGCTCAAGATATCGGAATCGACGTGCGCTACCTTCCCGGTTTGGCTATGCGTCAACTCTCACGCATCCACGCTGGCAATGCCAAAACTGATATCCGGGACGCCTATATCATTGCCCACGCTGCAAAGAACCTTCCGGAGTCCCTCCGCAGCGTCGACCGTGTCGAAGAAGC
>NZ_JAKRNF010000048.1:0-686 GCF_022347225.1 Corynebacterium sp. ACRPQ
CGCGGGTTACTTCCTTTCGAGGATAGGTAAGAGTTGATTCGAAAGGTACCCGCGGTGGTCGCCTTTATGCGTACCGAAACGAGGCTTCACCCGGGTAACAGATACACCACGCTAGTGGACGTAACCTATACAGCCTTTTAGATTTCGGAGGATAAACGTGGCTATTCGAGGTGTTAACGCTTTTCCTGCCAAGCGTTTCAAAAGGGATTTTGCACTGCTGTCGGTGGCTGGGGTAGTGACGGTAGGTTTGGTGGCGTGCGCGAAGGATGAGCCAGCTGAAGAGCCTGTTTTTAACAACTCTCATGAAAGCGTAGGGGATTCTAGCGGTGCAATCATTGAGGAAAGTTCGAATGATTTATGGGATACGCTAAATACCCCGCAGGGTAAGAAAGTAGTTGACTACTACGATACTGGCGAAATTCAAGAGGGTGACTGGTGTACTCCAGAAGTTAATAATGTTGGGGGTGAGCGGACCTTTTTGGATATTCAGACTGGAGAGGTTTTCGAAGGTTCTATCGACAGAACTGATATTGAGGCCTATTGTGCCGTCGCGCTGCGAATGAATAGGAGCGTGTCAAGTTGTTTGTGTGTGGGGCGGGGTTTATAGGTATTTGTCGAAGCGGTCGGGGTAGGCCACGGCCATTTGGTTGATGGCTTGTTTCCAGCCGGATACTCGGGCTCCTTCC
>NZ_JAKRNF010000049.1:0-644 GCF_022347225.1 Corynebacterium sp. ACRPQ
GTCTACCCACTCGTCGGCTTGGGTGTGGTGATCATGATTTTCTTCCCCAAGCTCACCAGTGTGATCCCCGCCCCGCTGGTCACGATTATCGTGCTCACCGGTTTGGTCATTGCCGCCGGTTTGACTGTCCCGACGGTCTCGGACATGGGCAAGATGCCGGAGACCTTACCGTCCCTGTTTATTCCGAACGTGCCGTGGACGTTGGAGACCCTGCAGATCATCGCGCCTTATGCCCTGGCCATGGCCGTGGTCGGTCTCATGGAATCGTTGATGACCGCCAAGCTCGTCGATGACATCACCGACACTCATTCCGATAAAACTCGCGAATCCTGGGGACAGGGGGTGGCTAATATTGCCTCCGGTTTCTTCGGCGGCATGGGTGGCTGCGCGATGATCGGTCAAACCATGATCAACGTCCGCGAATCCGGGGCACGTACCCGCCTATCCACCCTGTTAGCCGGTGTGTTCCTGCTGGTCCTGGTCCTGGCACTGGGCGACATCGTTGGCATGATCCCGATGGCTGCGCTGGTGGCAATCATGATCATGGTCTCGGTCGGCACCATCGACTGGCACTCGGTGCATCCACGCACCCTTAAACTCATGCCGGTCTCTGAGACCATTGTTATGGCCGTGACGATTATTGC
>NZ_JAKRNF010000004.1:0-158017 GCF_022347225.1 Corynebacterium sp. ACRPQ
TCAATAGCTGCAGGGAAACGCCCGGTCCCATTCCGAACCCGGAAGCTAAGCCTGCACACGCTGATGGTACTGCAACCGGGAGGTTGTGGGAGAGTAAGTCACCGCCGACACCAAACAACAATAACATAATTCAATAACCCAAAAGAAGGGAAGAGAACGGAACACCCACCGTCCTCTTCCCTTCTTTCACGTTTTGCAGGGTGCAAGCATCACGCGACGGAACACGTAGCAAGTTGCACACCGCCGCCCTTTCGTCGTAGCTGAAGTTTATAGGCATTAGGCCCCCAGGAGAACACTTCAGGACGAGCGATTGAGAGTGTTCCCGCACCGAACTGTGCTTGTTACTGGGATCTACGGACTAGGAATGGCTCGGTGATTTTCCTTTATCTACTCGTAAAGGGCACCGGCTTTGGCTATACTTTTTCGCCACGTGACAGTTTCATGGACTACACAATGTGTCGGCTATGCCTGATCGATTAGGCGGTGCGTGTAGAGAGGAAGGGCGGACTCGAACTCTCGGTACTTCCCGCTGAGGGGGTCAGTAAATTCGATGTGGGCTGCGGTGAGATGCATTGGGATCCGCATATCCTCCGCGTCTTCAGGGAGGATTTCTGGATAGACAGGATCACCCAGGATGGGTATTCCAGCCTGCCACATGTGGAGACGCAATTGATGGGTCTTGCCCGTGGTGGGTTTGAGCGTGTATTTGCCTAATTGTGGCAGTTCTCCGTGGATCTTTTCATACGGGGCGCTATCTATTAGTTCTACTGCAGTCAGAGTAGTAAACGCGTTGGGGGTGCCATTGCCTATGCGGCCTTGGATTTCGCCGGGGGTTTTGGTGAGGTGGGAGGCCCACTGTAGGGGCGTCGGAAAGCGGCGGTATTCGGCGATCGCCTGATAGGTCTTTTGTACTTTCTTTTCCGCAAAGAGCGTTTGGTAGGCGCCGCGAACATCACGATGTTTGGTGAATAGCAAAATTCCGGAGGTAAGTCTGTCTAGGCGGTGCGCCGGTGCGAGCTCGTCGTTTCCTGTCATTCGTCGGAGCTGGACTGTAGCTGTCTGTACGATGTGGCGTGCGCGTGGCATGGTTGCCATAAACGGCGGCTTATCGGCGACGAGGATATGTTCATCCTCGAAGAGAATGGGGACGTCGTAAGGCACCGGTGTTTCGGGTGCCGGAATGCGGTAGAAAAAGACGTCCTCGTCGTTGCCTAATATTGAGTCCGGCCGAAGCTTGGTCTGATTGCGTAGGACAACCTCGCCAGAGTCGAAGCGCGCCTGGAGCGCCGAGGCGTCGTCGTCGGGGTGTCGATGGCGTTGTGCCGAAATTACTGCACTAAGAAAATCCCAGGCCGTTATGCCTGCCTCGGGAGTGCGCACGCGGGTTGGATTCAGACCGTCTTTGATCGGCAAAGGCGTGAAACCTTTTCGGCGATGTATTAATGTTTTGTCCATGGATTTTAACTCTCTCATTGAACCGGTTGTTGCCTTTTTCTCTGAAGGTATTGGTGCCGTAATTCGCACCGTCCTGGAGTTTGTGTACACCGTTATGTTCCCGTCGAATTCCGAGGCTGCAACCGTCAACCCTCAAGCCTAATCCGTACTACAATTAAGGTATAACCACCGAAAGGACACATCATGGCTAAGGAAGACATTGTAGTCGTTGCCGTTGACGGTTCGGATGCATCGAAGAATGCAGTTCGTTGGGCCGCAAATACGGCTATGAAGCGCGAGATTCCACTGCGAATCGCATCTAGCTACACCATGCCACAGTTCCTGTACGCAGAGGGCATGGTTCCGCCAAAGGAGCTTTTCGACGACTTGCAGGCCGAGACCCTCGAGAAGATCGAGGAAGCTCGCGCCATCGCTCATGAGGTAGCCCCAGAGCTGAAGATTGGTCACACTGTGGCCGAGGGCTCCCCGATCGACATGCTGCTAGAAATGTCGCACGATGTCACCATGATCGTCATGGGCTCCCGCGGCATGGGTGGCCTGTCCGGCATGGTAATGGGTTCTGTCTCCGCTTCGGTTGTATCCCACGCCTCTTGCCCGGTGGTCGTCGTTCGCGAGGATAATCATGTTACGGACTCCACCAAGTACGGCCCTGTCGTCGTTGGTGTGGATGGTTCCGAGGTTTCGCAGAAGGCCACGGCTTACGCATTCCGAGAGGCGCAGGCCCGCGGTGCTGCTTTGATTGCCGTGCATACTTGGATGGATATGCAGGTGCAGGCTTCCTTGGCGGGTCTGTCGGCCGCCCAGTCCGAGTGGGCTGATATTGAAAAGGAACAGAGCGAGCTTCTGACTGAGAATCTGAAGGAGCCGCGTGAGGAATACCCAGAAGTTGAGGTAAAGAAGCTCATTACCCGCGATCGTCCAGTGAGCGCTTTGACCGAGGCTGCAGAAGGCGCGCAGCTACTGGTTGTTGGCTCGCACGGCCGCGGCGGCTTTAAAGGTATGCTCCTGGGATCGACCTCTCGCGCACTGTTGCAGTCCGCACCGTGCCCGATGATGGTTGTCCGTCCGGATGAGGAAAGCTAAAAGCTGCTGTGCATAGAGCGCTTCGCCCACAAGGGCGGAGCGCTCTTGTTGTGTGGGGCCGCCTTAGGTAGTGTGCGCTCGTGTACGCTAAGGTATACCCGCTATTTTAGGAGGATTGCATGAATTTGGGACTGGGGCTTTTTAGCTCGATTGTTATTGGTATCATTGCCGGCTGGCTGGCAGAGAAGATTATGAAGCGCGACCACGGCCTGCTGACCAACCTTATTGTTGGTGTGCTGGGTGGCATCATCGGTGGCATGATTATCCACTTCCTGAATATCGAGGAAGGTGGATGGATCTTCTCCTTGATTGCCGCTACGGGTGGTGCTTGTATCCTGTTGTGGATCGTGGGGCTCATCAAGAAGTAGCCCGAACTTAATTCGCGTACAAACCGGTTTGTCTATAAAGTATAGATGAACCGGCTTTGTCGTTTTAGAGAGGAACCCATGGCAGAGAAGAAGTCGCGCCGTAATCGGCCCAGCCCGCGCAGCCGGCTGCTGGAATCAGCGACCAAGCTATTTACTACCGAAGGCATTCGTGTCATCGGAATCGACCGCATCCTGCGCGAGGCGGATGTGGCTAAAGCTTCTTTGTACTCTTTATTTGGTTCCAAAGACGCGCTCGTTATCGCTTATCTAGAAGCTTTGGACGAGAAGTTCCGCCAAGATTGGGAACAGCGTACCGCGGAGATGACGGATCCGGATCAAAAGATCCTGGCCTTTTTTGATAAGGCGATCGAAGAAGAACCCCAGCAGGAATTCCGCGGCTCTCATTTCCTGAATGCGGCCGGAGAGTATCCGCGACCCGAAACCGAGGCGGAACACGGTATCGTGGCTGCCTGCGTTGAACACCGCAAATGGGTGCATTCCACCCTGACGGCCTTGCTGACAGAGCGCAATGGTTACCCATCGTCCTCGCAGGCGAGCCAGCTGTTGATTTTCCTGGATGGCGGCCGTGCGGGTGCTCGGCTCACCAAGGAGATTGGGCCGCTGCAGACGGCCCGCGACCTAGCTACTCAGATGCTTTCTGCTCCCCCTGCTGATTATTCGATTTAAGGTACTTTCGGGCCTCCATACGTAGCTGGCTGACCCGCTTCTTCTCCTCCTTGGAGAGGGCGGGTTCTTTTTCGCGCTTGCGCCAGCGGCGAATGCTTTCGCGGCGCATAGCGTGGACATCCTCAGTAAGCGGGTAGTCGCGGTGCAAAATGATCTCAAAGATAGCGGTTTGGATCAGCATGAAGAGATAGGCGCAGCCCCAGTAAAGGATGATGGCCACTGGGATAGGTCCGGTTTGGGCTAGGTGCCACAGGAAGAATGGGATCACCAGGAGCAAAAAGCCCATGAGAATGAAGACGCGGCGGTTGACCTTCTGATCAAATTGAGTGGTGCGGAAACTGCGCACGAGGGAAATGACGGAATTAGCCATGGTAAAGGCGATGGCGGCAATGAGGATGGGATTGATGAGGTCGTCGTGCTCGCGGGCGAAATCCGTCAGCGGAGCGCCGTAAAAGGTGGTTTCGCGGAAGGCCGAGACGTCGGAGGCATTCAACATGCCCACGGTGGTGGAGCCGCGCTCAATATTGGACATGCGCAGGAGCACTTGATAGAGGCCGATGAAGGCCGGAATCATGATGAGCGGGGGAACACAACCAGCTGCGGGGTTGTAGTTATAGCTCTTCATGAGGTTCTTTTCCTCTTGCATGAGCTCCGCCATTTCCTCGGTGGTGGTGGCGTTATTCATCTGCTTTTTGATGCGGTTATTCTCCGGGCGGATGAGTGCGCCGATGCGGGCGGAGCGTACGGATATCCAGTTCAAGGGAACAACGACGCCGCGCACGGTGATAACCAGCAGGATGATGGAGATCAGCCAGGCCGTAGATTCACCGACGAAGCTGCTGATGAGCCAGTGCCAGAATTTCATGATTCCGGAAACTGGGTACATGAAGACTTCGTACATGCTTAACCTTTCATGGGCAGTATGGTCTAAGGCATGACTAAAGTTCTTGGGGAACTCATGCTAACCATTGGCGTGGTTCTTTTACTCTTTGCATTCTATGAAGCCTATTGGACAAATGTAGAATCCGGTCAGCTGCAGGAGGAGGCGAGCGCCCACCTCGACGAGCAATGGCGCAATCCGCGGCAGAAGTTGGAGCCGGAGTTGGGTGAGGCGTTCGCGCAGCTTTATATTCCCACGTTCGGTTCTGACTACCGCTTCGCCATCATTGAGGGCACCAATGAAGATGATCTGCTGCGCGGCCCGGGGCGTTACCTGGATTCCCAGATGCCGGGAGAGATGGGCAATTTTGCGGTTGCGGGCCACCGCGTGGGCAAGGGAGCTCCCTTTAATGACTTGGGCAAGCTAGAGACCTGCGATGACATCGTGGTGGAGACGCAGAAGGAGCGAATTACCTATCGCGTATTGCCCATCGATGGTGAGCAGGCGGACTGTTTCAATGGAATTCCGCCGGAGTATTCGCACGTAGCTGGCCGGCATATTACGACGCCTGGCGACGTCTCGGTGACCAACCCCGTGCCAGAGTCGGACGCCGAACCGAGCCGCGAGATCTTGACCTTGACCACGTGTCACCCGCAGTTTTCCAACGCGGAGCGCATGATTGTGCACGCTATGGAAGTAGAAAAAGAGGAGAAATAATGTATCGCGCTTTGTGGAATCTCTTGCCGGGGCCGACGCCGGTGAAGGCCATCTTGGCCATTGTTATTGCGGTGGGAGTCTTCTTCCTACTTATGGAGGTTGTATTCCCGTGGCTGTCGCCGATGATGCCGTACAACGACGTCGCGGTTTAAAGGCCCAAGTTGGCGATCGCTTCGTGGGCGATCTGCTCTGATTTAACGGTTTGTTGCTGGTTGCTCCACACCAGCACCGCGTGCGTGTCCTTCTGGACGGCGTACACGGCGTGCTCATTGACTACGCCCCGGCCACCTTCCCAGCCGTCGAAGGAGGCCGGTTCGGTGGCGTCGATAGGCGCGGCCCAATCCACTGCGGCGCGGGCGTCGTCGACCGTGGGCATATCGCGCACGATGACGGTGGCTTGTGGGTCGTCCTGGTAGGACCAAAAGACGCAGGCCGGGGTGGGAAAGCGCGTGTCGATGCCCTGCTTGGTCAGGCGCTGGCCGTTGGTTTCTTCGAGCCAGCCAGGGCCGATGTAGGGGCAATCGCTCCAGTCATTGACTTCCGCGGTTTGGGCCACGTTAACCTCCGGTGCCTCCGAAGCCTCCGGAGTCACCGTAGTGGTTGGTGCAGGGGTGGGTGCGGATGAATCGCAGCCGGCGATCCCAAAAGTGGCTAAGGCGAGTAGGGGAAGTAGGCTTTTGCGCATGAGCCCCACAATAGACCGGGATACCGATGCGTTGCGCACCGGCATCCATATCCTGACCGCTGGCCTGCTGGTGGTAGGCATTTTTACCTCCGCACGAATGCCGCTTTCGCAAGCGATCATCAACCTGCTGCTCTTGGTGGGCTTTGCGGCCGTGTACTTCGCAGGCTCGGTATACGGGGAATATTGGGCCCGGCCTGTGCGCTACCTGTGGCTGTGCATACTCTCGGTGCTGTGGGTTGCGGATCTGTTCGTGGCCCCCGCGGCAATCTATTTGGTTTTCGCCATGTTCTTTTTGTACCTCACGGTGCTGGACATGGCGGCGGGCATCGCGTGCGTCATCGTTGCCTCGATCATCACCGTGGTGGTGCAGATTCCGCAGGGTCTGACCTTCGGCGGCGTCATGGGGCCGGCGGTCTCGGCGCTGGTGACGATAGCGATCACCTACGCCTTCCGGACACTGTCGCGGATGAATAAAGAGTTGATTGAAACCCGTTCGCAGCTGGCAGCCACGGAGCGCGATGCCGGCATGGTGGCCGAACGTCAGCGCATTGCGCACGAGATTCATGACACCCTTGCCCAGGGACTGTCTTCCATTCAAATGCTCCTGCATTCGGCGGACCGTGATCTGGATAAGCAGGACGCGGACAAGGCGCGAGAGCGCATCGAGCTGGCCCGCAGGACGGCCGCGGATAATTTACACGAAGCGCGGGCAATGATTGCCGCTTTGCAGCCGCCGACGCTCAATGAGGCATCCCTTGAGGCCGCGTTGACCCGTATGGCGGAAAATTTCGGCGCTACCGGAGATATCCACGTCGAGGTGGAATCCGAAGGAGAGGTACAGCAGCTGCCCATGAAGGTAGAGGCGGCGCTGCTGCGGATTGCGCAGGGCGCTGTGGGGAACGTCGTCAAGCATGCAGAAGCAAGCCGCGCCCGGATCACGGTGACCTATGAGGGCGATGAGGTGCGCCTGGATGTGGTGGATAACGGCAAGGGCTTTGATCCGGCCGCGGTGGAAAGTACCCCGGCTGGGCTGGGGCATATTGGGCTGGCCGCAATTCGGCGCCGCGCCCAGGAGCTCGGCGGGGAGGTCATTATTGAATCCGCGCCGGGGGAGGGCACTGCCGTGTCAGTTAGTATGCCCTTAGGCAACCGGGTAGATTAAACTTTTGGTTGACAATGACATCGATAGGAGGAATGTCGTGATTCGGGTCCTATTGGCAGATGACCACGAAATCGTCCGCCTGGGTCTGCGCTCCGTGCTTGAGGGCGCAGAGGATATCGACGTCGTAGGGGAGGTCGCTACGGCCGAAGCTGCGGTGTCGGCAGCGCAGGCGGGCGGCATCGATGTCATTTTGATGGACCTGCGCTTCGGCGCGGGCGTGGAAGGGACCCGCGTTATGGGCGGCGCGGAGGCAACCGCGCAGATTCGCTCCGCGATGGCCACCCCGCCCAAGGTCCTCGTGGTTACCAACTATGACACTGATGCGGATATCCTCGGCGCAATCGAAGCCGGTGCCGTGGGCTACTTGCTCAAGGACGCACCACCGCAGGAGTTGCTGGCCGCAGTGCGCTCGACTGCGGAGGGTGATTCGGCGTTATCTCCCATCGTGGCCGATAGGCTGATGACTCGCGTGCGTACGCCACGCACCTCGCTCACGCCGCGTGAGCTGGAGGTCTTGCAGCTAGTTGCGGCGGGCGCGTCGAACCGCCAGATTGGCCAGGACCTCATGCTGTCTGAGGCCACGGTGAAGTCCCACCTGGTGCACATTTATGACAAATTGGGTGTGCGCTCGCGCACCTCTGCTGTGGCGGCAGCGCGCGAGCAAGGCGTGCTTTAATTAGCGGCGTTATACGCCTCGATAACGTCTTGCCGGATCTTTCCGCGGTGCGCCACTGGCAGGCCTTCGGCGCGCGCCCATTCGCGGATTTGGCTGGGGTTTGCCCGCTGCGCATCGAAGGCCGGGGCAATCCGGGCGGCGTCCACGTAGGGGGGCAGATTATGGAAATGCCGCGCGTTATCCGTGGAGAGATCGATAAGGTAATTTTGACCGTTTACGCTGAAGCGAACGACTTCTAGCTGGTCTTCGGGGATTAGGGTGTGGTCCAAGTCGTCGTAAAATTGGGTCACTTCACGGCGGGATATATTTCCTCCAATTTTAAAAATTGCACCAAGCACAGAGAGCATAAACGGTGTTAAAGGGGTAGGGCGGTGAGAAGATTCTCAGCAACTTTTTCTGGCTGAAAATACTTTTCCCGAAAAATCCCGGATCTTTATAGAAAATAAATAAACGCCACCACCGAATTGAACTGCTCCCCATTAGTTGGACTGAGAAATCAGTTGCCAACAACTAGTGGGGAGCATTTTCTTTGAGAGCACGTAGTTCGCTGAGTGAAGTTCAGCGTGAGCAGTTAGTGGAGCTTTTCGAGCAGGGAATGGGTTGCCGAGCCGCTGCTCGTGTTGTCGGTGTCTCGAGAGACGCAACGCGTAGACTTTATCGTCGTTTCCAACTGCGTGGCAGACTATGTCTCGTGGAGAAACCAAACAAGCAGCACTACTCCTTCGAGGCGAAGAAGGAGGTTGTAGAACGTCATCTTGCGGGTGAGTCGATGATGGATCTTGCCCGAGAGTTCAATCTTTCATCCGACCACCTCGTCAAGGACTGGGTGGCTAAGTGGCGCAGAGGCGGCGACGAGGCTCTGCGCCCGAAGCCGAAGGGCAGGCCCAAAGGATCGGCTGGGCCGAAACGCCTCACGGAAGAGGAAAAGCTTCGCCGCCAGGTTGAGCGGCTGGAAGCGGAAAACGCCTACTTAAAAAAATTGCGAGACTTGAGGAACCAGGGACACGCCTGAAAGCCCAGGCAATCGTCATCCTCAAGTCACACCACCGCTTGGACTACCTCCTGGATGCGGCCGGCATGGCACGCTCGACATTCTTCTACCACCAAAAACGACTCACCGCACCGGATAAACATGCCGAGCTCAAACAAGCGATCCGGGACAGTTTTCAGCGCAACAAACACCGCTACGGCTACCGGCGGGTACTGCTCGACCTGCGTAACCAGGGCTGGGTGGTCAACCACAAACTTGTCTACAAGCTCATGCGCGCCATGGGCTTGAAAGCCAAGATCCGCCAGCGCAGGCCCTACATCTCCTACACTGGCACAATCAGCTACATCGCTGAGAACACACTCGAGCGCAACTTCACCCCCGATAGGCTCAACACTGTCTTCGTCAGCGACGTCACCGAGTTCAAAGTCGCTGGCCGCAAGGTGTATCTCTCACCGGTGATGGACCTGTTCGACCGCTCAATCGTCGCCCACACAGTGGCCACATCGCCGTCTACAGCGTTTACCTCGGCTTCGTTGGCGCAGGCGATCAAAGCGTGTGCTCCAGAGCCGGGCTGGATGATCCACACCGATCAAGGATTCCAATACCAGCACTCATCATGGCGCACCCTGATTAGCCAGCACCAGGGAGTCCAATCGATGTCACGCAAAGGCAACTGCTACGACAACGCGGTCATGGAGAACTTCTTCGGCCACCTGAAAACCGAGATGTACCACGGAGAAGCCTTCGACACCGTCGCAGAGTTCAACCAGGCAATCGACGAGTACATCCGGTGGTACAACACCGAACGCATCCAACAACGACTCAAGGGTCTAACCCCGATGCAATATCGAAATCAGACCCTTGAAGCCCTAACCGCCTAGAATTAAACCAGTCCAACTTTCGGGGGCCAGTTCAAATAGGGGGCGGTGGCGGCGTGAATATTTTTACTGTGCCAGGTGCTGCTGGATTTCCGCAGTAATGGAGTCGATTTCCGAGCTAATGGTCTTGTGTGCGCGGCGGCGCTGCTGCTCGGTCATGAACTCGGCATTATCGATGGCGGAGTCTACTTCTTGCAGGCGGTCACGCACATCGCGCTTGAAGCCGGCCGGAACGTCCGTGTTATCGAGGGAGTTGCGGATGCCGGCGGTGCGGGCCTTGAGCGGCGCACCGTAGCCGGAGAAGGAAGCCATCTGATCCGAGCTCACGCCGGCCTTAGCGGCCTTGCGCTTTTCGCCCTCGGTCTTCAGGCCCACGTAGCCGCGGTAGAGGAGCGGCAGCAGCAGGGGTGCGGCGGTGCGCAGTGCACCGGCATAACGCTTGACATTATCGGAGTTAAAGCGGCCGGCCTTGAGCTTGGCTAGCTCGTTCTTGGCCATCTTCTCCTCATGCTTGCGGCGCTTCTTGAGGCCCTTTTCCTCCGACTTAATGAGGTGCTTTTCCTGCTTGGCCAGGAGCTTTTGCTGGCGGCGACGGTCCTTAGACTGGGCCTTTACCTCTGCCTTGGCACGGGTCTTGGCGGCCTTTGCCTGTGCGCGTGCTTCTTGACGGGCCTTTTTAACTTTCTTCAGAATGCTCATTAAATTTCCCTCACGTTTGATCGAGTCTGGATTCAACTTTACCTTGCCGTTCTATTAAGCTCACCCGGTGTGGAGGATGTGGTTGTTGCTTCGGACCTTGTGGGGTGCCGCTACCGCTTAGTACAGCGGCGCGCGCACCCCGAGATGCCGCGTATCCATGCCTCGATTGCCCGAGCAGAACGCCACGCGGCCGCAGTGGAGGCCGTCATGGAGATGTTTCCCCGCAAGGGCTCTGCCCGGTTCCGCCGCATCGATCTGGAAGGCGATGAGTGGGAGCGCTCCATGCGCACCCTTGAGGCCTTAGCTTCCGGGTATACGCACATCACCAACGCGGTCTTCGCCACCGCGGAGTGGATGGTGCGCGTAGATTTGCTGCTGCGCGAGGGCGATAAGTACACCCCAATTATCGTGTCCAATCACCGTGTGGCCCGCAAGAACGACACCAAGACGACGCCGGCGGTGCCTACCCACCGCTTGGGTCTGAGTGAGCCGCTCGAGGCGCCGTATAAGCTGCGCCATCATGCGGTAGATGGTTACCGCTTAGCGTTTGCCGCCCGTGCTTTGCAGGATCTCGGACTCGATTCCGGCCGGGGCGGGGCCATCGGCCAGGACCGCACCCGGGCATTTTTTACGGAAACAGCCAAGTTTGATCTGGAACGCGCCTGGAATCAGCCGCTTCCTACCGCCCCGGTGCGGGTCAAGGAGTGTGCGAGCTGCCGCTTTTGGTCTTTGTGCGAGCAAGAGCTGGTGGCGGCGGATGATATTTCGCTTTTCCTATCCGGCGACCGCGCTAAGCCTTACCGCGAGCGCGGGATTACTACCGTGCAGGCGCTTATCGACGCCGACCTGGGCGAGTCCTCCCGCCTTGCTGCTGCCTGGCGCGCCGGGGAAGTGTTGCTGCGCCGCGGCGACGTGCACGCTCCGCGCGCAGACGTGGAGGTGGATGTGGATATGGAAGCTTACCTGGACCAGGGCGCGTACCTATGGGGAGCCTGGCACGACGGTAACTACGTCCCGTTCGTTACGTGGGAGCCGTTGGGCGGGCGCGCCGAGGCGGAAAACTTTGCGGCCTTCTGGCGCTGGTTGATGGATGTGCGTGCTAAGGCCCATGCGGAGGGCAAAACCTTTGCTGCATATTGCTACTCGGCCCACGGCGAGAACCATTGGATGCGGATGTCCGCGCAGCGCTTCCGCGAGGTGGATGAGCAGGAGGTAGAAGAGTTTATCTCCTCACCGGAGTGGGTGGATATGTTCGCCCACGTCAAACGATCCTTCGCCGGCCCCTTCGGCCTAGGCCTGAAGGTAGTCGCCCCGGAAGCGGGTTTTACCTGGCCAGAAGAAGACTTCGACGGCGAAGAATCCGTGAACGCGCGCCGCGAGGCGCTAGCCGGTGACCTCGTGGCGCGGCAGCGCTTGCTGGAGTATAACTCCGGCGACGTCCAGGCTACCCGCGCGGTCCGCGAGTGGATGGATACCGGCGCGCTGGGTACTACAGCGCTGTAAATAGGGCGTAGACGACCGCGAGGATCGCTACGCCCGCATAGACCTGGTTCCATTCTGGCCCCGGCTTCGGATCCGGGCCCTCCGCCTTCTTCATCAAGACCTGCTTCTGGGCCTTGACCGCCCGGGCGATGAGCACGGGGTAGACCGCCAGGGGCAGGATGCACAAGAGGGAGGCGACCACCTTAAGCAGGGAAATATCGGTGCCGATCCAGATGAGCAGCCCACCGTTGACGAAGGTGGCGCGCAGGAGGCCGAGTTTGTCCAGTTGCTGCAAGCCCGCCCGGACGGCAGCGGGGCCGCCACCCATGGTGCTGGGCAAGAGGTAGCTCATCACGCCGATGAGCAGTTGACCGGCAAACCCCACCAGCAAGGAGAGGGTGGGCAGCGCCGGCTCGGGCATAAAGAAATGCTGCACCGTGTAATACACCAAAGACAGCACCAGCCATAGCGAGGCCATGAGCACGGAGACCGAGGCAAAGGTGATGCGATCGCGCGGGTCCTTAGCCACCGTCAGCACATTAGCGAGCCACTGCTGCAAGCTCAGCGCCCAACCGCAGCAGTAGGCTATAAGTCCCAACTGGGGGAAGCCGAGGAAAGCGCCCACGATGGTGGCAACCACACCGACTGCGAGCAGCGCAAAGGAGGAGTGTATGTGGCGATTAATACCTTGGGTGCGCCAGATGGATGGGAAAAGGATGGTAAGAGAACCGGCCGCGGCCAAGCCGATGAATCCGCCGATATTGGCGGCGATATGGGCGAGCAGCAACGTGGGCTGGCCGGGATAGACGGCCAGCAGGCCGCCAAAGATGGCACCCACCGGCAGGCACAGGGCGGAAAGTACATAGGCGCCCACCACGGGGCGGAAGCGCTTATCTTTGGCACTGCGCCATTGCTGGAAGAGCGATGCCGCATGCCAGAGCATCATCAGGGCAATGAGCGTGGCGCCCACCTGGGTGACAATCCAGTGCTGGGACCAGAACTCCATGAGGATTTGGCCGATTAACGCGAGGATGATTCCGGCATTGAGGCCATAGATGCGGGCCAATTGGGCAGGTCGAGTGGATTCGGGGAGGCGCTGTTGGGTGAATTTCTCCGTGAGGTGCTGGGACCACACGATGATGCTATTGCTCACCAGTCCGAGGGTGAATAGGTGGATGAGCACCCACCGGTAGTTCGGGACCAAGGTATGCGTTGCACCCACGAGGATGAAGACCATCATCCACAGGGATACGGGACGGGAGGCCTTGCGGTGCCATGTCCGCGCCGACCACTTATTCTCAGGCATAAAACCGATTTTAGTCGGTTTTAATCTTGGTCCAAGTCAGCGCAGTAAGGGCGAGGGCTACGGCGGTGAAGAAGGCGATGAAAAGGGGCCACGACAGGACGTCGAAAAGCAGGCCGGCACATGCGCCCACCACAGAAGAGCCAAAGTAATAGCAGAACACGTACATCGAGGAAGCCTCCGCGCGGTCGTGGGTGGCAATCTGGCCCACCCACCCGGAGGCGGTGGAGTGTACGGCGAAAAAGCCCACGGTAAAGGCGATCATGCCGAGAAGCGTCAGCGGAAGGCTACCGGCGCACAACGCGATGCCCACAGTAAAAAGCGCGGCCGAGCCGAACAGGGTTTTTCCGTGGCCGATTCGGGCCACTAGCGCTCCAGCTCGAGCCGAGGACCAGGTGCCAGAAAGGTAGAACAGGAAAGCCAAGCCGGCTAGCGAAGGGGCCAAGCCAAAATCATCGATGAGCCGGAAGGTTAAGAAGTTATACATGGAGACAAACGTGCCCATGGACAGGAATGCGGTGAGAAAGAGCAAGGCCAAATCCCGGTTGGCCCAATGACCCAAGAGCGCCCGGCTTTCGGTCTTGAGATGGATGGATTTAGGCCGGAAATTGCGTTGGGTAGGAAGCAGCAGCCAAGCCGTAATGGCAAAGGCGAGTGAGACCAGCGCCGAGCCGAAGAGCGCCCAGCGCCACGTGGAGATTTCCACCAATCCGGTGGGGATGAGGCGGCCGGTAAGGCCACCGACGGAGGTGCCTGCAATGTATAGGCCCATAGCCCGCGGCAGGGCTTTGTCCTCGAGTTCTTCAGAAAGCCATGCCATTGCGGTGGCGGGGGCGCCAGAGAGCAGCGCACCCTGCAGGCCGCGCACCACGATGAGCTGCCACCCCTCTTGGGCGAAGGGAACAATGAGCCCCACGCCGGTCGCGGCAACGGCTGAAATGAGCAGGATACGTCCGCGACCGAAACGCTCGGAGAGGATGGATGCGGGCACCACGCATAGGGCCAGCGCGCCCGTGGCGGCCGATACGGTCATGGCCGCCTCGGTGGAAGAAAGGCCCATGTTGTCTACCAGCGTGGGAAGAATAGCTTGGGTGGAATACAGGCTGGAGAATATAGCCAAGCCCACAAGGAGCATGGCTACCGTAGCGCGCCGCGTTCGAGTCATATCATTTAGCCTGCCCGGACACGCAGCATGTGTAAAATGTGGAAAATCACACTAATCGATGCGGAGTATGCATGAATGTGGAGGATGTTCGCGGCTTCCTCGCCGTGGTGGATCATGGCCGCGTGGGCGCTGCGGCCGATGAACTGGGGATCTCCCAATCCGCGCTGACCCGCCGCGTACAGCGCGTAGAAGCTAGTCTTGGCGCCCGCCTTTTCGAGCGCACTGGGCGCACCCTGCACGTGAACTCGCGCGGGAGGGCCTTTGCTGCGGCCGGGCGGGACATGCTCCGCGCCTACCAAATAGGGCGAGACGATGTTGCCCGCCTCATGGATCCAGAACGCGGCACCGTGCGCCTAGATTTCATGCACTCGCTGGGTACCTGGCTGGTTCCGGACCTGCTCAAGAGCTATCGCGCGCAGCACCCGCACGTGGATATTCGCCTGCATCAAGGCGCGGCGCAGGAGCTGGTGAGCAGGGTGGAAAACGGCGAATCCGACCTTGCCCTCGTGGGCCCGCGGCCTGATGCAGCCCTGGGCTGGCATCAGATAAAGGTGCAGCGGCTAGGCCTTGCGGTGCCGGAAGGCCACTGGGCAGCGAACCGGCGGGAGGTGAAACTAGCGGAATTCGCTGCAGAACCGTTCATCGGCATGCTGCCGGGCTATGGCACGCGCATGCTTCTCGATGCCCTTGCAGAAGATGCCGGCTTTAGCCCCCACCTCGTCTTCGAGTCAATGGAGCTTACTACCGTTGCGGGGCTGGTAGCGGCAGGACTCGGGGTGGCACTGTTGCCGCTGGATGATCCCTATCTGCAGGTGGGGAGCCTGATCCCCCTCACGCCGCCAGCGTACCGCGAGCTCGGTTTGGTGTGGCGCGCCGGGGATGATGCGCCCCCAGTGCGGCAATTCCGGGAATTTATCCGGGCATAGAAAAAGCCGCCCCGGAGGGCGGCCGAAGTAACTACAAGGAGTTACTTGGTGGCTGCAGCGAAACGCTCAGCAACGTCATCCCAGTTGAAGACGTTCCATACGGCCTTAACGTAGTCAGCCTTAACGTTCTTGTACTGCAGGTAGAAAGCGTGCTCCCACATATCCAGCATCAGCAGCGGGGTGAAGTTGATGGAGGTATTACCCTGCTGGTCAGTCAGCTGCTCGATGATGAGGCGGCCAGCAATGTGGTCGTAGCCCAGAACTGCCCAGCCAGAGCCCTGCAGGGAGGTAGCAGCAGCGGAGAAGTGAGCCTTGAACTTCTCAAAGGAGCCGAAGTCGCGGTTGATGGCCTCTGCCAGCTCGCCGGTAGGCTCGCCGCCACCGTTCGGGGACAGGTTCTTCCAGAAGATGGAGTGGTTGGTGTGGCCACCCAGGTTAAATGCCAAGTTCTTGGAGAGGGCGCGGATGCGATCCGGGTTAGCCTCACCGTTGCGCTCTTCCTCGAGTGCCTCGAGTGCAGCGTTAGCGCCAGCAACGTAGGTTGCGTGGTGCTTATCGTGGTGGAGCTCCATGATCTCTGCGGAGATGTGTGGCTCCAGTGCGTCGAATGCGTATGGGAGGTCAGGAAGTTCGTAAACAGCCATTTGTTAAATCCTTTCTTCGGGTACGTGTCCCGATGATAGGCACGGTTGAAAGATTTCGCCATGATTAATTCGAAATGTGGAACTAGCGCGAATATTAACTGGCCGCGGAATAGCTTTTCGCAGTACAACGTTGGGAAGAAGGAATAAGGAAGGAGCTATACCTCATGTGGATGTTTAAGCCGGAGCCCAAACTTGTTGCTGCAGACGAGGCTCTGCCGGGTCGATCCGAGCCAATCCTAGACCCCGCCCCGCACGCCGTTCTAGGAACACCGATTACCGGACCGTGGAAGGACGGGCAGCGCTCCATTCTCATTGCGTTGGGATGTTTCTGGGGCGCGGAGAAGATGTTTTGGGAGACCGAAGGCGTGGAATCCACCTCGGTGGGCTATGCAGGCGGTACCACCCCGAATCCCACGTACTACGAGGTGTGTCGTGGGCTAACCAACCATGCCGAGGCGGTGGAGGTGGTCTATGACCCGCAGCGTATCAGCCTGCGTGATCTTGTGGTGCAGGCCCTTGAGGCGCATGATCCCACCCAGGGCTTCCGCCAGGGCAACGATGTAGGAACGCAATACCGCTCTGCTTTCTACCCACGCACGGAGGAAGAGCGCGTAGAAATCCAGGGCATCGTGGATTCCTATGCAGAGAAGCTCAAAGAATTCGGATTTGGAGATACCACCACGGAAGTCAAACTCCTCTCCGAAACTGATTCTGGGGAGTACTACCTGGCTGAGGATGAGCATCAGCAGTACTTATATAAGGTACCTAATGGGTACTGCCCGCACCACAGTACTGGGGTGAAATGCGACTAAGCATCGCGCCGAATAAAGCGGGCAATCTTTTTGGCTAACTTCGGCGTGAGCGATTGGCGGGATTGGGATCCTAAGACCTCATCCCAGTACCAGAGCATTTCCTCAAAATAGTTGTGCCCGTGCCCGCCAGGGACGTTGAGGGAATTGATCTGGTCCAAGCCAATTTGCCACCAGGTAATAAACGGAACCCAATGCAGCTGCCGGAAGGTATCCGCGTGCAGCGCTTCCGGCTGCGGTTCATGGATCCAGGTGGGCCTGCGCACGAGAAGGTTGAGATCCCACCACACGATGGCGTCGGAAGCATGCTGGGCAATGAGCATGCGGGGGCGGCGCCAGGTGTGGGCGTAGTCATTGCCAAAGGCATCGTGCAGCGTATGGTCAGGAGCCGCCGCGTAGCGCACATGCTTGCCGCCATCGATAACGGGCAGGCGTTCTAGGGAACCAATATCCCGGCGCAGGCGCTGAGTAAAGTGTGTCATGCGCGGGGGGCCGGAAAAAACTGCGCCATTACACGCGGAAAGTAGGTCTTCCACATTATGGTAGTTATCCATAATGGCGTAGGCGCCAAGCGATTCACCTGCAAAATAGAGCCGTGGGCGGTTTTCCTCGGGCAGCTTATCTATTTCTTCTTGTATCACCCGAATCAATTCGCGCGCCGCCTGCTTCGGGGCGTTTTTATCCACGAGGTAGGCAAAAACCGAGGGCAGGTAGGAGTACTGCATGGTGACGGTGACGCAATCACCGCCGGTCAAAAACTCATAAGAGCAAGCACCCCAATTATTGATCCACCCCGAGCCGGCGGGCATTTGGATGACGATAGTCTCTCGCCGCAGGGCACCAGTGCGTTCGAGTTCGGCGCGGATCTTCTCCGCGGATTGCTGGAAGGAGCGCCCTGGGATGTATCCGGCGTAGATGCGGATGGGTTCCTTGGCATCGATTCCCGTCGCTGTGCGGATATCGCGGGCGCGGGGGCCATTGGAGACAAACCGGCGTCCCTGCTGTCCCAATGCCGACCACGGCTCGAGCGACCACGGGCTGCCGGAGCGCTCCGGCTCCCACGGCATAGAAGTGCCGGGAAAAATCTGTTTATTAATTCGCTGCGCTTGGTGCGATAGTGAGCGCAGCCAGCGTCGAAAGACCACGCGATCAGAAAGCGCAAATGCCGTGAGGCTCAGTCCGGCGGTAACCACCGGCCAAGCAATGAGTGCAGGCACCCAGCGGCCTAGCTGGCGTGACAGTTTAGTGACGGCAAGCTGCGTTGCTTCCCCGATGAGTAGGAGAGTGCCGTAGCCCGCGGTGCCCGCGGCCAAGCCGATGGCCGCCGTGGCGGGCCCACGCACGAGTTGCTTATTGACCAACTCCGCCTGCTTTTTCTGGTTGCGCAGCGAAAGCACGGCATTAAATGCAGTCCCGGCGCCAATAGCAAGGTGCACAATTTGTCGATGTTGAGGGCCAAGGCGGTCCTGCGGGCGCTTGCCAATGCTATTGAGGACAAAGCTTGTCGACGCCGCCCCAAGATGCCCAATGCCCTGACCAATTGCCACGTTGGCGGCGGTCACCCACCACGGGCGAGGAAGGAGAGAGGGCGAAATAGCCGCCCACGTGGCCAATTCCGCACCCAAAATTCCAGCCGACATATTGGGCGGTAAGGTTTGCCGGCTGGTCATACGGACGATGGGCGTGAGATCCGCGGCTACGCCAAGAGCGATTAGTGCAGCGCGGCGGAGAGCGCGTTTCATAATGCCCGATTGTCCCAGATTTCGGTGGGAATTTCAGAGTGAGATCTAGCCCGTGCAAAGATCCCCAAATAGTTGCACAATGGGGTCATGGCAAATCATGTAGGAAACAAGGTAGTTCTCATCGGCGCCGGCGACGTAGGAGTCGCCTACGCCTTCGCTCTCATCAACCAAAGCATCGTTGACCACCTGGCAATCATCGACATCGATGAAAAGAAGCTAGAAGGCAACGTCATGGACCTCAACCACGGTGTTGTTTGGGCCCCCACCCGCACCCGCGTCACCAAGGGCACCTACGCTGATTGCGCAGACGCCGATATGGTCGTCATCTGCGCCGGTGCCGCACAGAAGCCGGGCGAGACCCGCCTGGACCTGGTGGGCAAGAACGTCAAGATCATGAACAGCATCGTCTCTGACGTCATGGCGAATGACTTTGATGGCATCTTCCTGGTTGCCTCCAACCCAGTGGATATCCTGACCTACGCCGTATGGAAGGCTTCCGGCCTGGACCACAAGCGCGTCATCGGCTCGGGCACCGTGCTGGACTCCGCTCGTTTCCGCTACATGCTGGGCGAGCTGGAAGATGTTGCACCGAAGTCCGTACACGCCTACATCGTGGGCGAGCACGGCGATTCCGAGCTGCCGGCCGTCTCCACCGCGAATATCGCTGGTGTCCCGATGTCCAAGAAGCTGGACTCGGATCCGGAGTATGCAGAGCGCATCGAGAAGATCTTCGAAGATACCCGTGATGCCGCCTACTCCATCATTGACGCTAAGGGCTCTACTTCCTTTGGCATCGGCATGGGCCTGGCCCGCATCACCGCCGCCGTCATCCAGAACCAGGACGTGGCACTGCCAGTATCTGCTTACCTGCAGGGCGAGTACGGCGTAGAGGATCTCTACATCGGCACCGCTGCCATCATCAACCGTTCCGGCATCGTGCGCGCGATTGAGCTGCAGCTCAGTGAGCACGAAAAGGAGCGCTTCGATGCTTCTGCTAAGACCCTGAATGACATCAAGGAAGAGTTCTTCGGCTAGTGAAGATTGTCGCTCATAGGGGATACTCCGGAAAATATCCGGAGCTATCCCCTCTAGCTTTTGAAAAAGCCCTAGATTTGCCAATTCACGGCGTCGAGTGCGATGTGCGCTTGACGCGCGATGGAAAAGTAGTGGTTCAGCACGATCCCACGTTGGACCGCACCGCGGGGCGCCCCGGCCGCATTTCCAAGATGGACTGGGAAGATTTGCGCGGCGTTGACATCGGTTCGGGCCAACGCATGATGCTTCTCGATGAACTTTTGGAACTACTCGAGGGCACACCGCACCACCTTTATATCGAGACTAAGCACCCCTCCGGGCAGGGCGACATCCTGGAGGAGCAAACGGTGCTGCGCCTGCGTTATGCGGGGCTTTTCGATGACCCCCGGATCCACGTCATTTCCTTTTCCCACCATGCCATTCGCCGCATGCAGAATTTGGCGCCGCACATGGACCGGATTTATCTTCGTCGCGATTGGGAGCGCCACGTCAACCGTCCCGATGTAATGCTGTCCAGGCCCACCGCGCTTGGCGTATCGTTGTTGCGCGCGAAGCTGCAGCCGGCAATTATCGGCGCGCAGGGATTGCCTACCTACCTGTGGACCGTAGACAAGCCGGAGGATATGAAGTGGGCGTGGGCTAACGGGGTAGATATGCTCGCCACCAATCAACCCGAAGTGGCCCTACATGCCATTGAGCTCTAGTAAGCAGGTATCTTGGAGGCATGGCCAAGAAGAAAAAGAACAAGGAACAGCTGCCTGAGGGCATGTCCCGCCGCCAGGCAAAGCTCGCTGCCCGCGCCAAAGAGCGCGCCGCCCTGGAAAAGGATCCCCGCCCCTACGGCGGACTTGCTGCGGAGGCCTCCCTGGTCGCCATGCAGGAGTTCGTCCCCTCCGCTTTTGCCAAGCTTGACGTCAAAGGCTGCGACAAGAACGTGTATGTAGCCACCGTCCTGCCGGGTGCTTCTGCTGCGCTAATTCGGGACACCGAATTTGGCGGCGATGCTTTCGTGGGCCTGCAGGTGCAGTCCCACACCCACAACCCAGGCCGCGACCTCGCCTTCGCCCTCAACTGGGTGAAGAATAACGAGCCGGGCGCCACCCTGGAATCCACCGCGGCTGACGGCTCGGAGCCGAAGCTGGAGGAGCTTATCGATGCCTCCGCTACCCTCGACGTGCAGGTTCACCAGGACTTCGAATGGTGGATTCCGGAGGGAGCACAGGTCACCCCGCAGATTGCGCAGTCGCTACGCGCCGCTAATGATTCCGTCATCGAGTCCCACCAGGTGGGCGAGAACATCACCGGTGCGGCCTTCTGGGCAAATGCCGGCGGCGGCAAGGCCCACATCCGTTGGGTCCGCCCGAGTGATGATGAAGCCGCATTCCTGAACGCACTGGCGCGCGTCGCCGCCCGCGGTGAGCTGAACTTGGGCGAGGGCACCAAGTTCGCCGGTGTTTTCCGCACCCACGGTCTCATCGCTCCAGTCTTCGACTTGGATCCAGAGGTTGACCACGCTTCCTATGAGGAGCACCTCACCCGCGTGGACAAGGCCTTGGAGGAAGAAATCTCTAATGATGCCCAGCTGAACGCCGATGAGCGCAAGCAGCTAGAAAACATCAAGTCCCGCCAGGTGACTTTGCGTTAAAGACATAAATTGGCCCCTCCTGTTGGACTGGTTTAATTCTAGGTGGTTAGGGGTTTAAGGGCCTGGTTCCGATAGTGCATCTGGGCCAGGCCCTTTAGTCGTTGTTGGATGCGTGCGGCGTAGTACCACTGGGTGTAGTCTTCGATATCTGGGGTGAATCCCTCGACGTTGTTAGAGGCTACTCCGTGGTACATCTCGGTTTTACGTGGCCGCAGAAATTCTCCATTGCTGCATTGTCGTAACAGTTGGCTGAAGCGTCCTGGGCTTAGTTTCCCCTATTTTTCGACCCTGTGTTGATGGGCTGGATTAGTACCTGGTTTTTACTTTTTGTGGGCTGGCGCAGTCGAATGCTTCAAGAAGCTGCCTGGTGCTCCATCAATGCGCCCTCTGCAAGATGACCAGTTCGGCTTTTCCGAGCGACGTCTACGGATCTCGAGAGTGGGTGAGGGGCCTGACCCCCATTTGGTCGACACCTGATATCCAGCCCAGTCGAGCTGGGAAAAAGGTAATCTACCACCATGTCCAGGTACTCCGAAGAGTTCAAGCGCGATGCCGTGGCCCTCTATGAGAACAACAAGGACCTCTCGCTGAACTCAGCATCAGCAGAGCTCGGCATCAACCGTGCCTCGCTGCATTCATGGGTCAAAAAGAACGGCACCGGCAAACGTGCCCGCATAAAAGCCGTACACGATCAAGCCCAAGCGGCGAATGATTCTGCGCGAATCCGCTAGTGTGACAAAGGAAGTCTCTAAGCTGCGCGAAGAACGAGACATCCTGCGTAGGGCCGCGAAAAATTTTGCTTAAAGAGACTCACTGGTGATCCGCTTCCAGTTTGTCTATGACCACCGAACCGAGTACTCGGCTTACACGGATGTGCCACGTTTTAAAGCTGAATCGTTCCTCATTCTATAAATGGGTCAGCACCCGTAAAAGTACAGGTTAAAGATGCATTCTGACGGTCTTATTGGGGTAAAAATTAGTTCCATCTTTAATGACGAGCATGGTCTTTATGGTGCTGAACGTATCGCTGCAAGGCTCAACGACGATACGGACCTGGCTCCGATCAACCATAAGAAGGTCGCACGAATCATGAAAGCCATGGGACTAAAAGGTTTTAGCAAACGGCGTCGATGAATCACCACCCGGCGCAAGCCTGGTCACCGTGTCATGCCAGATCTAGTGGGCCGTACATTCACCGCTGATACGCCGAACCGTGTTTATGTCGGCGATATTACCTACCTGCCGTGCAGGGGAGGCAAAACATGTATTTGGCTACAGTCATTGACACCTATTCGCGTAAACTTGCAGGTTATGCACTCGCGAACCACATGCGAGGCTCACTGGTCATCGATGTCCTAGCCCACGCACACGGTGTGCGTGGCAGTCTTGATGAGGCTGTTTTCCACTCCGATCGCGGCAGTGCGTACACCTCACAAGCGTTTAGAAACTACTGCTTGTCGCTGGGTGGACGCCAATCCATGGGCGCGGTAAACGCCCTAGCGAAATCGTTTAACGCTACCTTAAAGCGGGAAGTTTTGCGTGATCGGAAAGTCTTTAAGGATCCGATCGCCTGCCGTCAGGATGTCTTCCGGTGGTGCATGCGCTACAACACGCGCAGACGACACTCCTGGTGCAATATTGTGGCTCCTGATGTTTTTGAAGCCGAGACTTCAGCTACACTGGCTAAAGACGCATAGTTAACCCCCGATGTGTCCACTTTCCGAGGGTTGGCCCCATCCTCTCCTACGGACACAAGATCCGTACTAATAGGGTGTCCACTAAACGAGGGTAATCTTAACTTTCCGGGGCAGGCCCAATCAGCTACCAAATAGTGGGGAGCAGTTCACCCGCGAGATTGACATACTATTTAGGAACGCTGCTACACATTTAAGGGTAATCCTCAAAAGCACAACAAATGAGGCCTCAAACCGTGTTGATTTGTACTAGCTCCGTAGTGGAAATGTTGGTGGCAGAATCTGCGGCGACCACGGAGTTGTTACACGGTATTTTTGATTTCACGCGCTGTGTCAGGTAGATCGATTTTCCCTTCTTGTTCAAGCATCAAAAGAGACCCTCAAAGCTTTGCGAACACCTCAATTCCTCCGTCACGGAAACGAAATGTAGAAGACCCGGTAAACTCACATCATGGACCTTCTGTGCTGGAGGAAGCAAAGCTCAAACAGTAGAGAAAACGACAACATCCTTGTCTGGCATAGTTTCCCAGACAAGGATGTTAAGAGCTGCGGCAACCTTATTTACTGCTAACGAGAGCCTCACTCAATACAGACGGAATTTGAGGATTTAGCCTGGGCTCTCCAACCTTCGGAAGCTCCTCCACCACCGGCGGACGGCGCAATTCATTTCCTACGATGGAGGACAACGTCTGGGCCATATTACGCGTTGACCTATCTGCCCAAAGGGTGCCGAGGTTTTTGTTAATCGGCACACCCAAAACTCGTTGGAATTTTTCAAATGCTTCTTCGCGTGCTTGGTCGTTTCGCTGCTGGAATTCCACCTTGCGTTGTTCTGCACGCTGCTGCCAAGCCTCAATCGCGGCCTGGTTCTGCTGCTCGACTTCACGTCGATCCTGCCGCATTTTACGCCTAAGAAATGCGATGATAAAGGGGAGAATAATAGCGACGAGAAACGCCAAACCGAGGACCTTCATTATAACGTTGGTGCCGTTATTCACAGATTGGTCGGATTGGTTTTCCATGTCGCGGGCGGTTTGCAGCACGCTCGTTCTTGTCGAGCAGTATCGCTCCACACCGGCGGCGTCTTGAGGGAATGCTGCCAGATCAAGTTCGACTCCCTTTGAGGAAGCTCGGTCTAAGTCTTCTTGCATGGTCTCGGCCGTACAGCCCTCATCTAGCAGCATTTGAGCTTCAGCTGCATCATAAAAATCAGGAATTAGATTTTCCTGATTCTCCACAAACTCGGGATATTCTTCGGCCAGTGCATCAAATCGACTCTTCATATCGCCCTCGAGCCCAACCTGTGCAACGGTTCCAACGATTCCGATGATAACTGGGAGAAGAATTGTAGCCAAGATCATGATCACCACAGACGGGCCGAGAATCATAACGTATCCTGCGAACCCATCTGGGATCCTTTGCCGTGGCAACTCCTTGTCTACCGGTGGCTCCTCCAGCTCAGGGGGATCAATGAACACACCTGTTTTAAGGGCATCAGACCGCCAATGCTGCTCCTTCCATTGCGGAAATTCCCGGACAACATCTACCATTCTTGCCGACACTACGCGTAGCCATGCATTGGATAGGTTCTCGAATTTTTCAATATACTTCTTTGCTTGCGGCCTATAGTTGTAGTAATATTCCCGACCCACACCATCGCGCCATTGAGCAAAGTTAATATGTTTGAGATCTTCAAGTTGCTCCTCAGTTTTTTGTGCGAAAGAATTGATTGACTCATCAATCGTCCGCAGTTCACCCACAATCCGCCGAGTCTGCTCTCGCTGGACCTCAATAGACTCCTCCAGCAGACTGTGCGTAGTCTGCTGGTCACGGTGGTTCAGTGCAGCGGCGGATGCCGAAATAGCATTTCCGACACGTGTTGCACGAAGTTGTTTCTCCGCAGCGTTCTTGAGTTGATTAACGCTTGTCGTCATGTCGCTATACCGACGCGACATCTGACTTCTTGTTACCATGTGTTTCCATTCCTTTTGGGCAGCTCGCATACGCACTCGACGCAATGAATTACCACACACCTGTCGTAAGCACGCCTGATTCATTCTAGACGTGTAGTCAAGCCTGAAAGGGAATTAACTGAAATGTCCCAGGATTTGTTCCGTCTGAGCAGATGGGAAAATCCGGAAAATGACGAGCAAATTTGACCAAGATGCCAAGGACCGTGTGGTCCGTCTCGGGGAAGATCGCATCGTGGCGGAAAAATGTCGATGCACCCCGCGTGCCAGGCTGTACCCCGATAGCCGGGGTTTCATGGCACATGGCTTGTCAATGGACTTTGGCAGACCCGCCGTGCGGGAAAACCCCAGAACCTGTGCCTGAAGATTTGGCCGCCGAAGACGCGCGGCTACGCCGTAAAATTCAAGAGCTACGCGACACTAATGAGCTGTTGAAGGCTGCCTCGGCTTTTTCACGTCGGAACCAGGCCCAAAACGTTAAGAAATGATCCGGTTCATCGATGAATACCGGAATCGTTTCACTGCCCGAGTTCATGTGTAAGACGTTTAAGAATAACCGGGGCTGGTGGGTTTATCACCTCGCGTGGTTATCGCCAGTCCAAAGCCCGTGGATTAAGTGCTCGTCGCCTTCGTGATGCTGTTCTGGTTCAACGCATTAGTGCTGTTCATCGGGATAATTGCGGTGTCTACGGTGCGTGGAAAAGCATACTCTCCGCCGTGACGGAATTGCATTGATATCGGACGTGAACAATCCACCCGGCTGATGCGCCTGGCCGGTGTTTCTGGCACAGGCAAAGGCGGATCACCTATCACAACCCGAAAAGCTAACATACCTGATCTGCGCCCGGACTTAGTCGAGCGTGAATTCAAAGCTCAGAGCCCGATCAAGCTGTGGGTGGCCGACATTAAGTACGTGTGCGCGAAGAAAGGCTTTGTGTACGCCGCGTTTGTCACCGACGTTTACTCCCACGGATCGTTGGGCCGGCCCCGGGCCATGTGTTAATCCCTATTTGAGGGAATCCCACAACCCAGAGGCTGCTTCCTCGTCCCAGAGGACGACGTTTCCTACCTCGGTGTCTTGGAAACCGCCGATGGGGACGGTCTCGGTGTCTACACCGGAGCCCATGGCTAGTGCCACGCGGGCGAGGTGCCAGACGTGGTCGCCCTCGTCCACGATGAACGAGGAGGCGGTGTGGTTGACCAAGGAGAAGGCGCGGAATGGGTTAATCAGGGTGGCTGGGGAAGCAACCTTATCCAGCAATGCGGAGAAGAATTCGCGCTGTCGCTGCACGCGGTCAAGGTCACCCATGGCGGTGGCGCGGGTGCGCACGTACCCGAGGGCGTCGCGGCCCTTGAGCTTCTGGCAGCCATCTTGGAGATCAATGCCGGCCAGCGGGTCATTGATGGGTTCCTTCACGCATACGTCTACGCCGCCGACGGAGTCGACCACATTGGCTAGGCCACCCATGCCGATCTCGGCGTAATGGTCGATGCGCAGACCGGTCGTGCCTTCGACGGTTTGGGCAAGCAGCTGCGGTCCACCGTAGGTAAAGGCGGCATTGATCTTGTCCATGCCAAAACCGGGGACTTCCACGTAGCTATCGCGTGGGATGGAAACGAGCTTGGCCTTGCCGGTGCGTGGGATGTGCAGCAGCATGATGGTATCGGTGCGGCCCTCGCCCACATCACCACCGGTGCCCAGTTCAGCCTGCTGTTCCTCGCTGAGGCCTTGGCGGGAGTCAGAACCGACGAGCAACCAATTGGTGCCGGCGGTATTAGGCACTTGTTCTTTTGGCAGCGCCTCCACGCGGGTGAGGCGGGCATCGGTCCAGAACATGAAGACGAGGTTGAATACCAGCAGAACGACGAGCGCCAAGCCAACGCACCCGAGGGCGTGCTTTGCCGGATTAACCTTTTTGCGCCGGCTGTGCGGGCGCTGCCGGGGCGCCGGGCTCGACGTGGTGCGACGAGGCGGGCGCTGCTGCGCGCGGTACTGGCTGGGGTAGCGGCTCGGTGTTGGCGGCGGAGTGCGGCGCGGGGGCTGTTGCTGTGGCTGCGGAGCGCGGAAGGATTGTTGCTCGGATTCCACCCGCCGCGGCGCCGGGCGGGCGGAGGAACGGCGTCGAATGGGGCGGCCGTATCGATCCTTGAGGGGACGTCCATCGGCCCCAAGGACGAATTCAGTGGAGGAGTCGTCGCCGGCGCGGCGGGCCTCCCTATGCGGATCTCGTCCTGATTCAGTCATGCGCTATACCTTACAAGGAGCAGGGAGCAACGCCTGCTTCGCGACGTTCCCTTAAGGGCATTTTCACAGGAAGGAATAACCTACGAAAGCGACGGCGTCGATAAGAAAATGCGCTATGACCAAAGGCCATACCCGCCCCGTGCGGTGGTAGTAATAGCCGTAGATTAACCCCATGATGATATTGCCACATCCAGCGGAAACACCCTGGTAGAGGTGGTAAGAACCGCGGAGAATGGAGCTTGCGGCCAGCGTGGCTGGCAGCGACCAGCGGGCCTGGCGCAAGCGCGTCATAAGCCACATCACCACCACGGTTTCCTCCGCGAAGGCGTTGGCAGCGGCCTTGAGGAGGGAAACGGGGATTTCCACCCAGGCATTGGCGAAGTCGCCCGGGATGACTTCCTTGCTCCACCCCAAGTGCACCGCCGCGACATACAGGGTGAGCCCCGGGATGCCAATGAGGGCGGCAAGCCCTCCGCCTTCGAGCCAGTCGCGGGCGCGGTGGGCACGGGGCACAAAGCGGTCCTTGGCCAGCAGGAAAAGCGCTAAGGCTCCATAGGAAAAGAGCACGGCGGCCGAGCACAGCTGCAGTCCCATATCCACCCAAGCAAGGGAGGATTGGCTGGAATTGAGGGTGACCGATTGCTCGTCGAGCCGCTGCGGCGCGGCCAGGGAATTGATGAGGTTTAACACCGCCCGCACCCCGGAAATGCCAAAGGTGAGGGTGAGGACGATGAGCAGCTCGGCGCGTAGGGACTTGGTCATGGGTGGAGGATGTGGGCGAGGCCGAGCAGGGCGGCGTCGGAAAGCGTAATGCCTCCCAGGTGCACGCCCACCGGCGGGTGATTGGGAACGGCCCATGGCACGGAAATGGCTGGCAGGCGGGCCATGTTGAAGAGGGAACCCCACGGAGACCACCGGGTCTGGGCCGCGAAATTCTCCGCATGGGGCAGGGACAGGAAAGAACCAATACGCGGCGGGTCTGTGGTCAGCATTGGGGTGAGGATGGCATCGACGCCCCATTCTTGGGCCAGCAAGTCGGGCAGCTGCCGGACATGGGCCCGCGCCGCGGCCAGCTCAGCGGAGCTTACGCGCCGGCCCTGCTGAGCAATCCACTCGGCGTAGCCTGCCGCCGGGTTGAGCCCCGCCAAACGGGAGGTAAAGGTCGTGCGGAAATGCGCAAAGGTGGCCCGGGCCTGCGGATACGGGGAAATAGGCACCACGGTGAAGCCGGCAGCCTGTAGGCGTTGGGCGGCCTCGCGGGCGGCGCGCAGGTGGTGGGCATCGACGTTGGCATCGCAAAACAGCGGCTCCACCAGCAGGCCGATGCGGGCGCGCGGGGTGATCATGCGGTGGCCATGCAGAAAGGCATTATCGGCCACTGTACGGGTAATAAAGCCTTGCACACCCATTTCATCACCTGCCGGTTTGAAGCCCACCACGCCGCAGGCCGCGGCCGGCACTCGGATGGAGCCGCCGCCATCGCTGGCGTGCGCCGCGCGCAGCAACCCCCGCGCGACCTGTACCGCCGCACCGCCCGAGGAACCACCCGGGGTGCAGCCGGGATAGAGGGGATTATCGGGATGGGGCAGGCCTACTGGTTCCGTATCTACGCGCAGACCCAACTCCGGGGTGGAGGATTTGCCGATGATGCGCGCACCTTGCTTCTCCAAGGCCTCGATAAAGGCATCGCTGCGCTCGGGGTAGTAAGTGCGATCGACATTTCCCAAGGTAGTAGGCATGCCGCGGACATCGCAGAGATCCTTGGCGGAAAGAACCCAGCCGCTCAGCCGGCCTCGGCCGGAGGGCTCGCGGTCCACATCCAGGTAGGTGAAACCGTGCTCCTCGGGGGTAAGGCCGTGCAGATCCGCGCGGAGTTGTTCTACGGAAAAGTCCATGGGGCACCAGTCTAGTGGGCTAAGGTGACGTGCATGACTACCACCATCGCCTTCCTGGGGCCAGCCGGAACCTTTACGGAAGCGGCCGTGCATAAGTTTGCCGCGCACCTGCCGCAGGCAGAGACCATGCCGGTTAGCTCGCCTTCGGAGGCCGTGGCCGCCGTGCGCGCCGGGCACGCCGAGTACGCCTGCGTAGCCATTGAAAATTCCGTCGATGGCGCTGTGACCACCACCTTTGATGCGCTGGTTGAAGCCGAACCCGTGCAGATTTACCGCGAGGTGGATATCCCCGTGGCCTTTAGCATCATGACCCGGCAAGGCGCGGGCGACATTGCGCGGCTGAGCACCCACCCGGTGGCATTCCAGCAAATCCGCGGCTGGGTGAAGGACAATTTGCCGGAGGTAGAGTTCGTGCCGGCCAGTTCCAATGCCGCCGCGGCCGAGGCTGTAGCCCGTGGGGAAGCGGATGCGGCCGCAGCGCCGGCGCGGGCCGCCGAGATCTTTGGGCTGGAGACCATCGCCCAGGACGTGGCAGATGTTGAGGGCGCCGCAACGCGCTTCGTCCTGGTGGGACGTCCGGGAAAACCCACGGCAAGAACTGGCCAGGACCGCACCAGCGTCATCTTCACCTTGCCAAATGAACCGGGCAGCCTGGTGGGGGCGTTGCAGGACTTTGCGCACCGTGGGGTGCACCTGTCCCGGATTGAGTCGCGGCCGACGCGGGAGGCCTTTGGTACGTACCGCTTCTACGTGGACCTCATCGGGCACATTGACGATCAACCGGTGGCAGAGGCGCTGCGGGCCTTGTGGTTGCGGGCAGAGGACTTGCTTTTCCTCGGCTCCTGGCCGGCGGCAACGCCCGCGGGAAAGCCACCGCGCGATCTGGCAGCGGCGGATGATTGGGTAGCGCGGGCACGCAGGGGCCAATAATCTAGAAGCATGCCCGGAAGAATTATCCTGCTGCGCCACGGCCAGACCTATTCCAATATTTCCCGCTTCCTCGATACCCGTCCGCCCGGGGCAGAACTTACCGAGCGCGGGCGCGACCAAGCCACGGAGGTAGGCCAGGAGCTAGCGCAGTTGGTGGGCGAGCGCGAAGTGGAATTTAAATGCTCCATTGCGCTGCGCGCTCAGCAGACCGCGATGCTGGCGGCACGCGCCTTTGAGCAGGAGCGCGGCATGCCGGAATTTTCCCAGCGCGTTGACGTAGTTGCCGGCGTGCACGAAATTTTCGCCGGTGACTGGGAGATGGACGGTAGCGAGGATGCCCATAGGTCGCACATGGTGGCCATGCGTGGCTGGTGCGATGGCGAGCGCGGCGCCGGGATGGAAGGCGGCGAGACCTTGGATGATGTGCTGGCGCGCTACCAGCCGGTGCTGGAGGGCATTGCGGAGCAGCTTGCCGACGACCAGGATGTCATCCTTGTCAGCCACGGCGCCGCCATCCGCGTGGTCACCAAACATGCCACGGGCGTTGACTCCGACTTTGCCTATACCGGCTACCTGGCCAATTGCCGCTTTATGGTGATGGAACCGCGCGGCAAGGACTTTGGTGAGTGGACGTTAACCCGGTGGGCGGATACGGAGCTCTAGCCCCAGCCCAAGCGGTGCAGTTCCTCTTCCTCGAGGCCAAAGTAATGGCCGAGTTCGTGGAATACGGTGACCTTGACCTGCTCTGCTAATTCTTCCTCGCTGCCGGACCAGCGCTGCAGCGTGTTGCGGTAAATGAAGATCGCATCGGGCAGGAAACCGGTGTGATCGAAGGTGCGGTGAGGCAGTGCCACACCCTCGTAGAGTCCTAGCAACATAGGGTTATCGGGATTTTCATCTTCGACCAAGATGACGAGGTTGCGCATGCGGCGCACGAATTCCTCGGGGACTTGATCGAGCGCCTCGTTGACCATCTCATCGAAGCGCTCTTCCGATACCTCCACCATTAGGGCGCTGGGGCCGGTGCGGGGGCGGCGGACTCGGGTGCCGGATTATTGTCCTTGCTCTCACGCAGTGGATTGCGCTCAGGGCGTTCCTCCGGCGGTTGGCCGTCGATAGTCAGCGCCTGGCGGCCACCGGTAGCGGAACCGGTGATGGCAGAGAAACCGCCGCCTTCGCGGGCGTGCACAAGGGAGCAATTGACGGACTTGGTGCCGCCGTTCCACGAGGCCTCGGTGATAGAGCCCCAGAATGGTTGCAGCGTGGACTGGTAGAGCTGTTCCTCGCCGCCAAGGTAGTCCTCGGTGGCGGCGGTACACGTATCGGATAGGAACTTGTCCATATCCTTGCCGTCCGGGTAACCGTCAGGGAACTGCTTGCCCACATCGATGACGGAAACGGTCTCCATTTGGTGGGGCTTGGCGCAGTCGACGACGTGCGGAACCTGCTTGTCATCGATGGCCAAGCATTCGCCCGGCTTGGCGAGGTTAGCCTGCTCGGAGGCCTCGACGTTGCCGCCAGTAAGCTGCGGTACGCCGTGATCATCGGTGGTTTGCAGGCCGCACAGCAAGGTGCGGTCGCCGCGATCCCAGGCGGACTGCGGCGGCAGAATGGACGCTACGTCGTACTTGCCATTCGGATCCCACTTACCGTGCAGATAGCCCACAGTGGCGGATTCGCACAGCTCATCGCGCAATTGGTGTTGGCGAGTAAGCGCTGGGCGGTTGGCATCAGGGCCGAATTCGCTGGTGGGGTAGACGCTGAGGTCTTCGGTCTTGGAAACCTCGAAGCGGTGCTGATCGGAGCACGGTACTTCCTTGAACCCGGTGGCGGAGCCATCCTGGGCGATGTCCCACGTCAAGCAAGCGCCGGCGGCCGCAGCGGTGAAGGGCTCCGGTTTAGGAGCGGCGGTTTCTGAAGTATCCCCGCTATTGTGCTGCTGGGCAGCGGTAGTGTCTTCGCCGCCCGATTTGTGGGAGCTGATAACGCCATAGATGCCCATGAAAACGGCCGCCGCGATTGCCGCAATCAAGACAATCTGGACGGCCACAGCGGAACGCCACGCAGGTGATTTCTTCATAAGGCCTTTAATCTTACCTTTTAAGCAGGGTGCTGGCTAGATACTGTTCTCCCTAGCCACCCGGGTAGTCAGCCGGTAGCGGTCGGTGCGGTAGACCGAGGAACACCACTCCACCGGCCTATCGCCCGAGCGGGAGTAGCGCACGATGTGTAGCAGTGGGGTGCCCACGGGGACGTCGAGAAGCGGGGCAGTGTCCGCATCGGCGGAAATCGCCGAGACCGTTTGATCCGCATCGGTAATGGGGACGTTAAAGACGGAGTCGAGGATGGCGTAGACCGAATTGTAGGTGTCATTTTCTAGCAGGCTGGGCGCATACGTGGAGTTATACCAGCCGTCATCAATGGAGTAGGGCTCGCCATCGCCCAAGCGCAGGCGGCGCAGGTGAATATGTTCGGTTTGGGCAGGAGTATCAAAAAAGAGGGCGGCATCCTCCGGGGCGCTGCTGCGTCCGCTGGTAAGGATTTTGGAGGAGGCGGTGACGTCTTGTGCGCCCATCTCGTCCGAGAATGAGGCCAGGTGGAGCCGGGAGACAAGGGGATTGGGCGCTACGAAGGTGCCCTTTCCGCGGACGCGGCGCAATTTTCCGGCCGCGACAAGATCCCCGATGGCGCGGCGGACCGTGATCCGTGACACGCCATAGGTTTCTTCAAGAAGCCTCTCGCCGGGCAGGATATCGCCGGGTTTGAGGGTCGTGCGGCACAATTCTTCGAGGATATCGTGCAATTGGGTGTGTTTTGGAACGGGACCGTCCGTAATTGTGCGGGCGGGGAGCTGAACGGCGGACATAAAGCCATCATAATTCGCTGGTTATTACCACCGCAAGGTGTTGCCAATACGCTAAACTTACATTCGTGATTGATCTCAAGCTACTCCGCGAAAACCCCGACGTTGTCCGTGCTTCCCAGGTGAACCGAGGTGAGGATCCCTCCCTCGTAGACCAGCTTTTGGAAGCTGATGAGCAGCGCCGCGCTGCTATCCAAAAGGCCGACGAACTGCGCTCCGAGCAGAAGGCTTTTGGCAAGAAGATCGGCCAAGCCTCCCCGGAGGAGCGTCCGGCACTGCTGGAGGGCTCTAATGAGCTGAAGGCCAAGGTCAAGGAGGCGGAAGAGGCACAGTCTGCCGCTGAAGCCAAGGTGGAAGAGCTGCAGTACAAGCTCGATAACGTGGTCGAAGGTGCCCCGGCCGGCGGTGAAGATGACTTCGTAGTGGTCGAAGAAGTCGGCCAGATTCCTGAGTTCGACTTCGAGCCAAAGGATCACCTTGAGTTGGGTGAGTCCCTCGGCCTTATCGACGTCAAGCGTGGCGCCAAGGTAGGCGGCGCTCGTTTCTACTACCTCACTGGCGATGGCGCCTTCCTGCAGCTGGGAATGCTGATGCTCGCGGCGCAGAAGGCGCGCGAAGCTGGCTTCAAGCTGATGATCCCTCCAGTTCTGGTTCGCCCAGACATTATGTCCGGCACCGGTTTCTTGGGCCAGCACTCCGATGAGATTTACTACCTGCCGGCCGACGATATGTACCTGGTCGGTACCTCTGAGGTGGCCCTTGCTGGTTACCACAAGGATGAGATCATCGACCTCTCCAATGGCCCGCTGCAGTATGCCGGCTGGTCCTCCTGCTTCCGCCGTGAGGCTGGCTCCCACGGTAAGGACACTCGCGGCATCCTGCGCGTCCACCAATTCGACAAGCTGGAGATGTTTGTCTACTGCAAGCCGGAGGACGCGGAAGAAATGCACCAGCGCCTTCTGTCCATGGAAAAGGACATGCTTGCAGCCATGGAACTGCCTTACCGCACCATCGACATTGCCGGTGGCGACCTCGGTTCTTCGGCGGCCCGCAAGTTCGACAATGAGGCTTGGGTTCCTACCCAAGGCACCTACCGTGAGCTGACCTCCACCTCGAACTGCACCACCTTCCAGGCTCGCCGCCTGTCCACCCGCTACCGCGACGAGAACGGCAAGACCCAGACCGCAGCTACCCTGAACGGCACGCTGGCGACTACCCGCTGGCTCGTTGCCATTTTGGAAAACCACCAGCAGGCCGACGGCTCCGTCGTTGTCCCTGAGGCCCTGCGCCCGTTCGTGGGCAAGGATGTCCTGACCCCGCAGTAAGTCCGCCGTCGTCCTGGAGAGTTATGAACGCTGCGACGAATTTCCTGTACCGCCAGATCACCCACATTGGCAGGGGGGTGACTCTGGCACAGGGATTAAAAATGCGCCTTTCGGGGGAAGAAAATATCCCCGATAAGGGCGGCGCGGTGTTGGTCTGCAACCACACCGGCTACATGGATTTCCTCTTCGGCGCCTTTTTGGCCTATCGCAAGAAGCGTCTGGTGCGCTTCTTGGCTAAGGCTGGAATCTTCAAAGCACCGGTGGCGGGTCCGTTGTTGAAGGCCATGCATCACGTGCCAGTTGACCGTATAGATGGCAGCGCCTCCTTCCGCCAAGCGGTACAGCTGGCCAAGGACGGCGAACTCGTGGGCGTGTTTTCTGAAGGCACAATTTCCCGCAGCTTTGAAATCCGCAGCATGAAAAGTGGCGCCTCCCGCATTGCCTATGAGGCGGGGGTGCCGGTAGTCCCACAGGTCATTTTTGGTTCGCAGCGCCTGTGGACCAAGGGACACAAAAAGAACCTGGGACGGACCAAGACCCCTGTCTTTATTACCGCCCTCGAACCGTACTATCCCACCGGCGATGCGGAGGCTGATACCGCGGAGATTCGACGCCGCATGCAAGAGGCATTGGAAGGGCTATGGGAACAGTACGAAGCCGAATTTGGACCCATGCCTGCCGGTGAATACTGGGTGCCCGCCCGTAAAGGTGGAGGGGCTCCTACCCTTGAAGAGGCAGAAGCTCGAGATGCTGAAGTAGAAACCGAGCGCCACCGCGTACGCCGGTTGCGCGACGATCTAGTGGGCCTCAAAGAACGCGTCTCGGTTACTACGGTTGACTTGGTGCGCAACCACATGGCCGCCGCCAAGGGAGCGGACGGGGAGGAGCCAAAGAATAAGGCGCCGACCGCCCCGGAGACCCTGGAGTGGATCAAGAACAACCTCAACGCCGTGGTAGAAGAGGCAACCCGCGGCTTGGATGAAGGTCGCGATAAGGTCGCGGATATCATGGCGCAGCTGAAGTCGGATGTGGCGCAAACCCAAGCGTCCATCACGGCCAGCAGTAAGGAGATATGGGCTGGTTCCGTAGCGGAGCAGGGCCTGTTGGCAGCAGCCACCCAATCCCGGCTTATCGTCTCGCGCTTGCCGCACCGCATGAAGGCGCAATTTTCTTCCATCCCCCGCGTGGTAGTGGCGCAGAGCAGCGCGCTGAATTGGGAAGATGGCGCGCTAACTCCGCGATTGCACAAGGCTTTGGCAGATATCTACCCGGCGGCCGAAGTCCTGATCGTGATATCACCCGCCGGTGAAGTGGAAGTTCCGCAAGCCGTGTGGAGCGTTGTCGTTGATGAGGACGCTGTGCAGCCGCGACTCGATACCGATGCACTGTCCGTCACTGCCGCGACTGCGGTACAAGGCGTGGAGCGCATCCTCGAGGATCTGAAAGCTAAGCCGGAGGAGGCCCTGGTTTTTGCTAACGAGCCAGGAGATGAGGATTTCCTAGACCGGTTGCCGGTGGTGGCGTTGGAAACTGCCCCTATTGAGGTGGTCAAAGGCGCTCAGGCGGTCACTTATTCTGCCGAGAAAGCCGGAATGTCCGAAGTGCTTGAAGCAATGGCGCGGTTAGCGCAGAAATAGCGAAGGATTTTCGTCCGCTTTGCACCCCCGCGAGGGGGTGGTTTTTCTTTTTGAATGTCTAAGTATTTTAAGAAAACTGACTGCTTACGAGCCTGAAACTTACGTGTGAGTAACCACATGTGTAACTCGCGTCCGTGACTCCTAACATAGATTTCAGGAGATAAAGTCTCTGCAGCCGCGGTGTGATACTTTCCACCGAAACCACAATTCACTGCTTTTGGCTGTGCTTTTGCCATCTCATTCATGGATTTATGGCGCAGGCACATGCAAGCACCAAGGAAGGAGATGCGGTCAGTAATGACCCAGCAAAGCAACCAATCCTTTAACCCCGAATACTTTGAAAATCTATGGAATGGGTACGCGGATGAGGACTACGACGTAGTCATCATCGGTGGCGGTTCCGTAGGCGCTGGTGCGGCAGCGGACGCCGCTACCCGCGGCCTCAAGACCGCCGTCATTGAGGCGCGCGACTTCGCCGCAGGTACCTCTTCTCGCTCCTCCAAGATGTTCCACGGTGGCCTGCGCTACCTGGCCATGTTTGACTTCCGCCTGGTGGCGGAGTCCCTCAAGGAGCGCGAGCTGAACATGTCCACCCTGGCACCCCACCTGGTGAAGCCGCTGAAGTTTATCTTCCCGCTGACCCACCACGTATGGGAGCGCGTGATGATGTTCGGTGGCTTTACTCTTTATGACCTCATGGGTGGCTCGAAGAGCGTGCCAATGCAAAAGCACCTCACCCGCAAGGGCGTGCTGAAGGTGACCCCGGGTCTGAAGGACGATGCCATTGTGGGCGGCGTGCGCTACTACGACACCTTGGTTGATGACGCCCGCCACACCATGACCGTGCTGCGTACCGCCGCCGAGTACGGTGCCGACGTGCGTACCAATACCGAGGTCATTGGCTTTGACAAGGACCGCGGCGGCCGCATCGTAGGCGCCAAGGTGCGCGATACCGCCACCGGCCGCGAGACCACCGTGCGCGGCAAGGTCTTTATCAACGCCACCGGTGTGTGGAATGACAAGATTCAAGAGATGGCCGGCGTGGAGGGCAAGTTCACCGTTCACGCCTCCAAGGGCGTGCACATCGTCGTGCCGAAGGATGCGCTCGATGCAGACGCAGCCCTGTGCTTCGTCACCGAAAAGTCCGTCCTCTTCGTTATCCCGTGGGGCGAGTACTGGATTATCGGTACCACCGATACCGATTGGGAAAAGGGCCTATCTTTGCCAGATCCGGCACCAACCAAGTCCGATATCGACTACATCTTGGACCAGGTTAACCAGCGCGTTCGCCGCAAGATCACTCGCGATGACATCGTGGGCGTCTACTCCGGCCTGCGCCCGCTGCTGTCCGGCAAGTCCGATTCCACCACCAACCTTTCCCGCAACCACGCGGTTGCGCGCGTGGCCCCAGGTATGGTCTCTGTCGCCGGCGGTAAGTACACCACGTACCGCGTCATCGGTAAGGATGCCGTGGACCTGGCAGTGGAGGAGCTGGATACCAAGGTCCCAGAGTCCATCACCGAGCAAACCCCGATCCTGGGCGCCGCCGGCTATCACGCCTTGGCCAACCAGGTCCCATCCTTGGCTCGTCGCTATAACCTGAGCGAGAAGTTCATTGAGCACCTGCTCGGCCGCTATGGCTCCCTGCTGGGTGAGGTTTTGGCACCGGCAGCAGAGGATGCCTCCCTGCTCGAGCCAGTTCCGGGTGCCGAGTCCTACCTGTGGGCCGAGGTCCGCTACGCCGTTACCCACGAGGGTGCATTGCACTTGGAAGACATCTTGTCCCGCCGCCTGCGCATCGCCATCGAGTACGGCGACCGCGGTGTGAATGCCGCCCCGGCCGTTGCTGATTTTGTAGCACCGCTGCTGGGCTGGAGCGACGCCGACAAGGAGCGCGAGGTATCCCAATTCAAGGCCCACACGCAGGCCGAACTTGAAGCAGAAGCTGCGGTAACTGACCGTGAGGCCAATGACATTTTGGTGCGCGCAGGATCCGCCCGACCCACCCAAAACGAGGTATAAGTTATGACCGGATTTGATGCATTCCTGTGGGAGTTTATCGGCACTGCGTTGCTGCTCCTTCTAGGCAACGGCGTATGTGCGCTGGTAAACCTGCGCACCTCTGGCGCACGCGGCTCCGATTGGATCGTTATCGCCCTGGGGTGGGGCATGGCGGTCTTCGTCGGCGCGAGCGTGGCCGATCCCACGGGCGGGCACCTTAACCCCGCCGTCACCGTAATGTTGGCCGTCAATGGCTCGCTCGAGTGGTCCCTGGTTCCGTACTACTTACTGGGCCAGATCCTGGGCGCTATCCTCGGTGCCATCCTGGCGTGGGCTGCCTTCAAGCAGCTTTTCGACGCCAATAATTACGACGACGCCGGAAACGTCACCGGCGCCAATAAGGACACCAACGGTATCTTCTTTACCAAGCCGGCACATCCTAAGAACGGCTGGAATGCGGTGACGGAGTTCATCGCCACCTGCGTGCTGTTGATGTTCATCGCCTTCGGTCCCACCGGCGGCGAGCTTGGCCCAATGAGCTACTTCGCTGTTGCTTTCGTTGTGGTGGCGGTCGGCCTGTCCCTTGGTACCCCTACGGGTTATGCCATCAATCCGGTCCGTGACCTGGGCCCGCGAATTGCTTATGCATTCATCTTGCCCATCCAGGACAAAGGCAGCGCGAACTGGGGCTATGCTTGGGTCCCCATCGTGGCCCCGTTGGTCGCGGCCGTAGCCGTTGGCCTGTTGTCCGTTGCGCTCTAATTCCATCTTCGTATAGGAGACTAGACACATGACTAACAAGAAATACGTCGCTGCTATCGACCAGGGAACCACGTCGACGCGCTGCATCATCTTTGACCACAACGGCGAGCAGGCTGCCGTTGGCCAGCTCGAGCACGAGCAGATCTTCCCCGAAAAAGGCTGGGTAGAACATGACCCAGAAGAAATCTGGAGCAATACCCGTCGCGCCGTCGGTGAGGCTCTTGCCAATGGCGATATCACCGTCGAAGACATTGACTCGGTAGGTATCACCAACCAGCGTGAGACCACCGTGGTGTGGGATAAGCACACCGGCAAGCCGGTCTACAACGCCATTGTCTGGCAAGATACCCGAACCACCGCTATCTGTAAGGAACTCTCGGGTGAGGAAGGGCCAGAAAAGTGGCGCCGCCGCACCGGTCTGATTATCAACTCCTACCCGGCGGGACCGAAGGTGAAGTGGATCCTCGATAACGTCGAAGGTGCCCGCGAGCGTGCCGAGGCAGGCGATCTGCTCTTCGGCACCATTGATAGCTGGCTGCTGTGGAACCTCACTGGCGGCGCGGAGGGCGATGCCGGCCGCGAAGCGCTGCACGCCACCGACGTCACCAATGCCTCCCGCACTTTGCTTATGGACATCGAAAAGCTGGAGTGGGATGAGGAATTGTGTAAGGAAATGGGCATCCCGATGTCCATGCTGCCGGAGATTCGCCCGTCCCTGGGTGATTTCCGTACCGTGCGTGAGCGCGGCTCGCTTTCCGGCGTGCCTATCCGCGCCATCCTAGGTGACCAGCAGTCCGCGATGTTCGGCCAGGGTTGCTTCCGCGCAGGTTCCGCAAAGAATACCTACGGAACCGGCCTGTTCCTCCTGCTGAATACGGGTACCACCCCGAAGTTCTCCGAGAACGGCCTGCTGACCACCGTCTGCTTCCAGCGCGAGGGCGAGCGCCCCGTGTACGCGCTTGAGGGATCTGTATCCATGGGCGGTTCCCTGGTGCAGTGGCTGCGCGATAACCTGCAGATCATTCCCAACGCTGCGTCCATCGAAAACCTGGCGCGCGAGGTTAAGGACAACGGCGGCGTTTATATCGTGCCGGCCTTCTCCGGACTCTTCGCTCCGTACTGGCGCCCGGATGCCCGCGGCGTCATCGTGGGCCTGACCCGCTTTGCTAACCGCAAGCACTTGGCTCGCGCCGTGCTCGAATCCACCGCGTATCAGACGCGCGATGTCGCCGACGCCATGGTGGCGGACTCCGGCGTGGAGATTACCGAGCTGCGCGTGGATGGTGGCATGACCATGAATGAACTGTTGATGCAGTTCCAGTCCGATATCCTCGGCGTGGAAGTACACCGCCCGAAGAATATCGAGACCACCGCCACCGGTGCTGCCTTCGCGGCAGGCCTGGACCACGGCTTCTGGGATGACCTCAGCGTCTTGGGCAGCCAGACCGGAGACATGAAGGTATTCAAGCCGAAGCGCGAAAAGGAAGAGGTAGAAGGGCTCTACCGCGACTGGAAGCGCGCTATTAAGCGCTCCCTGGAATGGGAGGATAACGAGGACGAGGACCTGAACATCTAAGTCCTGACGTAAACTCGCGGGTATGGAGAATTTCCCAGCCCGCGCGCCTCGCCTCATCGCGAGCGATATTGACGGCACCCTGCTGGACCGCAACCATCGCGTCCCGCGTCGCAATCGTGACGCCGTGGCGCGGGCAGTCCAACAGGGTGCCTATTTTGCGCTTTCTACCGGTCGTCCGTTCCGCTGGATTGCCCCGGTGCTGGAGCAGCTGCCCGTGCGGCCGGTATGCGTGACTTCGAACGGCGCTGTGTTGTATGACTCCGCGGAGGATCGCGTGATGTCCGCCCACGAGCTTTCGCCCGCCGCGTTGGCGGAAGTGGTGGACGTGGCCCAGACCGTACTGGGCACCGTGGGCTTTGGCGCGGAGCGGGCTGGAGGCTCGCTTGCCGACGCCGTCGAGGACCTCTTCGTAGTCGAGCGCCACTACTCCGAAAACGCCCTGTTTGAGGGCTTCGGCGTGGTCAGCATGGGTGAGCTAGTGGGGCAGCCGGCGGTGAAGTTCCTCATCCGCAACACGGACTACTCCGCCCCAGAGCTCTATGAGCTCATTGCGCCGCACATCGATCCGGAGCTCGCGCACCTGACCTATTCCATGCAGGAAGGAATCTTGGAGGTTGCCGCGCCCGATGTGACTAAGCGCCGCGGGGTGGAATGGCTGGCGCAGCACACCGGCGTCGCCCAGCAGGAGACTATTGCCTTTGGGGATATGCCCAACGATATAGAGATGCTGACGTGGGCCGGCTGTGGCGTGGCCATGGAAAACGCCCACCCGGAGGTAAAGGCGGCCGCGGATGCGGTCACCGTGGCTAACCACCAGGCGGGCGTCGCTAAGGTGCTAGAGCGCTGGTTCTAGTCGGTGAAGATGTCTACCTTTTCCGTTTCGGTGTTGTAGACAATCTCGCCACCCTGGAACTTCACGCGGATTTCCTTGCCATTCTTTTCCTCGTTGGAGGTCGGCAGGCCGAGCTTGGAGGCATTATCGCCCTCGGACCACTTCTTGGCAATCTCGCCCGTCAGCGCCTTGGTGCCGGACTCCTTGGAGGAGAGCACCACGCCATTTTGGAAGAGCTGGTAGAGGATCTTGCCGCCGTCGGTAGTATCCGGGCCGCCGACTGCCAAGCCTAGGACTGGGCCGAAAGCGTTGAGGACGGAGGTCCACGATTCCTTCAGGCCTTCGTTGCTGGAGACCTGGACAACCTTATTGACAATCTCCGGGATATCGCCGGTGGTCAGGTTGCCCGCCACCTTCTGATCGGTATCAGGCTTCTGCAGGCGCTCATTGGCGATGAGCACGCCGAAGACGGCGGCAGCGATGCCGGCAAGGGCGGAGATAGTGGAGACCGGTACCTCGACCTCGCCAAGCGAGGACATGATTTCTCCGCCCACCTGTTGCGGGGTCTTGGGGGTATTTGGCTGTGGAGACTCTTGCCAGTTCAGGTCCGTGCTGTTCTTGCCGGACTTGATGGCATCCGCCTTGCGCTTGGTATTCTTTCGAATCTCGTCCCAGTGGCGCATGGTGTACTGACCTGGGCAGGCGGTGTTGTGGAAATCATTGTGGCCTGCGAAGGCCGGCACGGTGGCCGTGGTTCCGGCAGGGAACTTGGAGCCGTAGAAGCCGCCGGAGTACAAGCTGGCCGTGCCCATCGGGTCGATGCCGGAGGTAGCAGCCTTCCAGCCTGCAATCTCGGCGACGGAGTTGAGCATCTCACGAGACGGCTCCGCTGTCTCGTAGTTGCCAATCATGGAAATGCCCCAGTTATTGGAGTTGAAGCCGCCCACGTGGGCGCCTTGTACGGCCTTGTCCAAGCCGCCGTAGCGGCCTTCGTAGATGGTGCCGAACTTATCCACCAGCACGTTGTATCCGATATCGCACCAGCCCAGGTTCTGCGCATGATACTCGTAGGCGCCGCGTACCTGTGCCGCTGCCTGTGCGCGGGTGTAGTTATTGGTACCCGCGGTGTGGTGCAGGGTCATGGCCTTGATGCCATCGTCGTAGGTTGGCTGCTGGCAGCGCTTAGATTCGTCTGCGCCCCAGCCGGCGCGGGTGACCACCTTGGGCATGCCCGCGGTTTCTGCGGTGGGCTCGATGGCTTCGCCTTCCTGGGCGTTGCCGTCGATAAACACGGCGTCGAGATCCGCAACCTGGGTGCGCTCATCGGCCACGGGGGAGATATCGCCGACGTTGTACGCAAGCGGCGCGGGGCGGTTGGCATCAGCGCCCTTGGCGGCCTTGTCCAGGAGGGAGTCTTCCTTCTTGTCGAGGTTGGAACCGGTCACGAGGTCAACGTTGGCCATAGAGACCTGCACATCGTTGGTATCGCCCACGAAGATGAGCTCGGTGCCGTTCTTGCCCTCGGTGTAGTTCATTGCGTCCATGGGCAGCCATTCGCTCCAGGAACCGTCCTGCTGCTTGGAACGGACGAAGGAGTTGATATCTCGCTTGCCCTCCCAGGTGACGGCGAACATGTTGAAGGTTTCGTCGCGGTGGAACTGCTTGACCGCGCGGCGGCTTTCGCCGTCGCCCTGTGCGGCTACGGCTGGGTCATCGACGACGATGGATTCGCCGTCACTGAAGCTAGAGGAGGAATTTTTGACCTCAATGGGACCACCGTTGCCGGAGTCTTGAGTCTTGAGAACTTGCTGTCCGCCGAATGCGGCCGTAACGGCGAGCGCGATGGAGGTGACCGCCGCGATGACGGGGGTGGACCACTTTGACCTGGTGGGTACTAGTCGACGTCGTTGTTGCACTGTTATCTCCCTGGGGTTGTGCAGCTGTAAAAACGGTTGCCAAAAGTTAAGAGTTGATAGTGATGGTACGTTTGTGACTTCTGTGAAATCTGTTGCGACACGCCGATGCGCCGTGTCAGCTGCCGTAGTGCAATAAAGTGGAGGCCATGACTTCTTATGACCTCATCGTTGTTGGCTCTGGATTTTTTGGTCTAACGGTTGCCGAGCGCGCCGCTAGCCAGCTGGATAAGAAGGTGCTCATTGTGGAGCGCCGCAATCACCTCGGCGGCAATGCCTATTCCGAGGCCGAACCCACCACCGGAATCGAGGTGCACAAGTACGGTGCGCACCTCTTCCATACCTCTAATAAGCGCGTGTGGGACTACTGCAATAAGTTCACCGATTTCACCGACTACCAGCACCGCGTGTTTGCCATGCACGATGGCACCGCCTACCAATTCCCAATGGGCCTGGGTCTTATCAACCAGTTCTTTGGCCGCTACTACTCACCGGATGAGGCCCGCCAGCTCATTAAGGACCAGGCCGGCGAATTCTCCCCGGAAGAGGCACAAAACCTGGAGGAAAAGGCCATCTCGCTCATCGGTCGCCCACTGTATGAGGCCTTCATTCGCGATTACACCGCAAAGCAGTGGCAGACCGATCCGAAGGAGCTGCCGGCCGCGAATATCACCCGCCTGCCGGTGCGCTATACCTTCAATAACCGCTACTTCAACGACACCTATGAGGGCCTGCCTGTAGACGGCTACGCCGCCTGGCTAGAGAATATGGCCGACCACGACAATATTGAGGTCCGCCTGGATACCGATTGGTTCGAGGTACGCGAAGAGTTGCGTGCTGAGTCCCCAGATGCGCCTGTGGTCTACACCGGCCCACTGGATCGCTACTTTGATTTTGCCGAGGGCGAGCTGGGCTGGCGCACCCTCGACTTTGACTTGGAGGTGCTCGACACCGGCGACTTCCAGGGCACCCCGGTGATGAACTACAACGATGCGGACGTGGACTACACCCGCATCCATGAGTTCCGCCACTTCCACCCGGAGCGCAAGGATAAGTACCCGAAGGATAAGACGGTCATCATGAAGGAGTATTCGCGCTTTGCCGATAAGGGCGATGAGCCGTACTACCCAATCAATACCCCAGAGGATCGCACCAAGCTCGAGGCCTACCGTAAGCTCGCTGCCCAGGAGTCGAAGGAGAACAGGGTTCTCTTCGGTGGCCGCTTGGGTACCTACCAGTACCTGGATATGCACATGGCTATCGGTTCCGCGCTGTCCATGTTTGATAATAAGCTCGTACCATTTTGGAACGAGGGCAAGGCTATCGAACAGGAGCGTGGCCACTAAGCCGAACTTCGTCAACAGAACACTTAACACTCAATACACCACCCAACACACCACACTATGGAGTGTTGGGTGGTGTGTTGTATGTGGTGTTGTGTAGTGTTGCGCAGACCGGGAACATTATTATTGACCTGGGAAAATGTCTTGTACTGTGAGAATTTCGGACGAGGAACACGTGCGAACACTACACAACACACCACAGTGTGTGTAGTGTTGTGTGTAGTGTTTGAGGGTGTTCAGGAGCGTTGAGCGCTGATAGAGGGTGAGTGATTGTGGTCTGGGACGATGACCAGGCGGAGATCGCCGAGATCATTGGAAGCCTGCGAACTCAGGACACCGATACGCGCGCCGTCGAGGTCAAGGCAGCTGCGGGAGGTTTTCCCAAGAAGCTCGTTCGCTCTATCTCTGCCTTTGCTAACGGGACCGGTGGAATCATCATCTTGGGGCTGGATGAAGACAACGGGTTCGTTACGGTACCAGGCTTTGATGCTACTGCCATGGCGGATGCCCTGGCTGGCGCATGTGCAGACCTCGTGACCCCGTCGGTTCGCGCTCAGATCGACATTGTTGACTGGGAGGGCGCGAGCATTGTCGTTGGCACCATTCCCGAATGTGCTCCTTTTGAGAAGCCTTGCTGGGTCGTTTCTCAGTCGAAGTATCACGGCAGCTATATCCGGGTCCATGATGGGGACCGCGTACTAAAGCCATACGAGATCGACCGACTGGAGGAAAACAAGACCCAGCCGGAATGGGATCTGGAGCCGGTTCCGGCTGCTGACATCGACGATCTGGATCCTGACATTGTGGCCGAGATCTTGGCCCGCGAGCGCTCCATCCATGAACGCATTTTTGGACGGTTGAGCGATGAAGAGGCGATGTTAGCGCTCCACCTGATTACCCGGAACGACAACGGAAAACTAGTGCCAACTCTGGGCGGGCTCATGGCAGCGGGCACTTACCCGCAACAGTTTTTCCCGCGGCTCAACGTGACCTTTGCAGCATATCCCGGCACCGATAAAGCGGCCGGGTTGGGCAAGCAGCGCTTCCTCGACAACGAAAGTCTGGTGGGGCCCATTCCGGTGCTGGTCGCGGATGCCGTGCGGGCAGTCCGACGCAATATGCGCGTCGGAGGCGTAATCGCGGGAGTCTTCCGTAAGGACTTGCCGGACTATCCTCCGGAGGCCGTGCGTGAGGCAGTCGCTAATGCGCTTATGCACCGTGACTATTCGCCGCAGGCGCGGGGCACGCAGGTACAAGTGAACCTGTATGTCGACCGGCTGGAGATCCTCAACCCCGGTGGTCTTTATGGAACGGTCACCGTTGATCGATTGGGCACTGCGGGTATGTCTAGCGCGCGCAATCAGCATTTGTCTGCGCTGCTGGAGGTGACTCCTGCCGGTGACGGAGATGGGTACGTTGCGGAAAATCGTGGTACCGGATATATCGAGATTCTCGACCAACTGGAACAGCAGCTGCTGCCGCCGCCGGTACCACGGGATTCATTGACCGAATTTGAACTCACCTTTGCGCGGCGAAATCCGACTACCCCGGAGCGCACCGCGGCGTCGGGCGGCGGAACCCGTGGGCGCGTGCTCGACTATCTTCGCGAACACAGGACAGCGTCCAGCCGCGAATTGGCAGGGGCTGCAGGGCTGTCCCTCAACGGAGTGCGCAGGATCATCAACGAACTTGTTGAGGAAGGCGTCATCGTGCGCACTGAGCCGCTGAAGAGCCCGAAGCAGCGCTATCGGCTGCAGGGCTAACCACGGTGTTCAACGTCACCTTGTTCGCGCGCCGCCGCTGAATACCTTGGCGCGAATTTCTCCATCTGTTCAAGCACGAGCTTGATGGCCTCCGGCGCCTTGTCCGGTGGATATTTGTAGTCGCGTAGCAACCTGCGGACCGAGCGGCGTAGTTTCGCGCGTACGTCATCGCGTACTGTCCAGTCGGTCTTTGCATCGCGACGCAGCATGGAAACGAGCTGGCGTGCGATTTCAGCAAGAACTTCGTCGTCCATGAGCTCGGTTGCGGATTCGTTTGTCGACACTGCGTCGAAGAAGGTGAGCTCGTCATTGCCTAGTGGCGGGGTGAATTGTTCACCGCGCTTGCTTTCCTTGACAATCTCCTTGGACAGGCGGATGAGTTCGGCGATGATTTCAGCGGCCGTGAGCTGCTGATTGGTGTACCGATTCATCAGCTCGGTGATCCGCTCGGAGAACTGCTTAGAGCGCAGCTCGTTGTTTCCTGTGGCGGTGCGGGCTTCCTGCTGGAGCTGGCGGCGCAACGCATCGATGAGCAACGAGACCTCAGAGGGGGATTGTTTGTCCTTGAACAGGTCGACGGTGAGATCCTGCAAGTTCGGAATCTCAATCCCGGCCTGGCGGTAGATGTCGATGACACCGGTGGCCTCAGCCGAATCAACGACCAGCTTGCCTAGGGCGTTGCGGATGGAGTCGCTAATGGGCTCGCCATTGGCCACGCGGTCGCCCGCATCGAGCTTGATGAGCCAGTTCTTGACCTCGGAATAGAACTGCACGCTCGGACGGAATTCATCGGCGGCAGGGCTGTTGGACGCAAGCGCCCATGCACGCGCGAGCCTTCCAGCCTGACGCTTGAACTCATCAGCGACCGGACGCGCGTTTGGCTTCTCGGGGTCGTAGTTGCCTTCGGTTCTTGGATTGCGAAGGAAACCAGTGACGTCGAGCAAAGCGCGGCGAAGGTTGGCGTCATCGATGAAAGCGGTGTTCTTCCATTCGATTCCCACAATGTCGTCGAGACGAGCCAGGAATCCCTTCGCCAGATTGAGCGCTTCTTCGACGTCCTGTCCCGTGACCTTCGTGCCGTCGTCGGAGGGGTTGAGTGTGAACTCAGCCAGCGCCTTCTCCAGGTTTTCGACCAGCGGAGCATAGGCGACAAGGAGGCCATCCTGCTTGTCTCGGAACGTGCGGTTGACGCGGGCGAGGGTCTGCATGAGTAGCGCGCTCTTGAGCGAGCGGTCAATGTAGAGCGTGTGCAGGGGCGGCGCATCGAAACCGGTGAGCATCATGGACTGAACGATGGCGATTTCCAGCTCGTCGTCGACGTCCTTGATGCGGTTCTTCACGGCCTTGAGCGCGCTCGGGCGGCGCATATGGACCTTGAGCTCATCCGGATCGGACGGCGCGGCAGAGTAGATGACCTTGATTTTTCCCTTGTCATCGGCATCCGAGTGCCACTCAGGGCGCAGCGCCACGATCTTGGAGTAGAGGCGTGCTGCGATGGAACGCGTGGCGGTCACGATCATGGCTTTGCCCGGTGCACCGATGAACTCCCGCATGTTCTCGCGGCGGTCTTCCCAGTGGCGAACAAAGTCCTCAGCGAGCGCATCCAAGCGGTCGTCGGAACCGTAAATGATTTCCAACGCGGCGACGGAGCGCTGAATCCGGTCGCGCTCGACTTCGTCGAGACCCGTGAGCACTTCCTCAGCGGTGTCATCAATCTCGTCATCGGTAATCCCAGCAATGCGCTTGAGTGGGATGAGGCGCGGTTCGAAATACACGGGAACGACGGCACCGTCCTCGACGGCGCGGTTCATGTCGTAGATGTCGACGTCATCACCGAAGACCTTGCGCGTATCGCGGTCCCATTCCTTGAGCGGGGTACCGGTAAACGCCAACATGGTGGCATTCGGTAGTGCATTACGCAGGTGCTGCGCGTAACCGTCAGCCGCGGTGTCGCCAAAGCCATAGTGCGAGCGGTGAGCCTCATCAACGATGACCACAATGTTGCTGCGGTCAGAGAGCAACGGGTGCTCCTTTTCGCGGAGCTCGCCCTTTCCATTCAAGCCAAACTTCTGGAGCGTGGAGAAGTAGATGCCGCCGGAGGTCTTCTGTGACAGCAGCTCACGCAACTCAGCACGCGACTCGATATTGCGCGGTGCCTCCGGCAGGATGGTGGACCGGTTGAAGGTCTCAAAGAGCTGCTCATCCAGTTCCGTGCGGTCATTGAGCACGATGACGGTCGGGCTGAGCATCTCCGACCGGCGCATGATCTTGGCGGTGTAGAGCTCCATCTCCATGGACTTGCCAGCGCCGGTTGTGTGCCAGATGACGCCAGCGCGCTTGTCGCCGCGCGCCGCCGTGATCGTGGAACCCACAGCCTTGGTCACCGCGAAGTACTGGTGCGGCTTCGCGATGCGCATGACCAGGCCCTCGGCCGTGTCATCGAACGCCGTGAAGTCGCTGTAGAGCTGTCCAAAACGCTCCACATTAAACAGACCATCAAGCAACAGGTCCAGCTGCGTGACCGGCTCGCCGGCCACAACCATGTTGTTGGGGTCTACCGGGCTGCCGTCCTCATCCACATTCCACGGCGCAAAGTGGTTCCACGGAGTAAACGGCGTGCCGTACTTCGCGCTGATGTCGTCCGAAGGAATCACAATATTGGCAAAGCGGAAGGCCATGCCGAATTCCTTGACGTAGGTCTGCAGCTGGTTGTGGGCGCCCTCGACGGAGGTATTCGCGCCCGTCTTCTTCAGCTCAATAAACGCCAGCGGCATGCCGTTGACGTAGCAGACCACATCGAAGCGACGTTCGCCGTCCAGGTTCGCAACGGTGACCTGGTTGAGCGACAAATAGTCGTTCATGTGCGGATGCGAGGACAGGAAGCAGATGGTTGGGTTCTGAACGTTGCCCTCGTGGTCGATGTACTCGATACCGCGGTAGCCTTCCACCAGAATCTGGTGAATGCGCCGGTTCTCCGAAATCGCGGACTGCGACTTCGGCGTGATGACCTCACCAATCGCCTGGTCGAGGTACTCCTCCGGCACGCCCGGGTTGAGGTTGCGCACGGCATTGCGCAGACGCCCGCGCAGCACGATGTCATTCCAGGTGTCGCGCTCGCCAGAACCCGGCGCAAAGTCCGGGCCGTGGCCGGCCTGCCATTCCAGTTCCGCCAGGTGGTCCTGAACAATGAGTTCGAGGGATTCTTCGCTCAGCATGAGCTTCTCCTTAGGGGTTGTAAGGGTAGGGGTGCTTAGCTTTCCGACGTCGCCTCATCCGCAGCGTCCGCAGTCTCCTGCGCTTCACCGACCGTAATGCGGCCGCTCATGAGGAGGGGAAGGAGCTCGTCGCGGGTGCGGGCGAGGACTTGGTTTTCGCGTAGAGCGTGCATTGCGCGTTCGTGGATGGGAGTGAGCTGCTGTTCGAGTTTTTCGGAGTCACGCAGCACAGGAATTACTGCGTTGTGTAGGTCAGACTTGTTAATACCGGCAAAGACAGTTCCACTGGATTGGTACGTTTCCCAGAGCTCAGGATGGCCTTTCAGCAGATAGAACAAGCCTAGATGCGATTGTTTACCGCGAATTGCTGCGATGCCGCGGCCAATGACGCAAGGGCGTTCAGCGATATTTACTTCACCAATTGGTGCACGGACTGCAAACAGGATGTCGCCTTCTTGGGCAGTGCGCACGGCCTTCTCCGCAAAGACGCGTTCAGATGGAAAGAGCTCGCCAAAGTCACGCACGCCTTGGAAGAAAGGTTCACCAATACCTTCTTCATTCAGGAACTCTCCTTTGGGGGAAGAACCCATTGTGATGTCTGCGAGATTCTGCAGAGGCTCAAGTTCTTTTGTCACGGCCTTCTCAACAAGGTTGATGTTCAGATGAGTGGCAATTTTGATAATGCGTGAATTTGCGGCGATTTTGTCGTCGAGGGATTTTAAGACATACGCCGTACGAATCTGTTTTTCCAGCATCGGTATTTTGAGTGCAATGTTCTTGATAGACCGAACGCTAAGGTTTTGCTGTGCTGCCCCATTTGAGAGGTTGATGACTGACTGGCGATTTTGTAGCAACCAGTAGAACAGATATTGACTATGAAGTGATACTTCGTCGGCAATCATCGCACAACATGCCTGGTTCGTAGTCATCGGGGTACCAAGAATTCCGAGCTTTCCAACGGTGGCTCCGTACATCGCCATGACGACAGCTCCTGCGGGGATAAGCTTGCAGGAAGTCTCAGCTAATGCAGATTCTGAAATATGTTCTTCGGTTGCACCTATTAAAGCGTCGTTGAGTTCTTTGGTTTTTAGCCAGGGGATGTCACCGATGAAATATTCTGGTTTCTTGCGAGAAGGAGTCGCGCCAGATGTGACTTGGGAACAGCCGTCAGCGATTTGGATCGTTTGCATTACTTCAACCTCCCCAGCTGTTCGCGCACGACCTGATCGAGGTGGGCGGCGTCGTCAAGCGCTGCAGTGAGCTCGCCGGTGAGGCGGGCAATCTTCTCGTCGATGGGTTCGTCGTCTTCCTCGACCTCGGCGAAGCCGACGTAGCGGCCGGGGGTCATGGCGAAGTCGGCGTCGCGGATGTCGTCGAGGGAAGCAGACTTACAGAAGCCGGCGATGTCCTCGTAGGCCTTGCCCTCAGGTGCGGAGGTGCGGCCGCGCCACAAGCGGTAGGTGTTCGCAATCTTTTGGATGTCGTCGTCGCTGAAGGTGCGCTCCGTGCGGTCAATCATGTGGCCGAGCTCGCGGGCATCGATGAAGAGCACCTGGTTGGTGCGGTCGATGGTGCCCTTGGAACCAGCCTTCTTGTCTTTGGCGAAGAACCAGACACAGACCGGAATCTGCGTGCCGCGGAAGAGCTGCGCAGGAAGAGCGATGACGCAGGAAACGATGTCGTCTTCGACCATGGCCTTGCGGATATCGCCTTCACCGGAGGAGTTCGACGTCATCGTGCCATTGGCCATGACGACGCCGGCCTCACCCTGAGAAGTGAGCTTGGAGATAATGTGCTGCATCCACGCGAAGTTGGCATTGCGCTTGGGCGGAACGCCGTATTTCCAGCGAGTGTCTTCCTCGTTGCGCGACCAATCCTTGATGTTGAACGGTGGGTTGGCCATGACGTAGTCCATCTTTTTATCCGGATGGATGTCGCGGGCGAAGGTGTCGGCCCAGCGCTCACCGAGGCCAGCAGAGCTAATGGCGTGGATGGCCAAGTTCATCTTGGCCATGCGCCAGGTGCGCTCGTTGAGCTCCTGGCCGTAGATGGCCAGAGCAGTGCGGTCCTTTTCCGTGGTTTCGAGGAACTTCTCAGCCTGCACGAACATGCCGCCTGAGCCACAGCACGGGTCGTAGACACGACCCTGGGTTGGCTCCAGGATTTCTACGAGAGTGCGGACGACGGGGCGCGGGGTGTAGAACTCACCGCCACGCTTGCCCTCAGCACGGGCGAACTTCTCCAGGAAGTACTCGTAGACCTCACCCAGTAAATCGCGAGCACGCTCGGGACCCTCCGCGGTGAAGCGGGTGGTGCTGAATAAGTCGATGAGTTCGCCCAAACGACGCTGGTCAACGCTATCCGAGGCGAAGTTGGTGGGCAGGGTGCCTAACAGCGACTCATTGTCCAGCATGAGCTGCTTCATCGCGTTATCGATGAGCTTGCCAATGGATTGGTACTCCTGGCCGGCGTCGGCCGTCTTGCCCTTCGAGTTGTCACGCAGGAAGGTCCAGCGAGCGATGGGGTCGACCCAGAAAACGTTTTTCTCACGGTAAGCGTCGATATCCTCTAGGTCTTCCTGGATGTACTCTTCGCTATCCCCGCGTTCCTCGCCTTCGGCACGCAGCTCCGCGCGCCGGGCATCGAAAGCATCAGTGACGTATTTGAGAAACACCAGTCCTAGGACGATGTCCTTGTACTGGGATGCGTCCATGGAACCGCGGAGTTTGTCTGCTGCCTTCCATAAAGTGTCCTTGAGTTCTTTGAGGGTGGTGGCGGAGGCAGACTCTACGTTCTGCTCATCCTTGACTGAGTTAGTCATTTTTCTCCTTACATATAACGGTGTTTGTGTGTTTGAATGTTGAACTCTGTTATTAGCCTGGCGGGGATTGTGCACGAGATTCAGCGATGGTGACAGCACCGGTACCTATCGACATGACGAGGCCGTGCTCAAGTTCATCGAGGCTATGTAATTGTTCTAAGAGCTGCTGGCGTCGTGCGCGGAGCTGGTGCTCCACCGAGCCGAGGTGCTTCGCATTCCCACGTGGAAAGACGGGGAAGTACACCGATCCCAACTCGGAGGAGACAGCTTCGTTAATAGCCTTCTCTACGAGGTAGGGAATGCAGACCTGTTCCAAGGGAGAATGGCTGCGTCCACGGAAGGTGCGGCATCGTAGTGCTTGCGCCGGTGCAGTTACTAGCTTGCCGCCTTCCTCATCGATGAGCGCGCGTGGTCTTGGGCTCTTGATGAAGACCACGTCCCCTGGTTCTGTGAGGGTGCCGCGCGGTGCAATGTCTTCCAGTCGGAGACGATCGATGCAACGCGCGCCCTGTGGAATGCTCCCCAGAATTTCGGGTTCACCGATGAGCTCCAGTTTTGCTACTGCTTCAGGGGTGAGATCACGTTCGGCAATGCGGGAGCCGCTGAGTTTCTGCAGTACCCCAGTGCGAGCGCTGGTTGCGGCCTTCCACGGTAGGTACTCAAGGCGCGTTGCCCTCGATTCAGCGCGCATACCAATCTTTGGCTGCGCGTCCTCCAACCCTGCTGAACTGATGTCTAATCCTGCTTGATGCGCGGTGTGCATGAGATCGGCGGCGGAGGACGTCGACGTAGAAGAAAAGACCGAGTCATCGAGAGAATGAGTACGACTGCGCCAGGCATCAGCGGCGCGAAGAATACGACCGCGGACAAAGGTGTGCTTGCGTGCTTCATCCGGTGTGGTGAGCATGGTTGTCCAGTCCGAGATGAGTCCGGGCGCGGTCACGTCGGGTACGTCGGCGAGCACTACTGGTGCGTTGGCGGAGTTGCCGACTGCAGCGCGGTTGGGGCGCTTGAAGATCCACAAGGCGCCTTGCTGTTGGCCACGGTCAGGGAAAATGCCGCGGGGCAGGCGCGCGCTGTAGCGGAGCGGGGCCAGTGCGCCGGTTTCCGTGGGTGCAAGGAAGCGCCGGCGGATACCCTGGGCTGAGGAATCTTCGATGAGTAAGCCTGCGGAGGATACGCAGAGAAGCGCGCCACGGTCATCCAAGTGGTCGAGCCAATCTTGGAGGCCGTCGAAGTACTCCTGGGATCCCTCCGGTTGCGCGGGCGTTGCGTGGATGATGAAGGAATCCGAGGGGATCTCCTCGCTGACGTCGAGGAACTCCACGTTGCGGCACGCCAGCTCAGCCCAGAAGAGAGAGGCAGGAGCGCACTCTTTCCGATAACCAATGGTGAGTGATATCGGTTCCGTGAGACTACGGACCAGGTCTGCGACGAGTCCCAGACTGTACTCATCAGTAGGGATAATGAGCGGCGCAGGACCTGTAACAGTGAGGGCTTCTTTCAAAGCGGAGATCACGCGCGAAGAGAAACGAGAGGACAGCAGAACCTGACGTTGGGTGCCGAGGTCGTGGGCAAGTCGGGCCAGTACTGCGGCAGGCGTGAAAGCCGCCTCGGTGACGAGCTCGGCTGCCTCGTTGATGTCGGCGCGCGAGACGGCAGTAGGGGTGCTGTCTGAGGCGCGTTCGTATGAGGCAGTGAGGGCGCTTATGACCTCGGTAGAGGAATCTAGGGAAGGCGCCTCGAAACCCGTGCTGCACTGTAAGAGGCTGAGTGCGGCGTGGGCAGGGTGGCTGAGCAACATCTGGTAGAGAGAAGAGTGGAAGAGTGCATCATCCACCGCGGTGGCACGATGGCCGAGCTGCGTTGTGCGCAGCCAGTCTTGAACATCGGCGACGGCGTAGTAGGGGCGGCCGTCATGTTCTTCGTAGGGGGTGGGGAAGGGGGAGTCGGATTCTGCATTAAAGCGCTGGAGCCACTCGTTGACCGCAGGGCGTGCGACGCCGGTCATGCGAGCGATGTCGGCGAGCGTCATGGTGGCGGTCATGGTGTGCCTCCTTTCGTAGGGGGAGCGATGGGAAATAGGGGCGAACAGTCATTGCTGATTGCTCTGCTATTCACCATAAGGGAACTTTGGTGCAATCGCTCGAAAATACAATGTTAAACGTCCTTAAGGGTGCTTAAGGTCGATTATCTTAACTCTGAAACAAATGGGTGGGCGCTGCTGCTTGCTGCAATGTGTGGCGACGGTATAGGTAGCTGGTGTCGGGTGCTTCCGCTACCCTGAGTCGCAAAATTCATCAGTCATCGAGAGAAAGGACGCGGAATGTCTGTTGCTAGCCCGAATCCCGAAGTCGGATTTAACGTGTGGGTTTTCTACTCCGAGGGCGGTCTTTCAGCGACCTATGCGGTGAAGCCCTATGCGTTCAATGGCGACGCCGAATCACTGCGGGCCATGATGAAAGAACTCGCGCCGACTGATTTCTATACGGTTTCGCAGCGGACGTACCCGAAACGCTTCCAACTGCACGGCCCCAATGGGCAGGTGCTCGAGGGGGCTGTGACCGTGGCGAGCGTCGACGACAAGGTTGTCGAGCAGTTGGTCGAATCTGTGCTCCCGCTGCCGCCTCAGTACGTCAACCGTCAGGGCGTTCCCGGAGATTTCCAGCTGTCGGTTGATGCGTTTAATTTTGTGGTGACGTTCGTCGAAGAACGAGAAGACGGCACGCTGGTGCCGCAGGTGCCGGCCTAAAGCCTGCCCACGCGGCTGTTCCATTTCTTGAGTGCGCGGCGGCCGCGGTAGTGGCCGAGGAGCGAGACCGTCGCCGTATCGAGAGGGAGCTGCAAGCCGAAGCTCAGCGGCATGCCCAGTCACGTCATCGCGAGCACGCGCAGGGCGTGGCCGTGGGCGAAGCCGAGAATGCGCTCGTCGCCGGTATCGATCATGCGGTTGTAGAAACGCGTGAGACGCGCGGCGACTTGCTCCGGGGTTTCGCCGCCGGGTGCGCCGTGGGTCCAGATCTGCCAGTCAGGGATGGTGGCGATGATGTCCTGACGGGTCTTTCCTTCGTACTGGCCATAGTCCCACTCGGCACGGTCCTCGGTGACCTGATAGTCCGATAATCCAGCGAGCTGGGCGGTTTCCTGTGCGCGCAGGCGGGGAGTGCAGTAAAGAAGGATTCGTGAAACCTCCTCACCTCCTGAAACTCTACACTTCCCATTTTCTTCCCCGGAACATTCCCCGAAATTCCCCGGATCCACCTGGCATTTGCAGCGAATGATCCTATGACCTGCGGCTTCGTGTGGAATTCGCAGGTCATTAGTGCTGGTGTCTTATTGGAGCTTAGGGAGTTTAGCTGGATTCCTGTCCGTAGGGTTATAGGGTGTTTTGTTGAACCCGAAGGCTGAAATTGTCGATGGGTCGCTATAGATGACGACAAAAATATTCAGGAATATTTCGGAGCTGACATATTCGCTCAGGGGATTTCCTCCGAACATACTGGGATCGTAGTTCTCGCGGATGAATTCATTCTTGATTGAGTTCTCGGAAATTGTGTTCTTCTTGCTCTCAGGGACGTATTGGTAAATGATGACTTGCCCGCCCTCTGCCAACCTTTTTAGGACGTGTCGCCACCACCATTTATCACTCGTCCCGCGTGAGCTGCCGAAGATAATGAAGAGGTCTGTCTCGGCGATCATCTTCTTATAACGCCGTGGCGTTTGCGCCCAATAAGGTTTGCCCATCTGGTGAGGTGCTCCCCGCGAAGCGGTCACATCATCTGCGTCAATTCCAAAGAGCAAGGAGCGCGGGGTGTGCTGATTTCCGTGAGGATGGTAGAACTCAGCTACTAAATATGCTGAGCAACCTGTTTGGGCATTTCCGAAACTTTCCCGGTAATTCCCAAACGAGTGATTGCGCGGATTCCTTCGGAACTCGAAGTTCGTATCAACATCTTTGTGGATGTGTGGATCAAATTGATGCTGATCAAGGGAAAGGTAGTTTTCCAGCAGCGGGGTGAAGTTGAAATTGACGACATTAAATGCAAACACATCGTAGTGTTTTGCTCTGTCCGGGAGATCGAAGGTGCGGTAATCATTCTCCGACAGATCTGCCGTGAAGTTGGCAAAAGTGCGATATGCCCATTTCTTGTCGCGGGCTTCGGAATCGAGCTTTTTGAGGATGCTGGGGCTTACGACCATTTCGAGAAACTCCGAGAACTCGTGTTGGAGTTCTTCAAGGTCATGCTTGATTTGAGCTGTGTAAAACGTTCCGCCGTGAGTAGAAAGGTCATCTACGTGTTCTTGAAGCAAATACTCAAAATCGCTCCAATTTGGATAACCTTCTTCGCCCAGCGTTTCTGCCGCTTCGTCCTTGCGACGTAGCTCATCCATGCGTTTGAATAGCGAATTGTCCCGATTGAAATTCTTCATCTGAAGATGGTTGAAGAATGAGCGGTAATCGGTTAGGTAGTTTGCGTTTAGCTCGCTGAGAACTGCGATGTCGAAGCCATTGCCCACAAGCATCATGATGTTGTGCTGGGTGTTAGCGTTGTCCTTTGTGGCGGGGTCGTTGTCCCAGGGGCGGAATCGTTCAAAATCGTCGCTGTCGTATTGGCGAGTTGCCGGGAAGTGTTGTGGCTTCGGAGTGTCCTGGGGTGCTGACATCAAATAAATCTCCTTAAATGTCACAGGTGTCATTTAGTGGAGATTTAGTCTATAGCAATGCAGCGACACGGCGGTTTGCTCAAAAAGTCGCGGAGCCTCGTTGTGGATAACTTGGATAATGCAGGGGGTGAAAGTTATCTAAAGTGGCTTGAGTTTTCACAGGCTCTGTTGAATTTTCCAGTTATCCACAGGCTAAATGAAAAAGCCCCTGTGCTGAAATGAAAATCAGCGCAGGGATAAGCGTTTGCGCGCCCCGGCGAGGTTTCGCGAATCAGGTGAAGAACCTTTCGCGAATGCCTCGTAAACCGTGTCGAACTGGTCGGGGTCGAGGATGCCCGCAAGCGCCTTCGCCTGCTCGCGGCCCTTCTCCGTGAGCGGAAGATCCGTGGTTGAGGTGTGCTAGCCAGTGCGCGACCAGGCAGTTTCGCCGTGACGAACGATAAACAAATGAGTCGTGTGAGTCCTCCTTAGAACGAGCTGGATCCGCCCGAGCCGGAGAATCCACCGGAGGAGTAGCCCGTGGAGACGCCGCCAGAACCCGAACTTGTCTGAGCGTGGGCGACGACGTCCGACTGGTGCCAGTCGTGGACCACGAAGTATGGGACGTAGTAGGAGCCGACGCCGGGGCGCCAGGCGGCATCGGCAAGCGTAACGGCGCTGTGGTCCTCGCGCTCGATGTTGGAGGCAGCGTAGAGCTGGTCCTGGAGTGCGTCGATGAGGACCTTGTAATCGCCGAGGATGCCGGCGTAGGTGTCCATGAAATTGGGGGCATCGATGTATTTCCGCAGTTCCAGGACGCGGGCGTCGAGCGCCTCGAGCTTGCCCTTGAGATCAACCTCCGCCTTGTTGGTGGCGGCGAGGACGTCTTCATGAAGATCCGTGAGCTCACGACGGCGGACTTCGGTGTTGCCGTGCTCCATGCGGGCGAGCTGTTCGATATTGGACTCGGCGTTCACCGTGGCTTCGACGGCGGCGCGAGCGTCCGCGATGCGCGGTGCACAGTCACGGAACTCGCTGTCCGGGGACTTTGAGGTGAGTCCGTCGAAGCCGGTCATGCGTGAGTGGGCGTCGACAAAGCGGGAGCGAATCTCCTCCCACTGCTGGCGCAGCGTGTCATTCGCCAGGGGAGAGCTGAGCGAATGGGCGCGGACGTTGATCTGGTCGAGGCGCTGCGTGATATCGCCATGGTGGGCCAGGATGTAGTCCCAGTCCTCACGGGCTTTCTTGGCCTTCTTCTTGCGGGTGGCCGCTAGTGCAGCGCCGAGAGCACCGAGGCCGAGGACGCCGAAGGTGCCGCCGATAATGCCGCCCACGTGGCCGTCGTTGGAGTCCTTGGCAGTGAGATCGGCATCGGCAGCGGCCTGCACGCCGCGGAGCATGCCGTCCTTGTACTTCTCGTCCGCGAGGAGCCCGCGCATTTCGTCGGTAATTGCCTTGAGACGCTTCTCGTCGCGGAGGTTGAGGTCGCCTGCGACGTCCTCGCCGGCGTAGACACCCATGCGACGCGGGTTCATGCCCACGGCGACGATGAGGTGACTGTCGGCGTATTTCTCGCCAGAGGCGTCATGGAGCCCGTGGTCGCCGGTATAGAAGCGCACGGTGTCATTGAGATTATCGTCGTTGCTTTCAAATGTGACGAAGTCGATAGCGGTGACGCTCTGGGGCAGGGTGACGTTGCTGGCGTCCTCCTTGAGCTGGGATTCTTCCTCGGGCGTCAGGATGTCCGCCTGGTCATCGAGGGTGACGGCGGAGGGCTCCAACGCGAAGGCGGGCGCGGCAGGGCCAAGGAAGAGCAAGGACGCGGCGGTGAGGACGGGGAGAATGCGCATGATTTAAGTGTATGTGCGTGTGGGCGTGGCAGCGGGATTTGGGCGAGAGTAGTCAGGACGCGCCTTAAAACGCGTCACCAATTCCGCTAGAGACACAATTGTGAGATACCGGTTCAGGCGTCATGCCGTGAAGGCAATGCATAAGTTAGCTAGGGCTTTTGTTTCGTGCTCAGGCTGAAGAATCGTGAGCCAGCTATGGTCGACGGCGGGCGATGTCTTCCACTCGGGAAAGGTCCTTTACCCAGCTACGGAGGCCTGGATCTATGTAACGAACTATTTCTGTTGCATCGTGCAGTCGCGCATGCGGGTTGGAGTCGAGAAGGTTTTCTACGTGTGCGGCGCGATTCCGTAACTGAGCAAGCCGGTGCAATCGTTCGTAGACGAGTTCTACTGCAGGTTGCTTGAGGACTCCACTGACAGAATTGTGGGCTGCGTAAGGAAAAGCACGGACTAGGGCGTAATCCCAAAGGATCTGCTTCTTTTTATTGCTCGGTTGGCTTGGAGGAAGCAGGCGCGGCCATACGCCGAAGCTCAATTGAGCAACAATATCGTCGTGTGTAACTTCGGTGGTTTTTCGTGGGTGATAAGTAGGACGTGAACGCGCTGACTTCCTTGCTTGCCGGGTCGCTTCTGACAATGTTCGTTTCAGTGATGCGAGTTGAGTCGCGGGATTGATCGTCCAGTCTGGGCCGTACGAGGATCCATCGGGTTGCCTGCGTTGGCGATTCCAGAGCCTCAATTCGCGGTCTATCGCGTTACGAACAATAATCTCGACAGGGGCAAGGACCTCGAGAAAAGCTGCTGAGATTTCGATATTCCATCGGTATAAGGCGAGCGCGAGTTCAGGATCATGGCCTGCCCGCTCAAGGTACGGTGTGAGTCGAGGACGGCTTAATCCCCTTTCAAATCTTTCCCATTCGTGGTTTCTCACGAATGGCCTCCTTAACGTACGGCGCGGCCTTTCGCGGGCATTTTTAATGAGTCTCGTCGCGCGGTTTACAAAATCCTCCGTTCCTGCCATACTAACGGAGAAAGTTGCAGACAAGTACTGTAACTGTTTTCCCAAGACTTCTAGTTCGGCTAGAAGATCTTCGAAGACAGCGCCGAGACACAGCCGTCTCGGCGCTGTCTTTTTGTATAGGCATGCCCTTTTGCTACTTAGCCCTGCATTTTCGGCGCAGAAAACTATTGGGTCATTCCCAACCGTTTGACTTAACCCAACGTTAACCATTAAAGTTAACGACAGGTTAACAATTAGCAAACGGGACAATAATCCGAGAAAGGGGATAACAATGAACCAGTTTGAAACCCTGCGCCAGGATCTGCACGAGAACTACGGCCACGAGTACACGGCCGCGGAAATCGATGCCAAGCTCGATGAGGTTATTGCCAAGCACACCAAGAAGGCGGAGCTCGAGGAATTCGTGCCGCTTTTGGTGGAGCGTGAGGTGCGCAACTACTTCGGTGCTCACCGCCTGCACGTTCGCTTTGCCGCCGGTACCAATAATGCGCTGGCCCAAGCCGCAGCGGAACTTACCCGCAAGCACGCCGGCGAAGCCCTCTTTGTAGATACCGCCGTTGCTCACCCAGAAAACGAAGCGGAAGGCCACCTTGCCCACGTCATGAACGAGCGCGGCATGGGTGAGGCCCCGAATAAGTACCTCGACGAGGTGCGCACGGTAGCGATGCCGGATTACATCGTGTTCTTGGGCCGCGAGGTAGAGCGCGATGAGGCGGGCAAGGACATCAAGATTTGGGATATTCCTGCTGCGGATACCGTGGAGGAGGCGCGCGAATTGGCTGATGACCTCGAAGCCCGCGTGCTCTACATGCTCAATAAGCTGGGCATCGATCCGGTAACCGAGCCGGTCAACGCCTAGAAGCGATACGGGTTGGGCAGCTGGGAGGAGACGTTATTATTAGCCACCCAGAAGCCCGCAAACCTATAGGGCATGTAGTGCGTGCCCATACCGGGGCGCCATTCCGGCGTGCCCAACAGTGGGGGAGTTTTGCGGTCGCGCTGCGGATATAGCCGTTCTGGCAGCGCGCCCACCATGGGGTGATAGTCCTCGAGGACGCGAGCGAAGGCGGAATCGAAGTCTTCCCGCGACAAATCCTGGGACAGGTCGCTAATGCGCTGCGTTATCTGGCGCAAGCTGGCGTTGTCGGGCTGGCGGGAGAGGGCCGCTTGGGCGTCGCCAAGCAGCCATTGCACCTCGCCCGCGCGCACCGCAGTATCGCCGGCGCAGAAATTTTCCAGGGAATCTATCTGCGCTGCGGCCGTATTGATCTGCTTGAGCGCTTTGTACGCCTCCTTGATGGAGGCAGCGTGAAGCGAATAGTCTTGGATGTCCTCCAGCGCCTTGAGCGTCGGCCGCGCATCGGTGTACTGATTGACCAGAGAGCGCCACTGTACCTTCAGGTAGTCGCCCGCTAAGGGGGAATGCAGGGCGTCAATCCGTGCTTCCGTGCGCTTGATGAGTTCCTCAGCCCCGTCGCGAGCGCCCTTAATATAATCGAAGCGCTTGCGCACTCGGGCGCGGCGGATGAACAAGTAGGTAATGAGGCCAACCGCGCCCAGAACCACGAGCACCATAGTGGCCGCGATGAATACGGACCACGTGGGCATATCCTGCGTATATTGCCGGCGCACGGTGGTATCCGCGGCGGCGCGCGTCGCCAGGATCATGCCGATGGTATAGTCATCGTCCGCCAACGCCGACCGCATCTGGTCCAAGATGCCGTCAACGCGGCCCTCGTCATAAATCTTGATGTCCTGGCACACCTCTGTGCCGCAGTGCACGGCCATACTATTGGGCTCAAAACCTACCGCGATGACGAGCACATTTTTCTGTAGCCCACTTCCGCTGATGAACTGTGGATGCTCGCGTTCCAAGTCATGGAACAGGGTGCGGGAAAATTCCTCGCCCGAATTCGGGTACGTAGCGTAGAGGACCTCGTGCACGGAATCCGGCAAATGCATGGACTGGGCTTGCGATTTGATGGCCTCTTCGTCCGAAGTGCTAAGGATTTGGGCGTGGTCCAGAAACTCCACCGCGGGCTTTTCCTCTGCGATAGCGGCGGGCGCGCTGGCTACAGCGAGAAGACCCACTGCTGCCGCGCAAGGAACCCATCTCATGATGTTCCATAATACGGGCTCCGCGTGTAAACCGTAGTACTTATGCAAAAGCAACTACGCTAAATCGCTGACTACTGTTTATACCGTTTGGAGAATCGAAGCTATCGTGACTGCCAACAACACCCAGGCCCATGAGCCCCTGCAGCGCATCCTGCTGCCTAAGCGCGGCGAGCCCTTTGATGTGCGGATGCTCTATCTCATCGAGGCCGAGCAAAACCGCGAACGCCTCAGCTGGTTTAACCGCACCTCCGTCACCATCCCGGCCGGCGAGGCAGCATCTTTTGAAACCTACTTCAACGCCTTCCCAGCCTCCTACTGGCGCCGCTGGTCCCAGCTGCGTTCCGTAATCCTCAGCCTGGACATTGAGGGTCAAGCAAATATTTCCCTCTACCGCTCCAAGCAGGATGGCCAGCGCATTTCCGTGGCCAACCACCTGGTAGGCACCGGCCACCACGAGTTCGAGCTGCCGCTTAAGAACTTCGAGGATGGCGGCTGGCTGTGGTTCGATATCACCGCCGAGCAGGAAACCACGCTTGCCGACGCCGCCTGGTGCTCCCCCCATGCCCCCGGCCCACAGCTTTTGCCGGACGGCACCGAGCAGCCGGCGCAGGACAAGCGCGTGGCGGTTGGCATTCCCACCTTTAACCGCCCGACCGATGCCGTGGCAGCCCTCAAGGCGCTGGCCGAGGACCCGGTAGTAGATGAGATCATCGACTTCGTCCTCATGCCGGATCAAGGCAACCAGCACCCAGCCGATGAGCCGGGGTACGACGAGGCGGTGGCTCACTTTGGCGAGCGCTTCCGCGAATTCCGCCAGGGCAACCTAGGCGGCTCTGGCGGCTACTCCCGCATCATGTACGAGGCGCTGGAAAATACCGAATCGCCCTTCATCCTGTACATGGACGATGACATCGCCATCGAGCCGGACTCCGTGCTGCGCGCGGTCCAGGCGGCCCGCTACGCGGCTAAGCCCATCATCGTCGGCGGCCAGATGCTCAACCTGCAGGAGCGCTCCCAGCTGCGCACTACCGGCGAGCAGGTTAACCGTGCCGATTTCATGTGGGGCGCGGCGCCGCACGCCGTCTACGACCACGACTTTGCCAAGTACCCACTGCGCGCCATCGGCACCCGCGAAACCCACCTGGATCCCAAGAAGTACGATTCCCGCGCGCTGCACCGCCGCGTTGACGTGGAATACAACGGCTGGTGGATGTGCCTCTTCCCGCGCATCGTGGCAGAAACCAACGGCCAGCCGCTGCCGCTGTTTATCAAGTGGGACGATACCGAGTACTCCCTGCGCGCAGCGCGCAACGGATTCCCCACGGTGACCTGGCCGGGCGCCGCTATCTGGCACATGGCCTGGGCCGACAAGGACGATGCCATTGACTGGCAGGCCTACTTCCACCTGCGCAACCGCCTCATCGTTGCCGCGATGTACCACGAGGGACCGGCCAAGGGCATTACCAAGTCCATCTTTAAGTCCACCCTCAAGCACACCATGTGCATGGAATACTCCACCATGGCCATCCAGATTGAGGCTATGCGGGACTTCCTGGCCGGACCGGATCATCTCTTCGACATCTTGGAGTCTTCGCTGCCGCGCATCGCGCAGATCCGCAAGAACTACTCCGATGCCGTGATCCTGGAATCCGCCGATGAGCTGCCGGCTCCCACCGGCGCGCCGGGCGTTCCCACCCGCAATATCGGCGGCCGCCTGGCCAAGATTAAGAAGATCCCGTGGGCCATCAAAGGCCTCAAGCACCTCGTCAGCAAGGAAGACGCTGCGCACCATGAGGCGCCGCAGCTCAACCTCACCCCGGACGAGGCCCGCTGGTTCACCTTGTCCCGCGTAGATTCGGCCACCGTCTCCACCGCGGGTGGCACCGGCGTGGCCTTTCGCAAGCGTGATCGCGACCTAGCCAAGGACCTCGTGACCCAGACCCGCGAGCTGCTGAAGGAAATCGAGGAGAACTTCGACGACCTGCGCGCCGAATACCGCGCGGCACAGCCGGAGCTGACCTCGCGCGAGTCCTGGAAGAAGGTCTTCGATGCCCAATAAGCTTTCCGTAGCAGAATCGCGCGTCCTCGAATCCATCCAGAATGCGGCCTTCGACGTGCCCGGCGTGCTTCCCACCGCCCGCGGGCTTAGCCACTGGGGCGAGCATGCCTTGGGCTGGATGGGTAGCGCTGCGGTAGGGGCGGGCATCGACAAGTGCCGCCGCGAAGGCTGGATCCGTGTTGGAGCCGCTGCCTTCCTCGCGCACGCCGCCAGCGTGGTGCTCAAGCGCATCGTGCGCCGCAAGCGCCCGGATTATCCCTACGTGCGCGTGGGTGTAAAAACGCCCTCCAAGCTCTCCTTTCCCAGCTCGCACGCGACTTCGACCACCGCATTCCTGGTGGCGGTAAGCCGCCTTACCGGCCGCAAGGCGCCCCTTCTCGGCGTGCCGGTAATGATGGCATCGCGTATGGTGCTCGGAGTGCACTACCCAACAGATACGGCCGTGGGCGCGGCCATCGGCGCTGCTACCGCGGAGGTCGTGATGAAAGGAATGAAGCATGAGTGATGATGGAAACCAGCACTTTTTCCATTCGGAGCCGCACACCTCTGGCGTAGACACCGGCCGCAAGCGCAAGCCGCCGAAGAATCTTGCCGATGGCATGATTAAGGCCCTGCGCCCCAAGCAGTGGGTCAAAAACGTCCTGGTGCTGGCCGCCCCCGCCGCGGCCGGCGCCGAAGCGCTGTTCCATGGCCGCGTGCTTCTCGACGTCCTCTTGGCCTTCGTCGTCTTCTGCCTCGGTGCTTCCTCCATTTACCTGATTAACGATGCGAAGGATTGGCGAGAGGACCAAGAGCATCCGACCAAGCGCTTCCGCCCGATTGCCTCGGGTGTGCTACCGATCAAGCTCGCCTATGTCATGGCCGTGGTGCTCATCTGCCTGTCCATCGGCTTGTCTTTCCTCGCTACGGCCGGGCCGCAGCTGGCTATCGTGATGGCAATTTATATCGCACTGCAGTTGGGCTATTGCTTTGGCTGGAAGCATATGCCGGTGATCGATATTGCGCTGGTGTCCTCCGGCTTCATGCTGCGCACCATGGCCGGTGGCGTAGCCGCAGGCATCGAGCTTTCCCAGTGGTTCCTGCTGGTGGCGGCCTTCGGCTCGCTGTTTATGGCCTCCGGCAAGCGCTACTCGGAGATCCTGTTGGTAGAACAGACTGGCGCGAAAATCCGCAAATCCCTGGAGGGCTATACGCCCACCTACCTGCGCTTCGTGTGGACCCTAGCCGCCACCGCAGTGGTCATCTGCTACACCTTGTGGGGCTTCGAGCTCGCTAACGACGCCCAGACCGGTGGCGTGTGGTACCAGATTTCCATGGTGCCGTTTACTATCGCCATCCTGCGTTACGCGGCCGATGTGGACCGCGGCCAGGGCGGCGCACCGGATGAGATTGCACTCGAGGACCGCACTTTGCAGGTTCTCGCCTTGGCTTGGCTCGCCTGCATCGCCATGGCGGTTTATATCATGCCGTTGTTCTAGACACAGCTGAATCGATATAGAAATTTTCCGCGGGGCTGATAAACTTTCTCCCCGTGCTTAACACCGACCACAAGAGTATCGCCCGCTGGAGTGCCCCGGCGGCCGCCCTTGTGATCGGTGTTTTATCTTTGTGGGGCGGTTTTGCGCGCCGCTGGATTTCCGATGACGGACTCATCGTCCTGCGTACCGTGCGCAATCTCGAAGCTGGAAACGGGCCCGTGTTCAATATGGGCGAGCGCGTGGAGGCCAATACTTCCACGCTGTGGCAGTACCTCATCTTCCTCGTGCGCTGGGTCTCCCACGCAAACCTGGAAGGCATCGCCATTTACTTGGGCCTCTTCTTGGCGGTAGCAGCAATGGTTGTCGGCACGGGGGCGTCGGCAAGCATGCGCTCTGGCGCCGTCCTTCCGGCCGGCGCACTTGTGTATGTGGCCCTGCCACCGGCCCGCGACTTCTTTACCTCCGGCCTGGAATGGGGACTGTGCATCTTCTACCTTGCGGTGCTGTGGTGGCTGTTGCTGAGGTGGTCGCGCCCGCGTCGCCACTCCGGGAGCAATAGCGACGCCTATTGGCTCGCCTTCTGGGCCGGGCTGTCCTGGCTGGTGCGCCCAGAGCTCGCTCTGTACGGTGGCCTGGTGGGAATCGTGCTGCTCGTATCCCACCGCTGGTGGAAGATTCTTGCCGTCGCAGTCCCGCTGCCGTTGGCCTATGAGATTTTCCGCATGGGTTACTACGGCCTGCTGACCCCGCACACAGCCGTGGCCAAGTCTGCGGCCGGTTCCGAATGGGGCAAGGGCTTTACCTACCTGGCGGACTTTGCCGGACCGTACTGGCTCTTCCTACCGCTCATCGTGCTAGCCATTGCGGGTCTGTGGAAGGCGGACCTGCGCCCCACGGCTCTCCGATCCACCGCCACTGCCACGTATCTTTTTGTAGGTGCGGCGCTCATCCATACGCTTTATGTCTTGCGCGTGGGTGGAGACTTTATGCACGGCCGCATGCTGCTGCTGCCACTTTTTGCGATTCTGCTTCCGATCTTTGTCGTTAGCGTACGCATGTGGATCGTTTCCGTCCTCTGTGCGGTGTGGGCGCTGGTTATCGTTCTGCGCGGGCATCCGGTGGATCGCAGCATCTATGCGGATGAAATTTCCATCGTGGACGAGCGCGATTTTTGGACCTATGCCACCCAGCGCCAGGATCCTCCTATGCGGGCCGAAGAGTTCCTCGGCGCCAAGTTTATGGAGGACTACCAGGAGGGCATCGACGAGCTAGAGGCGGGCGACGCCATGACCTTCCGCTATATCAAGGGCGAAGATAGGTTCTCGTGGACGGCCACGCCTGCGGACCCTTCGCGCACCGATCCGCCGACCGTTTACCTGCTCAATTTGGGCCTGTCTTCCATGAATGCGCCGCTGGATATTCGCGTGCTGGACAATATCGGCCTCAGCAACCCTTTGGCGGCGCGCCAGCCGCGCATCGAGGGCGGGCGCATTGGGCACGACAAGAGCTTGGATATGTCGTGGCAGGTGGCAGATTCCGCCGCCGATATCGACGAGATCCCGGCGTGGATTGATAAGTACGAGGCGGCCAAGGCTCGCGCCGCGCTTGCCGACGCCGATTTTCAGAAACTCTTCGCCACATACAGGGAACCCCTAACTTGGGACCGTTTCTGGAAAAATATTAAATTCTCTCTGACCGATGGTCGGACCCTCACTTTTTCTTCTGATCCCTCTGACTACCTGAGCTAATTCCTTTAGATGCAGACTTTAGGGGGAACCTAAGTTACACTATTCTGTGACATTGTTATCGATCCGTGACGTTAACGGTATACAGGTTCCGGACGATAGAACTTAGTGACAATCACCGAGTAGTTTGAAGGAGAAAGATGACTGCATCCATCAAGGGTCGCGTCCTTTCAGTCATCATGGCAGTTGCCGTAGCTTTGGGCCTGGCCGTCGTGGCAGGTTCCCAGCCGGCAGAGGCAGCCAACCGCGACTGGCTGCGCCGTGACGCCACTGGTACGTGTGAGTGGGACAAGGTTGGCTGGTGGGTCCAGCGTTGCGACGTATGGTCCCAGGCTATGGGCCGCACCATCCCGGTGCAGGTTCAGCCGGCAAAGCGCGGCGGCAATGCTGCCCTCTACCTGCTAGATGGCCTGCGTGCCACCGATCGCACTAACGCATGGGTAAATGACGTTAATGCTGCCAAGACCTACGAGCCGCACAACATCACCCTCGCTATGCCCGTCGGTGGTGCTGCTTCCTTCTACGCTGACTGGCAGGGTCCTGCTACCTATGACCTGGAAAATCCGGTCAACTACAAGTGGGAGACCTTCCTGACCAGCGAGCTTCCTGGCTACTTGGAGCGCAACTTCGGTGTTGCCCGCAACAACAACTCCATTGCTGGCCTGTCCATGGGCGCCGGTGCCGCCCTGACCCTGGCTGCAAAGCACCCGAACCAGTTCCGTCAGGCGCTGTCCTACTCCGGCTTCCTGACCACCACGGTCCCAGGCGCTCAGACCATGATGCGCTTTGCCATGCTGGATGCGGGCGGATTCAACATCAACGCTATGTACGGTTCCCTGTTTAACCCGAAGCGTTTCCAGAACGATCCGCTGCTGCTTATTCCGAAGTTGCGCAATACCAACCTGTACATCTCCGCAGCTTCTGGTGTCCCAGGCGCCGGCGATAGCCACTACCTTCCGGAGCACCAGGCCGCCGGTGCCGCGCTCGAGTTCGGCTCGAATATCACCACCCGCGTGTGGGAGGGTGCCGCTCGCCTGCAGGGCCTGAACCCGACCGTGGACTACCCGGCACAGGGTCTGCACAACTGGGAGCAGTTCGGCTACCAGCTCAACCGCTCTAAGCCACAGGTGCTTAACGTCATGAACGCTTGGTAATTCTTGCGGCCGAATCCCCTTTCTTAAGGAAAGGGGATTTTCTTTTGCGAAGGGTATCGAACAAATATACGTCTAACTATTGCGGGCGTCTCGGCATTGCGCTAATCTAGGCGTGTCAGTTCGATTGGGTGTGCGAAATTATTCAGAGGGGGAGCTTTCGTGACTACTGCTACCGCACCACCAAAACAGGCGTATTTTTCTACCAATGACATGGAAGACACCGTGTGTGTCATGGCCATGGTGCAAAGAATTCAATCATGGCAACTGTTCCAGGCAGTGCTGCCACAGTTAGAAGACGACGTTGATTGCACACTGGCCGTTTTGTCCAAGAGACTCGGTCTTTCGCGATGGCGGGTATCAAGTGCAATCCAAGCCCACTTTCGGATGCGCGAACTGCCGCTTACTACCGCAGTGCAAACGGAACACTGGATTTTGGACCTTCCGCGACTCCAAGTTATTGACGTGGAATTGCGTCCCCTCGGCGAGGACGAAGCGCAGATCCAACTAGTTGATGCGGCCTTGGCAGATTTCCTCACGCCCAAAGACCCGGGACAGCACGTGCCGACGGAACCGGAAATCCGAAATTTCCTGCGTGGATTCATTGATGGGCTGCTGAAGCCAGATTTATCGGCGCAGATCGAGCGCGCAGTGTCGGTGTCCTATTCGGGTGGACAGGCCACGATTGTGTTGAAGACAGATAAGGCCACTGCGGCGGCAATTTCTAGACATATTGATAAAGCGGCAGCACAAGAGGGGGTTTCAACGGCGGAGGCGCTGGAAAGTCTGATCTTCAACCGCACTAGTACCAAGGTGGTGATTAACACCTATCGCACCGGGGAGGATCCTTCCCGCGTCTTCATTCCTAGCGCAGGATGGTGCGATCTGGGGGAGGACCTGGCCCATGACTCTGCGGTGCGAACTCTTACCGCCGAGGACGTCGAAAAGTATGTTCCCTCAGAAGAAATCCGCGCCTGGGTGCAGGGACGGGACGCGACCTGCCGGTGGCCAGGGTGCTCGATGCCAGCACACTATTGTCAATTGGATCATCGCGTGGAGTACGGCGACAAAGGACCTACCAGTGTGGGAAATCTGGTGAGCTTGTGTCAGCATCACCATAACGTGAAGACGGATGGTCGGGTGCGATACATCATGGACCCGTTTACCGGAGATATTGTCTGGATGTTTGAGGATGGCACTTATGAGGTGGATCGAGCGGCAGGTCCATTGGCGCCCCGGAGTATTCATTGGAAACTGACGTGGGAGCGATTCCTCAAGCTCAGGAGGGGTTCATTGCAAGGTATGTGAGTTGGGACTATACAGGGGCGCATGTTCGCTATTGAGAATCCAAACACAGGCAAGAGTGAAGACCAGTTTGAACGTATCGATGATTCGCAGCGCGATGACATCCTAGACCGCTCCACCGCGGCCTACGAGGCATGGCGTAGCACTCGCATCGAGGAGCGTGCTGCGGTTTTGTCCCGCGCAGCTGACCTTTATGAAGAGCGCATTGATGAGTTAGCAGATCACATCGGCCGCGAGATGGGCAAGCTGACCCGTTGGGCCAAGGCCGAGGTACAGATTGTTGCCGATATTTACCGCTACTACTCCGAGCACGCGCACGAGCTGCTTGCCGACGAGTACCTGCCGGCACAGAATGCCGACAAGACCGTAGTGCGCAAGGAGCCGATCGGTCCACTGCTGGGCATCATGCCGTGGAACTTCCCGTACTACCAGGTAGCCCGCTTCGCGGCGCCTAACCTGCTGCTGGGTAACACCATTGTGCTCAAGCACGCTTCCATCTGCCCGCTGTCTTCCCAGGCATGCCAGGACATCCTGGAAGAGGCTGGTCTGCCGAAGGACGCGTACATCAACATCTACGCTTCCGGTTCCCAGATGGATGCCTTTGTAGCGGATAAGCGTATCAAGGGTGTTTCGCTGACCGGCTCGGAGGGCGCAGGTGCTGCCGTGGCCAAGACCGCCGGTGAAAATTACAAGAAGTCCGTGCTGGAGCTAGGCGGCAACGACCCGTTCCTGGTTATTGATGATGAGAACCTGGAGTGGGTCCTGGATCAGTACAACCTGATTCGCATGTACAACACTGGCCAGGCCTGCAACGCGCCAAAGCGCCTCATCGTTCTGGAGGACTTCTACGACCGCACCGTGGAGTACCTGGAGAAGAAGATTGGGGACATGAAGGTTGGCACTTATGACGACGAGAATGCCGACATTGGTCCGCTGTCCTCCATCGGTGCTCGCGATGAGATTGTGGAGCGCCTAGAAAAGGCCGTGGCCAATGGTGACGCCAAGATTCGCGTAGGCGGCAAGAAGATTGACCGCGAGGGCGCCTACATGGAGCCTGCGCTGCTTACCGACGTCGACCCATCCACCGACGTAGGCTGCAACGAGATCTTCGGTCCTGTGGCTATTGTCTACAAGGCCAAGGATGTTGAAGAGGCTATCGAGATTGCCAATAACTCGGAGTATGGTCTGTCCAGCTCCGTGTGGGGCACCGACCTGGATGCCGCATTCGAGGTGGCAAACCAGCTCAACGATGGCATGACGTTTGTCAACGAGGCGTCGGTAACCGCAGCAGGCCTGCCTTTCGGTGGCGTGAATCGCTCCGGCTACGGCCGCGAGCTGGCACGCTGGGGCGTCGGTGAGTTTGTCAACGAGCACCTGTATCGCGTGAGCGGACAGGATAACCCGGGCAACTCCCCGGCAATGTAGCGGCGTGTCAGTCTAGCGTAAGTCTCAAGTTCAACTTAAACTTGAGCACACGATAGACAGCTCACGCCGCAGGCATCGGTCCGGGGGAGGGGAACCCTCGGAAAGGTACCGCGGCAAATCTTCAAGGACGTTTACCTATGCGCAAAAGCACTTCCCCGAGCAAAGCTCGCAAGGGCCTTGCAGTGGCCGCAGTACCTACCGCTATTGCCGTGGGTTTGGCTCTGCTGCCAAACGCCACCGCACAATCTTCCGTAGGCGATCTCTCTTCCGCAATCGGCGGCGATTCCAGCCTGTCCGATCACTTCGCACCGAAGGAGCCGCCCGCTCGCACCCCGCTGAACACCGAATACCCAGATGTTAAGGGCCTGCCGGAGGGTGTCAAGATCAATCGTGTGGAGTACCTGACCAACCGCCACTTGATGGTCTACATCAAGTCCGCGGCTATGCCGGACAAAGAGCAGAAGGTGCAGATCCAGCTGGCTCGTGACTGGTACTCCCACCCGGAAAAGAAGTTCCCAGAGGTATGGGCGCTCGACGGCCTGCGTGCACGTGACGATGAGTCCGGCTGGACCATCGAGACCAATATTCTGAACCAGTACGCTGACCGTAACGTCAACCTAGTTATGCCGGTAGGCGGCGAATCTTCCTTCTACTCGGACTGGGAGCAGGCAGACCGCGGTAAGCACTACATGTGGGAGACCTTCCTCACCAAGGAATTGATCCCCATCTTGGATAATGAGTACCGCTCGAACCACAAGCGTGCGGTCACCGGCCTGTCCATGGGCGGCACGGCCGCGATGAACTTGGCTGAGCGCAACCCGCACCTGTTCAACTTCGTGGGTTCCTTCTCCGGTTACCTGGACACCACTACGCGCGGCATGCCGGAAGCCATCATGGCTGCGCAGCGCGATGCCGGCGGCTATGATTCCCGCAAGATGTGGGGCGAGCCAGGTTCTCAAAACTGGATCGACCACGATCCGAAGCTGGGCATTGAAAACCTGAAGGACATGAAGGTCTATGTCTCTGCAGGTTCGGGCAAGGATGACTTTGGTAACGCCAACTCCGTAGCCAAGGGTCAGGCCAACCTTGCCGGTATGGGCTTGGAGGTCATTTCCCGCATGTCCACCCAGACCTATGTGGACTACGCAAAGCGCGCCAAGATTAACCCAGTGATTAAGTTCCGCCCATCCGGCGTGCACAGCTGGGAATACTGGCAGTTTGAGATGCAGCAGGCATGGCCCTACATCGCAGATGCCCTCGAGATGGACAAGGCTGATCGCGGTGCGGACTGTGAGGCCATCGGCGCCATCGCCAAGGAGACCAAGAGCGGCGTCATTGGCTCTTGCTTGAATAACGAGTACGACGTCGCTAAGAAGGGCAAGGCCCAGGACTTCGAGTCTGGTACCGCTTACTGGTCCCCGGATACCGGTGCGCACGCTCTCTTCGGCCGCATTGGTGCCCGCTACGCCGAAATCGGCGGGCCTACCTCCTGGCTGGGCTTCCCTAAGACCGGCGAGTCTAAGACCCCGGACGGCAAGGGTCGCTTCGTGCACTTCGAGCACGGCTCCATCTACTGGTCCCCGGAGACCGGCGCTTGGGAGATTACCGGCGATATGTTCCAGGCCTGGGGTAAGAATGGCTACGAAAAGGGCGACCTGAAGTACCCGACCGGCTCGGTTAAGAAGGTCGGCGAGGGTTACATGCAGGAATTCCAGGATGGCGTCCTGACCCGTAACCCGGATGGCTCCAACCAGGTAGTCCACGGTGCTATCGGCGCCAAGTACAAGGACATGGGCGGCGCTGAATCTGCGCTCGGCTTCCCGACGTCCGGTGAGAACGCCGTCAACGGCGGCTTCTTCCAGACCTTTGAAAAGGGCAGCATCTACTGGTCCCCGAAGACTGGTGCGCACTACATCCTAAAGAGCAAGATCATGGACCGCTGGGGCCAGGCTGGCTGGGAGCAGGGCGAGTTCGGCTGGCCTACTTCTGACTATTCCGAGATTGCCGCTGGCGGCCTGAGCCAGGAATTCCAGCACGGCAAGATCAGTGAGGTCCTCGGCCAGGTTCGGGCCGAGAAGAAGTAGCTATGCGCAAGCTAGTAGTTGTGGGCGCGGCGCTGTGCTTGGGTCTTGCGGGCTGCGATTCCGCCACGGTGGATAGCGAACCGCCGCAAGAGACCGAGGTCGCGCCCCTCGAGCGCGAGTCCGAGGCCCCTTCCTCTTCTTCGGAGAGTGCCACCTCTAAGTCGCAAGAAGACCGCGGTGCGCGCGAGATCTCTGAAATCCCGTCCGCTGAGGTGCCGGAACCAGAGGCCAAGTACTTGGACAAGCTCAAGGACGCCGGCGTTAACGTCGATGGCGTAGAGGATCAGCTCCTTGGAGCCGGCAAAGCGGCCTGCGACGAGAATGAGGTCACCATTTCTGCAGTTGCCGGCCAGCTCATCGAGCAGCAGCGCACCACGCAGAGTTTTGAGGAGCTTTCCCAGCTCATCAAGGATTCTGCACGTTCAGGGATTTGCTAGGTTTACCTGGTACAACTAATCCATGCGAAAAACTATTACCGTTGTCGCGGCCCTCGTCGTATTAGCTGTCATTGGCGTGGGCGCGTCGCGTTACTTCAACCAAGGCACTGATTCCCCGGCTCCGCATACCACGGAGCAGGCAGCGCCGCCGCAACCGCAGCAGCCCGAGTGGTGCCCCCGTGTTGAGTTCATTTCTGCCCCGGGTACTTGGGAGTCCGCGGCTGACGACGACCCCATTAATCCTTCTGCCAACCCGCGCTCGTTCATGCTGTCTATTACGAAGCCGTTGCAGGAGGCCTACGGGGACGACGTGAAGGTCTGGACCCTTCCCTATACCGCGCAATTCAAAAATATTAATGCGCAGCACGAGATGAGCTACGACGATTCCCGCACTGAGGGAACCGCCAAGATGAATGACGAGCTGCGTAGCGTTCATCAAAGCTGCCCGGCTACCAAGTTCATTCTGAGCGGCTTTTCTCAGGGTGCGGTGATTGCTGGCGACGTTGCCGATGAGATTGGTGGCGGCCAGGGCGTGGTTCCGGCGGAAAACATCGCAGGCGTGGCCCTTATCGCAGACGGCCGCCGCCAAAATGGCGTCGGGCAAAACCCAGGCCGCAAGGTGGGTGGCGTCGGTGCAGAAATTGCCCTTCAGCCCGTATCCGGATTGGTGCAGCCCATCGTGCCGGGTGCTTCCATGCGTGGTGCGCGCCAGAATGGGTTCGGTAGCCTCGCGGATCGCACCTTCCAAATTTGCGCGCCCAATGATTCGGTGTGTGATGCCCCGCCAAACGTCACCAATGCACTAGAGCGCGCGCAGGGTTTGATTGCCGCGAATGGCGTGCATGCGCAGTACGCCTCAAATAGTGGCGTTATCGATGGCACGACTGCCAACCAGTGGGTAGTGGGCTGGGCCCGCCAGCTTATCGACGCCGCGTAACAACCATTCCCCCAACTCCGATAGTTTTATTAACGAAACCATTTACCTAAGGAGAATCGATGGATCTAAAAGCGCAGATGGGGCAGTTCTTAGCACCCGAGTTCACCTTGGCCCAGTTGGCAGAGAAGCTCTTCCAAGCGGAAACCGACCCAGACCGCGTGGTCATGCGCCAGTGGATCTACGGTGAGGAAGAAACCTGCCGGGAGCTTACCCGCGCACAGGTCAATAACCGCATCAAGGTGGTGGCGGCGCGCCTGCAGCAGGTGGCAGAGCCCGGTACCCGCGTGGCCATCTTGGCAGGTAATTCACCGGAATACGTCTTCGGCTTCTTGGGTGCTCTTTATGCGGGCATGGTGCCGATTCCGCTATATGACCCCAACGAACCGGGCCACTCGGACCACCTCAAGGCCGTATTTGGTGACTGTGAACCGTCCATCGTGGTAACTAACCGCGTATCGGCGGCGGCAGTGCGCACGTACTTTTCCGCTCAACGTGAGCGCCCGCGCATCATCTCCCTTGATGTCCTGCCGGATTCTTTGGCTTCCTCCTGGACTCCTGTGGAAGGAACCGCAGAGGACACTGCCTTCCTGCAGTACACCTCCGGTTCCACCCGCACCCCGGCCGGCGTGGAGCTCACCAATCGCGCGATTATTACCAACGTGGCGCAGATTTTCCAGGCCCTGCAGCTGCAGATGCCGGCCCGCATCGTTTCTTGGCTGCCGATGCACCACGATATGGGCATCATCCTGGCCGTATTTGTCACCATCTTGGGCCTCGACTTCGAGGTGATGACCCCGCGCGATTTCATCCAGCACCCGGATCGCTGGGTCCGGCGCGTGACGGCCGGCAAACAGGCCACCTATACCGCTATCCCGAACTTTGCCTTGGAACTTGCCGCTCGCCATGCCGAGGATGCAGATTTCTCGCACGTGGCCGGCATCATTATTGGTTCCGAGCCGGTGACGGAATCGGCCGTGGACTCCTTCCTCGATGCCTTCAGCGTGGACCGTTCCGTACTGCGCCCGGCCTATGGTCTGGCAGAGGCAGCACTTATTGTGTCTACCCCGCAAACTGACAAGCGCCCGGTCATCGCGCACTTTAACCGCGCGGAGCTGGCCGCAGGTCGCGCCGTCATTGAGGATAAATCCGAAGATACCGTTGCCTACGCCTCCAATGGACAGTGCGTGCCGCACCAGCACCTCGCCATTGTGGATCCGGAAACTCGCACCGAGGTGAAGGACGGCGTTATCGGAGAAATCTGGGTCCACGGTCCCAATATGGCCACCGGCTACCTCAACCGCCCAGAGGAAACTGCTGCGACCTTCCGCAATACGCTGGGTGAGCGCCTGCAGGATGGCCTGCCGGAAGACGATTACTGGATGGCCACCGGAGACTTGGCAACCATCGTGGATGGTGAGCTGTACATTACGGGCCGCCTGAAGGATCTCATCGTCATTGCTGGGCGCAACCATTATCCGCAGGATATTGAGGGCACGGTGCAAGCAGCTTCCGCACAGGTTCGCCCGGATTCCGTTGCAGCCTTTTCCGTGGAAGGCAATGATTCTGAGTCCCTCGTCCTGCTGGTGGAGCGCGCCGATGATGCGCAGCCGTCCGGCGATGCCGAGGCAACCGAGGCCATTCGCACCGCGGTCACTGCCCACCATGGCATTACTCCGGATGACATCGTGTGGAAGGCACCTGGCGAAATCAACCGCACGTCCTCCGGCAAGATTGCGCGCCGCGTAGCCAAGAAGAATTATGTGGGATTCTGATATATCGCTAACAAAGTGACAAAATATAGCGATATACCCCTACGCCATTTAGTATTTTTCCGTAACGAAAGACCTTTTTATGACCATCGAGCAACTGCGAGCATGGCTGCGTGACTGGGTCGCCCAGGCCACCGGTGTTTCCGCCGAAGAGATCCTAGATTCCAAGCCTTTGGAAAATTATGGCCTCTCCTCGCGGGATGCTGTAGTGCTATCCGGCGAGCTGGAAAACCTTCTGGGCACCCGCCTCGATGCCACCGTGGCATATGAGTATCCCACCATCGAGCTGCTGGCGGACCGCCTGCTGAACGCACCGGCGGCGCCCCAGCCGGAAGAGCACGCGCCGCGGATCGCGCAGGGATCTGACGTTGCGGTCATTGGTCTTTCCGGCCGCTTCCCGGGTGCTAAGAATGCCCAAGAGTTCTGGTCTATGTTGGCGGAATCCCGCGCAGGCACCGGCCCGTTGCCAGTAGGCCGGTGGTCCGAGTACTCCGCTGATCCGGTCATGAGCGAGAAGATCGCCCAGCAAAATACCGACGGCGGCTATATCGAAGACATCGCGTCCTTTGATGCGGAATTTTTTGGCCTGTCCCCGCTAGAGGCCGCCAACATGGATCCCCAGCAGCGCATCCTGTTGGAGCTGGTGTGGGAAGCGCTAGAAAACGCTGGTGTTCCCGCCAATGAGCTGCGTGGCACGCAGACCGGCGTGTATATGGGATCGACCAATAATGACTACGGCATGCTCATCGGTGCCGATTCCGCCGAGATGCACCCGTATGCGCTGACCGGCATTTCTTCCGCCGTGGTGGCTAATCGCATTTCCTACGCCCTGGATTTCCGCGGCCCTTCCATCAACGTGGATACGGCTTGCTCCTCCTCCCTCGTGGCGGTGAACCAGGCGATGAAGGATTTGCGCACGGGGAGCGCGGACGTGGCGCTGGCAGGCGGCGTGAATATTCTGGCCGCCCCGCATGCGTCCACGGCGTTCTCGGAGTTGGGCGTTACCTCTCCCACGAGCGCCATTCACGCCTTTTCTGACGACGCCGATGGCATCGTGCGTGCCGACGCCGCCGGCGTCCTCGTGCTCAAGCGCTTGGAGGACGCGGAAGCGGACGGCGACGATATCCTGGCCGTCATCAAGGGCTCGGCCGTCAACTCCGATGGCCACTCTAATGGCCTGACCGCCCCGAACCCGGAGGCACAGGAGGATGTGCTGCGTCGCGCCTATGCTGATGCGGGCGTAAATCCGCAGGACGTGGACTATATCGAAGCCCACGGCACCGGCACCATTTTGGGCGATCCGATCGAGGCCTCTGCCCTGGGCCGCGTGCTCGGTGCGGGCCGCGGGGTCGAAACTCCTATTTTGCTCGGCTCTGCCAAGACCAATATCGGCCACTCTGAATCCGCCGCGGGCGTGGTCGGCCTCATCAAGGTCATCCAGGCCATGCGCAATGACGTGATTCCGGCGAATATCAATTACTCGGCGCCGAATCGCTATATCGATTTCGAGGCCGAGCATCTCGAGGTAGTGGAGGATCCGCGCGAGTGGCCCGAATACTCCGGGCGCAAGGTCGCTGGTGTGTCTGGCTTTGGTTTCGGTGGCACCAATGCGCACGTCGTGCTCACCGATTATCGCGGCGCCCCGGCCAAACGCGCGCCCCAGCTTTCCACCGAAACGGTGGCGTTGCCGGTCTCTGGCCTCTTGCCTTCGCGCCGGGCACGCGCTGCGGCCTTGCTGGCAGACTTCATTGAGGCGGAAAAGCCCGCGCTTGTCGACGTCGCCCGCACCGTCGCCCGCCGCAACCACTCCCGTTCCCGCGCCGTCGTGATGGCTAGCTCCACCGAGGAAGCGGTCAAGCGCCTGCGCCAGGTAGCTGAGGGCAAGGTTTCCGTTGGCATCGCCGCTGCGGATTCCCCGCAGGTCCCGGGGCCCGTATTTGTTTACTCCGGTTTCGGATCCCAGCACCGCAAGATGGCGAAGGACATGATTGCGCTCTCGCCGCAGTTCAAGGCCCGCTTGGAAGAGCTGGATGCCATCGTGGACTTTGAGTCCGGCTGGTCCATCTTGGATATCGTCAACGATGATGCCCAAACCTATGACACCGAGACCGCCCAGGTGGCCATTACCGCCATTCAGATTGCGTTGACGGACCTGCTCGCTTCCTTTGGCGTGCGCCCGGCCGGCGTAATGGGCATGTCCATGGGCGAAATTGCCGCGGCCTATGCTGCAGGCGGCATCTCCGCAGAGGACGCCATGGTTATTGCCTGCCATCGCGCGCGGTTGATGGGTGAGGGTGAGGCGTCGCTAAGCGATGCCGAGCAAGGAGCCATGGCCGTCGTAGAGCTCTCGGCCGAGGATATTGCCGCGCTCGACGGAAACATCGAACCCGCCGTGTACACCGGCCCCGGAATGACCACCGTGGGCGGCCCGCGCCAAGAGGTGCTGGACCTGGTGGAAAAGCTCGACGGCGAGGGCAAGTTCGCCCGTGCACTCAATGTGAAGGCCGCAGGGCATACCTCGGCCGTGGACCCCATCCTGGGCGAGCTGCATGCAGCCATCGCCGGCATGGAGGCCAAGCCGCTGCACACCCCGCTGTTTTCCTCCGTGGATAAGGGCGAGGTTTATCGCCCTGGTACCACCGTCCACGATGAGGACTATTGGCTGCGCATGACCCGCCACTCGGTCTATTTGCAGGATGCCACCGAGGCAGCCTTCAACGCCGGCCACACCCAGCTGGTAGAAATCTCGCCGAACCCGGTGGCGCTGATGGGCCTCATGTCCACCGCCTTCGCCGTGGGCAAGGCCGATGCGCAGCTGCTGTATGCGTTGAAGCGCAAGGTAGATCCCACCGAGTCGTTGTTGGACCTGCTCAGCAAGCTCTATGTCGCCGGCATGCCGGTAGATTTTGGCGCGGTCTTTGGCTCTGGTGCGCGCGTGGAGGCACCCTATACCCAGTTCAACCGCCAGCGCTTCTGGACCAACGCCCGTCCGTCGGCCGGCGTTTCCGGCCTGCCGGGCGCACGCGTCAACCTGCCAGAGGGCAAGGTGGCCTTCTCCACCAATGCGGATCAGGCGCCATCCGCGCTGGCCATCGTGGAGGCCGCGGCCGAGGCCGTTCAGCCTGGGGCGCGCATCATCGCCACCGAGGAGCACGCCGACCTGCCACCGCGCGGTGAGGTCACCACGGTGGTAAGCCAGTCCATCGGTGGTATGTCCGTAGCCGTCTACGCCGTCCGTGGCGCGCAGACGGAGCTCTTGGCGGAAGGCTTTGCCTCCGCCTTGGACTTGGGCGCGGCGCCCATCCCGGGCGTGGCCGATGTGCCTGAAAGCGAGCCTGCGGCAACCGCAGAGGTTGATGCCGTGCGCTGGGATCCCGCGGAGGAAACCGTGGAGGATCGCCTCGCACTCATCGTGTCGGAATCCATGGGCTACGACGTCTCTGACCTGCCGCGCGAGCTGCCGCTCATTGACTTGGGCCTGGATTCCCTGATGGGCATGCGCATTAAGAACCGCGTGGAAAATGACTTCCAGATTCCGCAGCTGCAGGTGCAGGCGCTTCGCGACGCCTCTTTGGCAGACGTCATTGCCATGGTGGAAGAGGCCGTCGCTGGCGGCAGCGTGGATACCAGCGACATTGCTTCTGCGGATACGCCTGCACCAGAAGAAGACGAGCCCGGCCAGGGCGTCGGCGTTGCCCCGCGCGATGCCTCGGAGCGCATGGTCTTTGGTACCTGGGCCACCTTCACGGGAAAGGCAGCGGCGGGCGTTACCTCGGCGCTGCCTGAGGTGAGCGACGAGGTAGCGGCCCAGATCGCCGAGCGCCTCACCGAGCGCGCCGGCATCGAGGTCACCGCCCAGCAGGTCCACGAGGCCGAGGCCCTAGAGACGTTGGCCGACCTCGTCCGCGAAGGACTGGAGACTGAGGTAGAAGGCAATATCCGCGTCCTACGCGAGGCTGATGGTCCTGCCGTATTCATGTTCCACCCAGCCGGCGGCACAACTGTGGTCTACCAGCCACTGACCCGCCGCCTGCCCGAGGACGTGGCAGTCTACGGCGTAGAGCGCATCGAAGGCTCGCTGGAGGAGCGCGCCGAGGCTTATATCGAGGACATCTTGCACTACGCGCGCGGCCGCAAGGTCGTGCTCGGCGGGTGGTCCTTCGGTGGCGCGCTGGCCTACGAGGTGGCCTACCAGCTGCATCAGCGCACCCAGCGCGGCCAGGATTCGGCGGACGTGGCGTTCATCGCGCTGCTGGATACCACCCAGCCGTCGAACCCAGCGCCGGATACCCCGGAAGAAACCCGTGCTCGGTGGGAGCGCTACGCGGCCTTTGCGAAGAAGACCTACGGCCTGGATTTTGAGCCACCGTACGAGATGCTTGAGACCATGGGCGAAGATGCGCTCATGACCATGTTGGCGGAGTTCCTCGCTACTACCGACGCCTCCGAGCACGGCCTTGCCGCCGGCGTACTGGAGCACCAGCGCGCTTCCTTCGTGGATAACCAGATTCTGGCCAAGATCGACTTCCATCGCTGGGCCGATGTCACCGTGCCGGTACTGCTTTTCCGTTCCGAGCGCATGCACGACGGTGCGATTGAGCTGGAGCCGCGCTACGCTGAGATTGACCCCGACGGCGGTTGGGGAGTTATCGTTAAGGATCTAGAAATTGTGCAGCTGCAAGGCGATCACCTTGCAGTGCCGGACGAGCCGGCCATCGGCATCGTGGGCAAGCATATGAACGAATGGATCGAGGAGAAGATACGTGGCGGCCAAGCAGACAACCGCTGAGAAACTCGCTGACCTGCGCGAGCGTCTGGACAAGGCGCAGGACCCAGGCAGTGAGCGCTCCCGCAAGCGCCGCGACGAGGCTGGGCGCACCACGCCTCGTCAACGCATCAATGAATTGCTAGATGAGGGTTCCTTCGTCGAAACCGGCTCCTTGGGCAAGACCCCGGGTGACCCTGACGCCATTTATTCCGATGGCGTGGTCACCGGTTATGGCCGCATCTCCGGCCGCCCTGTGTGTATCTATGCCCACGATAAGACCGTGTACGGCGGCTCTGTCGGCGTGACCTTTGGTAAGAAGGTCACCGAGGTCATGGACATGGCCATCAAGATTGGCTGCCCGGTTATCGGTATCCAGGATTCCGGCGGCGCCCGCATCCAGGATGCGGTGACTTCGTTGGCCATGTACTCCGAGATCGCCCGCCGCCAGCTTCCGCTGTCCGGCCGCAGCCCGCAGATTTCCATCATGATGGGCAAGTCCGCCGGTGGCGCCGTCTATGCTCCCGTGACCACGGACTTTGTCATTGCCGTGGACGAGGAAGCGGAAATGTACGTCACCGGCCCGAACGTCATCCGTGAGGTTACCGGTGAGGATATTACCTCCGCCGAGCTGGGCGGTGCTCGCCAGCAGGAGCTCAACGGTAACGTCTCGGCGGTCGTCCCTTCCGAGGATGACGCCTTTGATATGGTCCGCGATCTCCTCGACCACCTGCCGCTGACCTGCTTTGATGAGTCACCGGAGTTCGCTGCGCCTTCCGACGCCGAAGTGGCCGAAGACGAAGAGCTCAATGCCTTCATGCCGGATGACACCAATGCTGGCTACGACATGATGGACTTGTTGACCCAGTTGGGCGATGACGAGGACCTCATTGAGATTCAAGAGAACTTCGCGCCCAATATGATCACCGCCTTCGGCCGCATCGATGGCAAGACCGTTGGCTTTGTGGCCAATAACCCCATGCACCTTGCGGGCTGCATTGATGCCGACGCCGCCGATAAGGGCGCGCGCTTTATCCGCATCTGCGACGCCTACAATATTCCGCTGGTCTTCGTAGTGGATACCCCGGGCTATCTGCCGGGCGTGGAGCAGGAGAAGGTGGGTCTTATTCACCGCGGCGCCAAGTTCGCCTTCGCCGTGGTGGAAGCCACCGTGCCGAAGGTCTCGCTCATCGTGCGCAAGGCCTACGGCGGTGCCTATGCCGTGATGGGCTCGAAGAACCTGACCGGTGATATCAACCTAGCGTGGCCGACCGCGCAGATCGCAGTGATGGGCGCGGCCGCTGCCGTGGTGATGATCGCGGGCAAGCAGCTCGAGGCAGCCGAGACCCCTGAGCAGCGTGAGATGACCAAGAAGATGTTCATGGACTTCTACGATGAGACCATGACCGCTCCTTATGTTGCGGCCGAGCGTGGTTATCTAGACGCTATGATTCAGCCGAATCAGTCCCGGTTGGCGCTCCGTCAGGCATTGCGCCAGCTGGCCACCAAGCAGGAAAGCGATCTGCCGAAGAAGCACACTATTGCCCCGATGTAATGCCTTGTGCTTGGATAGCATATAAAGAGCTAATCCTAGTGAAGGAGTTATCTATGATTCTGTCTAGCGCTGTGGACATCGTCAGCGAGATCATTGGTTTCGTGGTCGATATTCTGAATCAGGCAGGCATTCAGGTAAGTTCCAAGTAAGTGGAGCAAAAAGAAGGAGGGTTGAACCCTCCTTCTTTTTTATTTGCGGGCGAAAAGCCGCCAGCCAAAGAAAAATAGCGCTGACATCACCGTCGCTACGATGAGGAAGCTCCAGTGCGGCAGGCGGCCGTTGACGAGCATCCACAGGGCCATGCCGCCCACGACGGTGCTCAGCCAGACGATGCCGCCCTCCTTCCACTTGCCCTGGACCTTGGTAGCGAGGATGATGACCCAGCCGATAAGCGCGCCTACGGCCCAGGGCCAAAAGGCATCTACCCAGGTGGAAAAGCTCAAACCGCCGTGGGCGAGGCGGGCAGCCACGGCGAAGAGCATCAGGGCGATGATATCGATAATGGGGGCGATTCTCATGCGTTTTCCTTTCGGTTCAAGGCGGCGTAGGTAATGCCCTTGCGGGCATAGTGCCAGAAGTAGATTACCCAGCCAATGATGGTGATCAAGGCAAAGGAGATGAGGCGGTAGATGATGGCCGCGCCGGTAGCGTCCACCGCGGTCATGCCCGTGGCCACCAGAGTGGCGATGATGGCGGCTTCCACCGTTCCGAGGCCGGCCGGCGTGACCTGAGCAGAGCCGGCAAGCTTAGCGGTGAGATAGGCCAGCGCCACGCCGGCCATCGTCGTGGTGTCCTCGCCAGCGTGCAGGGCGGGCAGGTGGCCGGTAACGGCCCACACGCAGCCCCATAGCGAGACCATGTCGATCAGGCGGTTGGCCAAAGAGTAGAAGGACACCCAACCGAATTGGCGGCGGGTAAGGTGAACTTCCTCCAGATTCTTGACCTGGTCCAAGAGGGCTTCGCGCTTGGAGCCCTTAATGAGCTTTTGGCGGTTGAGCCAGCGCATGATGGTATCCGGATGATTGGTCAGCCAGAACAGGCCGCCAGAAAGCGCCAGCATGAGCACTAGGGTGCCAATGAGGGACCAGAGCGCCATATCCGCGTTGAGGAAGAGCACGCCGCCCAAGCCGATGAGCACGAGCCACATCGTGGAAATGGCAGAAGACAGCACGAAGAACCAGCCACACAGCATGACGGACGCGCCCCACGTGCGCTGCACGTAGAAGGTGAGGATGGCGGAAAAGGCTGGGCCGGCCGGAAGAGTGGTGGACCAGGCATTAGCGGCCAACGTCAGTGCTGCGGTTTCTGAGGCCGGTACCTTGACGCCACCGGCGCGAATGAGCAGGCGCATGACCTCGCCCATGGCGAGTACCGCCACGATGGAGGCGATGATCACCAGTGCTATCGCGGCCGGATTGGAATGAGAAAGCCGCGAGAAGCCTTCGCGCAGGAAGTCCAGCTCATCGCGGAAGACATAAACCAAGACCAGCAGGACGATGAGCGAGGCGATAAGGCGCAGCCAATTCTTCACTTACTTACCCCCTTCGAGGCGTTGTTTGAGCTCAGTGAAGGGAACAGTCTTGCCGCGGTGGGTCGCACCGCCGGTCAAGGTGGTGGTGGCGTGGCGCAGCCAGCTAGGGGCCCACCAGTTATCCTCGCGCAGCAAGTGCATGACGGCCGGGACGAGGAGCATGCGGACAATGGTGGCGTCGATAAGCAGGGCAAAAATCATGCCGTAGGCAATGTATTTCATCATCACGATATCGGAGAAGCCGAACGCGCCGGAGACCACGATCATGATGAGCGCCGCCGCGGTAATAATGCCGCCGGTATGTGCGGTGCCGGCCGCAATGGACTCTTCGGTGGAAGCGCCGCGTCGGCGGGCCTCCACCATGCGGGAGACCAAAAAGACCTCGTAATCGGTGGACAGGCCGTAGACAATGGCGATAATGAGTACCAAAATCGGGCTCATGAGCGGGCCGGGCGTGAAGTTGAGGATGTCCGATCCCAAGCCGGCAACGAACATTAACGTCAGGATGCCCAGCGTTGCGCCCAAGGTCAGCAACGTCATCACAATGGCCTTGAGCGGCAGTACAAAGGAGCCGAAGACCAGAGCCATGAGCAGGAATGTAGCCAGCACCACGTAGAGCGCCATCCACGGCAGCGTGTGGAAGAGCGCATCGAGGGACTCCACCTCCATGGCGGGAGTACCGCCCACGTAGAGGTTCACGCCCTCAGGGGCCTTGACCTTTTCCAGCTCGTGCACGATCTTCGCGTAATCATCGCGGTCTTCAATGCCGGCGGAAAGGACGGTCGTGCCGTCCTTGGTGGCGGTCGTCGGCGCCATGGGATCGGTGAGGCCGTCGAGGCCGCGGACCTGCATGACGACGTCGACAAGCTGCTGGTTCGAGGCATTTTCCACCACGAGCTTGACCGGCTCCGTGCGGAAGGCGGGGAACTCCTCGTTGAATTTATCCTGTGCCACGCGAGTGTCCTGGTCGGGTGGCAGGTAGGACTCGTTGATGCCACCGAAGGTGATGCTCATGATAGGCAGGGTAAGCGCGATGAGCAGGCCGCACACGGCGATGGTCAGCCCGCGGGCATGGCGCATGGCCCAGCGCGGAAGCTTATACCACCAGGTGTCCTGAATGGTGCGAGCCGTTCGCGAGGTACGGCGCACGGACCAGGTATCGATCTTGGGGCCGAGCATGCCAAAAATGGACGGCAGCACGGTGACGGAAAGGAGCGCGGCCAAGCCGACCGCAGAAATGGAGCCATAGGCCACGGACTTCAGGAAGGCCTGGGGGAAGAGGAAGAGGCCGGAAAGCGCAACGGCGACCATGGCCGCGGAGAAAACCACGGTTTGCCCGGCGGTTGCGGTGGTGGTGGCCACGGCCTCCTCGGTGGAGCGGCCCTTGTCCAGCTCCTCGCGGAAGCGCGAAACCATAAAGAGGCCATAATCGATGGCGAGGCCGAGCCCCAGCAGGGTGACGACGGCCTGGGCAAAGACATTGACCTGCGAGAAGCTGGCCAGGATGGACAGGATGCCCAAAGAACCCAAGATGGAGAGACCGCCGACCACCAGCGGCATGCAGGCCGCAACGACGGAACCAAAGACCACCAGGAGGAGGATGCCTACCAGTGGAAGGGCGGCCTTTTCGGCGCGGGAGATATCGTGGGACATTCCCTCATCCAGGGCATCAGCAACCGCGGTGGCACCCGCAATCTCCACCGGTGCGGTGGTGTCCGTAAGCGCGCCCTCGATGGCGCGGAAATCTTTCAGCGTCTGCTCGTCATCGCCTTTCAGCCCGATGGCGGCGAAGGCCAGCGAATGATCAGCATTGACCAGGTTCGGGTTCTTCGTGTCGAAGTAGCTGGTCACCGAGTCAATCTGGTCCGGATACTCCGATTTCAACTGCGCCAAGTGCTGCTTTGCGGCGTCGAAGTTCTCGTCGGGGGAGTGGTAGAGCAAGATGACATCGCCGGAGTTATCGCGGCCGAATGCTTCCTGCTCGATCTGGGCCGCGCTTGTCGACGCCGCATTGGGATCTTCCCAGCCCTCCTGGCTCATGCGGTCTTCGAGCTGCAAGCCAAAGCCGATGAAGAGCGCAAGGATGGCGGCGACGATGATGGCGGGGATGAGCCGGCGGTGCGCATAGGAAAAGCGTCCCCATTTTTCAAACATTGGGCCAGCCTCCTAGCGGTTATTAAGCAGCGCAGCCAGGGGACGGAATGGCTGCAGCCATGCACCACCCTCCGGCAGGTTATCCAGGTTCACGCGCGGTAGCGGCTCGCGGAATACACCCTCGATATCTTCCAGGTCCACAAAATTGATATCTGCGTGGCCTACGGCCCACGCAGCATGCTCGTGGAAACCGAGGACCGTCACCGGAAGGCCTTCCGCAATGAGCTCTTCCAAAGGTTCCTGGAAATTCTGGCCATCGGCGGAGGCAACAATCACGCCGGCCAGATCCTCACGCAGGCTTTCGATGTGGTCGAGCATATCCGGATCCACGTCATCGTCTTCGTGGATCTTGGGTTTGGCAAAAACGCCGAAGCCCACGTTGCGGATGGCTTCTACCCATGGGCGGATGACATCGGCGCCGCCCGGGGTGACATTAGTAAAGACATCGGCGCGCGGTTCCGCATCAACGTCCTGGGCAAGGTGTACCAGCCAGCGGCCGATGGCGTCGAAGCGCGGGCGGTGTGCGGCGGTGGGGCGGCCGCCGAGCAGGGAGCCTAAGCCCATGTCCATATTGGGCGCATCCCAGACAAGTAGGTAGGTGCTCATTTATTTCTTCTCCCAGAGATACTCCGTGATGACGTGTTCTTTATCTAGGCCCTTGCCCTCAAACTTGGTGATGACCTGACGGTCCACCAACTGCGGGCACTCTGGCCACGGCCAGCCCTTGTAATCCAGGCTCGGCTCTACGTCCACAAGCTCATCGATCCACTCGGCGTAACCGGCATGGTCGGTAGCAACGTGCAGCACGCCGCCCTTCTTCAGGCGGGAAGCAAAAAGGTTGAGTGTACCCGACTGGATGATGCGGCGCTTGTGGTGGCGGGCCTTTGGCCAGGGATCCGGGAAGAAAACGCGGATGCCATCAAGGGATTCCGGCGCAAACATGCGCACCATGACCTCGATGCCATCGCCGCGAATCATGCGGATATTGTCGATACCCTCGCGCTCGATCTGGCCCAGTAGCTTGGCCAGGCCCGGCTTGTAGAGCTCGACGGCGATGATATTGGTATCGGCCTCCTTCGGCGCCATGGCGGCGGTAGAGGTACCGGTACCGGATCCGATTTCCACGATGGTCTTTGCCCCGCTGCGGCCAAACCAGGCATCGAGGTCAATGACCTCGTCTTCTAGCGTGCGGCCTAGTTCTGGCCAGCGCTTTTCAAAAAGCTCATGCTGATTTTCGGTCAGCGTGCCGCGGCGGAAGGTGACGTTGCCTAGGCGTGGGTAGTCAAGCTCGTTGTCGAATACGGCATTGAAGTCGGTCTGTGGCGGGCGCCCTGGAGGCATTTCTCCAGCGCGGGTGTTTTGAGAGTTATCTGTGCTATTCATTGCGGCCTATTTTTCCCTGCTTAGCCTTGCCAAGCAATACGCCGCGCCGTGGGTCACGTGTGGCGAAGCCAATCCTGGTATAACCAGTGGGCCCGGTTGGGGGTGGAAGATTATCGTTTTGGTTGCCGCTAGGGAGGGGAATAGACCCCCAGACAGGGGGATGGAAAAAGGCGATTTTTAACACAGTATCTGTGGTTGCGCTTGGTGAAGTTCTGGTAAACGCGGTGGATATAACCGGTGTGACAAAATCTACGCAAATTATTCGGACAAGCACGTTAATCTTGAGGTGGAAGGCACAGTTGGGGCTTTATTTCCCCAATTTTCACACCCACCCTCAGGAGAATTACTAATGACCGCCACTATCCCAGGGCTCGTCGGAGAGCTGCCGACTAAAAACGAAAAGCTTATCGGCTGGATCAGCGAGAACGTTGAGCTTTTCCAGCCGGACCAGGTGGTCTTTGTAGACGGCTCCCAGGACGAGGCTGACCGTTTGGCCGCAGAGCTGGTGGAAAAGGGCACGCTTATCAAGCTGAATGAGGAAAAACGCCCTAATTCCTACCTGGCTCGCTCCAATCCTTCCGACGTTGCCCGTGTGGAATCCCGCACCTTCATCTGTACCGAGAATGAAGAAGGCGCCGGCCCGACCAATAACTGGGCGCCGCCAGCTGCGATGAAGGAAGAAATGACGGAGGCATTCCGTGGTTCCATGAAGGGCCGCACCATGTACGTGGTTCCCTTCTGCATGGGCCCTATTAGCGATCCGGAACCAAAGCTGGGCGTGCAGCTGACTGACTCCGCCTATGTGGTGCTCTCCATGCGCATCATGACCCGTATGGGTGCGGAAGCCTTGGACAAGATTGGTACCGACGGCGATTTCGTCCACGCCCTGCACTCCGTGGGTGCCCCGCTAGAGGCAGGCCAGGAAGATGTGGCGTGGCCATGCAATGACACCAAGTACATCACCCAGTTCCCAGAGACCAAGGAAATCTGGTCCTACGGTTCCGGCTACGGCGGCAACGCCATCCTGGCGAAGAAGTGCTACGCGCTGCGCATCGCTTCTGTCATGGCTAAGGAAGAAGGCTGGATGGCTGAGCACATGCTCATCCTGAAGCTCACCAACCCAGAGGGTAAGAAGTACCACGTTGCGGCCGCCTTCCCTTCGGCATGCGGCAAGACCAACCTGGCCATGATTACGCCGACCATTCCGGGCTGGAAGGCTGAGGTCGTCGGTGACGATATTGCCTGGCTGCACCTGCGCGAGGACGGCCTTTACGCAGTCAACCCGGAAAATGGTTTCTTCGGCGTGGCCCCTGGCACCAACTACGGTTCCAACCCGATTGCCATGCAGACCATGGAGCCGGGCAACACCATCTTCACCAACGTTGCGCTTACCGACGACGGCGATGTCTGGTGGGAGGAGATGTCCAAGGAGGCGCCAGAGCACCTCATCGACTGGACCGGTCAGGATTGGACTCCGTCCTCCTCCACTAAGGCTGCGCACCCGAATTCTCGTTACTGCGTCCCGATTTCCCAGTGCCCGAGCGCCGCACCAGAGTATGACGACTGGCAGGGCGTGAAGATCGACGCCATCCTCTTCGGCGGCCGCCGCAAGACCACCGTCCCGCTGGTAACCCAGGCCTTTGACTGGAACCATGGCACCATGATCGGCGCTCTGCTGGCTTCCGGCCAGACCGCTGCCGCAGAAGGTAGCGTCGGCACCCTGCGCCACGACCCGATGGCTATGCTGCCGTTCATTGGTTACAACGCCGGTGACTACCTGCAGCACTGGATCGATATGGGTGAAAAGGGCGGCGACCGCATGCCGTCTATCTTCCTGGTTAACTGGTTCCGCCGTGGCGATGACGGCCGCTTCCTGTGGCCGGGCTTCGGCGAGAACTCCCGCGTGCTCAAGTGGATCATTGACCGCATTGAGGGCAACGTTGAGGCCGAGGAAACCGTCGTGGGCCACACCGCCCGCGCCGAGGATATCGACCTCGAGGGCATCGACTTCGATATCGAGGATGTTCGCGCCGCTCTCGCCGTCAACCCGAAGGATTGGGAAGGCGATATGCAGGATAACGCCAGCTACCTCAACTTCTTGGGCTCCCGCGTGCCGTCCGAGGTGTGGGACCAGTTCCACGCCCTGAAGGAGCGTGTAGAGAACGCCTCTTAAGCTCTAAGCTCAATAGCACCCAGCGACAGCACTGTTGTTGGGTGCTATTTTTGCAGCACTAGCGTCAAGTTAGAAACCGCGAATTCCCGCACCCCTGGCACACGGGTGAGCCACCAAGCCCAGCTGGGGTGATAGCGGGGGAAGGCGAGTTGGAGCGCGCCGGTGCGCTGGGCCCAGGCAAGGCCGGCGGAGCAGGGGACGTCGAAAAGCGAAGTGCCAAAGACATTTTTGGGCGGATGGCCGTGGTGGCGGGTATAGCGATCGCGGGCAAAGCCACCCCCAATGTAGTGCTCCCACAGGCCGGTCTCGTGGCCGCCAAAGGGGCCGAGCCACACCGTGTAGCTCAGGATGGTAAGTCCGCCGGGGCGGGTTACGCGCAGCATCTCCTCGCCCATATCCCAGGGATTGGGGATGTGCTCGGCCACGTTGGAGGAATAGACCACGTCAAAGGAATTATCGGCAAAGGGCAGGTTGGTGCCATCGCCACGCACGGAATTGCTTAAATGGATGCCGGCCGCAGACATCTCGCCGGCATCTGGCTCCAATCCCACATAGCGGGCGCCGCGCCGGGAAAAGGCGTCCGCAAAATAGCCCGGTCCGCCGCCGACATCGAGCACCCGTGCTCCGAAAAGCTGCACGCCCAAGTCGCGGCCGAGGCTATCCACCAGCGCGGTCGTATCCTCCGCGAGCCCGCCGTAGAAAATCTCCGGGCGCGTCTGCTCAAAGCGGAAGGAACGCAGCAGCTGAAAGGAGCGGCGCAGCGTGGCCATCTCACGGGTATGTCTCATAACCCACTAGGCTAATACCTCACGATGAAGATTCTTTTACTATGCTGGCGCGATTCCACCCACCCGCAAGGCGGTGGCTCGGAGCGCTACTTGGAGCGCGTGGGCGGGTACCTGGCGTCCCAAGGCCACGAGGTGGTCTTTCGCACCTCCAAGCACATGAATGCCGCGCGCCGGGAGGTGCGCGACGGCGTGCGCTATAGCCGCGGCGGCGCCAAATTCGGCGTGTATCCGCGTGCCTGGGCGGCGATGCTGGCCGGCCGCCTGGGGCTGGGAGATCTGCGCGGCGTGGATGCGGTAATCGATACCCAAAACGGCATCCCTTTCTTCGCCCGTCTGGTGTCTGGCGCGCCGACGGTGCTGCTTACCCACCATTGCCACCGCGAACAATGGCCGGTGGCGGGCCCTCTCCTCGGCCGGCTCGGTTGGTTCCTTGAGTCCCGGGTGGCCCCGCGTGTGTATCGCGGCGCTCCCTATGTCACCGTGTCTGAGGCCTCCCGCGAGGATTTAGAGGCGCTGGGCATTAAGGGCGCGCACATCATCGCCAATGGCCTGGACCCGGTCCCTGATCACGTTCCTTCCCTGGAACGAGAGGCCGAGGTGCATCTAGTCACGCTTTCGCGCCTAGTGCCACATAAGCAGATCGAGCATGCCATGGATACGGTGGCGCAGACCCCGGGCGCGGTCTTGGACGTCATCGGCTCCGGCTGGTGGGAAGCTAACCTGCGTGCCTATGCCGAGGAGCATGGGGTAAGCGATCGCGTGCGCTTTCGCGGCCAGGTGACCGAGGACTATAAGCACGCCCTGCTCGCCCGCGCCGATGCCTTGCTCATGCCTTCGCGCAAAGAGGGGTGGGGTTTGGCAGTAATGGAGGCGGCCCAACATGGGGTGCCCGCCGTTGGCTATACATTTGGCCTGCGTGACAGCGTTATCAACGGCAGGACCGGCATTCTGGTAGAGCGCGAAGAGGATTTCGTGGCGGCCACCAAGCAGCTGCTTGCCGACGCCCCCCTTCGCCGCACCCTCGGCTCCAACGCGCGGGATTTTGCCGCTAGCTTCTCGTGGAAGAAGACCGGCGAGCAGTTCGCGGAATTGCTGCAAGGGCTAGTAGCGGACACGCCATCCACAAAGCGGTAAGCGCCCACGGAACCTGCGGCCGCGGCGCGTTGGTTTCCGCGGCTATGGCACCGTCCACCACGACCACACCGACGCCGACCTCGGCCAGCCGGTTCATATCGTGCTCTTCCCACGCGTGCAGCGCCGCCCGGTAGTGCGGCGAGGCTTGGTCCACCACGGTCCCGTCTACGCTCAATTCTCCTGATTCCACCATGGCCACCGCCTTGGAGTAGGGGTCGACGGCCACGCCGCCGGGTACCTCCACGAGGTTGGCGCGCTCCGGGAAGAAGGCCACGCGGCCGTCAATCGCGCGCACCAACTGCTCATCTACCCCCGTATCCCGTGGCGCGAGCACAGCGAGGCGTCCCGGAACGGGCAGCAGCTGCACGGTCGCGGCCATGGTGGCCAGTGCCGCCGGAAGATTCGGCAGCGCCCCCAGTGAGGCCACATAGAGCGGCAACGCCAACATGGTCAGTTTCCCGCTATCGCGCAGCAGCGCCGCCCCCGGTACGTGATCGATGGACCACACCAGAGCACCGGGAACCAGCCAGAAGAACATCGCTCCGCCGAGCCCCATCGCCGCGAGGACGCTTAACCGTGCGGGAACCCGCCACGCCCCGAGCAGGGCGATGATCGCCACGATGACGCCGCACACGGCGAATCCGATGGCCGCCTCCGCATTCCAGATACCGCCGAGCCGCAGCAGCGCGCCCGCGGTGCCGACGTAGTCTTCTGCCCGCGGGCCAAACGCGGCCACCGCCGCCGCGGTATCGCCGGGCGCGGCGGGGTTGAACATGCCCGGAATGGCCCACGGCAAGCACAGAATCACGCCGCCGAGCGCTACCCGCTTGCGGCAGGTCACCGCCGCGGTCACCACGGCAAAGAGCCCGCCCGTAGGGGTAAGCGATGCTCCCCACATGGCCAGCCACGCCACCCAGCTGTGCTTTCTTCCAGCCCACGCGATGACCGGCAACAGCCACGCAGCCACTGCAAGCGACCACTGGCCCTGCAGGAGACGCTCGATGACGAAGGGATTGGCCACCGCCACCGCCATCGCGCTCACCGCGGCGACTGTAGAGCGTGCCCAGCGCGCCGCGGTGAGCGCGGAGGACGCGGCGGCGGCAAAAATGAGCACCCGTGCCGCCCACGCGCCGCCCACGAGAGCAAGGAAACCGTCCTGCGGTGCGTTGCGGGCGGGCAAACTGCCGTCACCAAAGGCAGAAGGGGAAAGCGCCGGATGGTCAAGCAACGCCATATCGCGCCACAAGAACTCGCCGGGCAAGGCAAAGGGCCAGCACACCGCGGCCACGAGGAGGGTGCCCCAGATGAGGAGTAAAAGACGCCTAGCCTTCACGGTGGCGGCGCATGTACATATAGGCGGCACAGAGCAATAGACCAACGCCGATGGCCTTGCCGGCCCAGCCGACCACCATCAAGGCGCGAATGGTGCGAATGACCGGACGTACCTCATCAAGGCGCTCCGCGCGGGTCTCATCGGACCAGCGCAGATCGGCGGCGAAGATGGAGCGGTCTTCTGTATCGTCATTCGCCACCATGGTGCCGGCTTGCTTTTCGTCCGCGGCAAAGAAGATCTTGATGTTCTCGCGCAGGTCCACCATGGTGCCGGTGGTGGGCTCGACGGAGATATCGCGGCCGATGGTGTAGAAGGGCTCCACCGTGACCCGGTCAGTGGCATCTAGGCCAAGGAGCTCGCGCGACTCGGCGTCGTAGAACCGCTTCGCCGACCCGGAGATGCGGAAATCCTCGGCCGCTAGTTGCTTATCGCCGGTGCCGGTATCGACCTCGGCGGTAATGCTTTTGCGCATATCAGCCAAGGAAATGGGCTGGATATCGTGGTGGAAAGAATAGGTGGGGATACCGTCGAGCTTTTCCGTCGTGGTGAAGTCCACCGCCGTGGAGGATTGCGTCGCTAGATCGAAAAACGGATAGGAGCGCTGCTCGGTACCGGAGGGAAAGAAGTAGTTGATTCCATCGCGCTCGAAGTCGGTGCGGGCCATGCCGGTATCCAGCGCCGGTAGCACAAACTTCCATTTATCCTTTGGCGCAGCAACTGGGTAGGTGGACTCGCGGTTCAACACGGAATGCTCGGTGATTTGGGCAAGGGGAGTATCGCCGGCGAGCAGGCGAGAGAGCGAATCGGAGTTAGCGAGCGCATCATCTTCTGCCACCTCAGAGGTGGTGGTATTGCGCTCGATAGTAAGCAGGTCGTGGTGCAGGTAGCACCACATGGGTGTCTGCTTTTCTTGGCACTGTGGGTCCTTGCTATCGCCAGAGGCTTTGGCCCCGGCGATGAACTCGGGCGCTTCCATCCACACCCCGGCCGACGGCGCGGTGACGGTGTTGATGTTTTGGTCGAAGGCCAGCGGCCGAGTCTGATTGTTATACAGCGGCGGCACCACGGTACCCAGCACCAAGAAAATGACGGCGGCAATGACAACCCACGCCAGTGGCGAGCGTGGCCAAAGGTAGCGTTTCATTGCAGTAATATGTCCAATCAGTTTCAGGTCGATCCGGGGTTAGGAGCAAGCGTGCAGCCGCAGGCATCTGTGAAAAGCGTACCCCAGCATCTGCCGGAGCTAGACGGTCTACGCGCGGTCGCTTCCCTTGGAATCATTGTCACCCACGTGTCTTTTCAGACCGGAACCGGGTGGGGGTTTGCCGGGCGCTTTGATTATTTCGTCGCTGTCTTCTTTGCGCTCAGTGCCTTCCTCTTGTGGCGTCGCCGCGGCTTGCACACCTTATCCGGCTATGCGCGCTCGCGCGTGGCCCGCCTAGTGCCGGCCTATTATGCCTGCGTGGTGGCGGTGATGCTCCTGCTTCCCGACGCCCACTCGCTCACCCTCACCCAACTGCTGAGCAACCTCACCTCTACCCAGATCTATGTGGTGGACGGGCTAGCGCCGGGGCTTACTCACCTGTGGTCGCTATGCGTGGAGTTCTTCTTCTACCTTGCCCTGCCTGTGTTGGTGTGGCTTCTTGGGGTGCTGCCGCGGCGCTGGCGGGTAGCGGCCATCGCGCTGGGCGCCGTGATTAGCTGGGCCTGGGGTTTTGTTCCCTTTGTGGCCGATTACTCCAAGGATCAGGTCAATTCGCAGATTTGGCCGCCGGCGTATGCTTCGTGGTTTGCCGTGGGAATGCTGGCCGCGGAATGCGAAGAAGCTGGTGTTAGCCGGCGCGTGCAACGCGCGCTGCGGCCGCGCTGGGCATGGTGGCTCGTGGCAGCGGTGGTGCTGTGGATTTCCAGCCGCGAGTGGTTCGGGCCGCAGGGACTGGTGCATCCAGAGCCAGGTGAATTTTCCCGCCGGATCATTGCGGGAGCGGCCTTCGCCGCAGTCGTGGTGGTACCGGTGGCGCTCGCCCCACGGGATAAGTCCTGGCTGACCAGCCCGCTCATGCAGGCACTGGGCGCGTGGTCCTATTCCATCTTCTTATGGCATGTGGCCATTCTGGGACTGGCGTTTCCGCTTACCGGGGTGCCGCTGTTTAGCGGGAAACCCCTGGACTTTTGGGTGATTCTGGCCGTAACGGTGGTGGCCACCGTGGTGGTCTCGGCCGCGAGCTATACGCTCATCGAGCGTCCCGGCCGGGATCTTCTCCTCGGTCGGAGGCGAAAAGACAGGCCACGCCCGCGGCACACAAGCAGCTAAGTAGGAGCGAATCGCCCGCATAGGATCCCGATGTCCACGGCGCGCGGGCGAGGATCGCCCCGGCCGCCGCTACGACACCGGGCGCGAGGTAGGCGCGCGGAATGGTGGTCCAGCGCAGCACCAACCAAGCGGCAACGGCCGCCACCGCGGCCGGCCAGCCGGTCAGGGCCAGCGCGCCGAGAGCGACTACGGCCGAGGCGGCACCGCCGCGCGGCGCGCGCCAGGTGGGCTGGGACGAGCGCCGCGCGGCCGCCAAGATGCACAGGCCGAGGGTGAGCAAGCCCAAGGCGCCGCCGAAGAGGAGGGTGGCGCGGTAAACCGGTTGGGCGGCAAAGGTCATGTGGAAGTCACCGGAGCGGCCGGCCGGAATGACAAAAGCTTGGGTGGCCGCATCGATCTCGCGCGGGGTGAGCTCTTCATTGCCCAAATAACCGCGCAGGCCCTTATTGAAGGCGCGACCGGTGACCAAGAGGCGATCCTTATCAGCGGCTGCAACCGAGTACCCGGTGGGCTCGGAAGAGCCTGCTGGTTGCCAGCCCTCCTCGCGCAGGCTCACCCATGGTCCAGTGGTGCGCACGCGGTGCGTGCCAGGGTTGAGGGTGAGGGAATCGCCGGGGGAGTAGCGCTGGGCGTCGATAAGCACAGGCTTGGTGGAATCTACCTTTACCCGCATGGGGCGCGGCGCCGTGAAGTCGCGGATGAGCACGCCAGTATCCTGCAGCATTTGCTGGAAGAAGAATTGGTGCACGTCAGGGGAGGTATCCGGGACGGTCACCACGCGCTCGACCGGCTGGCCTTCTACCTCTAACTCCGCGATGCCGGTGCGGTGGGATAGCTCTACGCGGATGGCCTCGGTATCGCCGCCGGGAACGCGGACTTCCTGCGAGCGGAAGGGCTGCAAGTCCACGTCTACGGCCGCGCTGCCAGAGCGCACGGTTACCGTGGTGGCGCTGGTGGCCATGAGCTTGAGTCGCGGCTGGGTGAAAGAACCGCGCAGTTCAATCCACCCGGCATCATCGCCCGGCGCGGGCCACCAGGCGGTGGAGTTCTCCCCGTCCACGGCGGCCGTGGCGGACTTTTTCGGCTGGGCTCCGCCAAAGGCCGTGGCATCGGCAGCCGAGGAGGAGACCGCCACGGAACCGCCGTGGGTTTCCACCTGGGTAAGGGGCCCAGCGGAGGGATAATCGCGCAGGCGGTTATTCACGTGGCTGGGGTCGTCCGCGGCCAGGGGCGCGGAGATAGGGCCATCAAGGGTGCCGTAGTTGCGGTCCGTGAGCGTCGGGGTATCGGTGACGATATCGGCGTCGCGATCGACGAGCTGTCGAGTGGTGGGGGTGGAATGGGCATCGAGAAGCGCCAAGGCTTCCCCGCCGCCGGCCACGCGCACTGGGTCCGTGGGTCCTAAGGACATGCCGGTGTGGTTGAGCAGGATGACATCGACCTCGCCGAAGCGATGGACCTCGCCGCCAAACTCGCTGGCTAGGGCATCGTCATCCCCGGTGAAGAGATCGTGGCGCACCATGACCGCGCCGATGCCCAAGCGCTGCAGGGAGCGCACGCCGGTAGCCGGATCCTCCTTGAGCGCGGCCATCACACCATCGAGCCCGCGGATTGCTTCTGGGGGCACAAGTGGAATGGCATCGCGCACGGCCCAGGGGACATCGAGCAGCGGCTGAGCCGGCTCGTCGCGCGTCCATCCCCAGGTCTGCCGGGCAAAGGACGCCTCTGGGTAGATAAGGGTGCGGGTATCGGCAGCATGGGTATTGATAAAGTCCGTTGCCTCCTGCCAATAGGAAGGCACCTCCTTATAGGCACCCAGCGGCAGCAAGCGCTGTGACCACGCTGGGGAAACCACCGCGATGCACAACAGCAGCGTCAGTGCGCCGAGCGTCTGCTTCTTGCTGGGGTGCAAGCTTCTTGGCAGCGGCAGGTTCGCGCAGGCGCGCGCCACGCCCAGAAGCAGGGGGATGCGCACCAGCGGATCGAATTTATGCAGGTTGCGCAGCGCGGCCAGCGGTCCATCGAGCGCATCGAGGTACCACGCCACCTGGCAGCCCAGCACAACGATGCCCACCACCAGCATGACGGACCACACGCGCGGCAGCTTGGTAAGACCGTAGATGCCTACCGCCGCGATGCCCATGGTGACCAGCACAAAGAAGGACTCGGTGGCAAGTTCATAGCCGGCCACGCGCTCGGTATCAACGAACGGCGTCCAACTCGTGGTTCCGCGCAGAATCTCTGGCAGGTTAAGCCAGCGCGTGGTCACGCGGGCGGATTCGATGAATTCCGTAAACGGCGGGGCATAGCGGCCAAGCACGATAAGGGGACCGATCCACCACGCCGATACTGCCAGGCAGCCTAAAAGCCAGGCCGCGCCGGGCTTGAATGCACGGCGGTAGAGCAGGATTACTGCGGCCGGGATACACGCCGCGATGGTGGCAGTGGCATTGACCGCACCCATCAGCGCCACGGGGATGGTGGCCGCGGCGGCATCGCGCCAGGTGAGCTTGGTATTGAGGAAGGGCAGGATAACCCAGGGAGCGAGCATGACCGGCCAGGTCTCAGAAGAAATGGCGGTCAGGGTAGAAAGCGTGCGCGGCGAGAGCGCGTAGAGCATCGCTGCAACCCAGACCCACCAGCCACGCAGGCCCACCTTGCAAGCGAGCTTATGGAAGCCGGTGAAGCCGACGCCCAAGACCAGCAACCACCACAGGCGCTGGGCTACCCAATCGGGCAGGGGCTGGGTTAAAACGAAGAATGGGCCCTGGGGAAAGAGGTAGCCATAGGCCTGATTCTGCAGCTGTCCTAGGGTAAAGGTATCCGTATAGGCGCTTAGCGCCCCGCGGAGAAAGTGCAGCGGATCGGCCGCCAGATCATGCTTGGTATCGGCCGCCGTCAGCCCCCACGGCTGCACCGCGAGGATGAGCGCTAGGGCAAAAATCCCCAGCGGGTAGGGGCGGGCAAGCCGCCCGCGGAGGGTACTCACACCTAGTTGCGGGATCCGTACTCAGGGCCGCCCAAAACCGCATCGGAGGCAGAAACTGCATTGCCTTCCGGCACGGTATCGGTGCCGGAGAACTGAGCGATGCCGATGATGGTGATGACGCCGAGCGCGATGCCCACAACAGCGCTACCGATGGCAGGGCCAAGGGTACGCTTGTTCAAAGAATCGGTTTCCAGAGCCATGGCTAAAGATATTAGCAGCTATTTAGAAGTATTCGGCCTCATCGTCGTCCGCGTCATCCTCGTTTTCTTGCGGCACGATAAAGACGGGGAGGCCGGCATTGCGCACAATCTGGTCGGCGGTGGAGTTGGTCCACCAGGCGCGGAAACCGGTCAGGGCGCGGGTGCCGGTGACGATGACGTCCACGTCCAGCTCGTGTGCGGCATCAATGATGGCGGAGGAAATGGTGGTAGCGGATTCCACCAGGTGGGCGCGGCCGGCTAGGCCCAAGCTTTCGGCCAGCTCGATACCTTGGCGACAAATCTTCAGCGCCTCTTCATAGGCCGGATCCTCCTCGACGCCGTCCGGGGAGACGGTGGACTGGTGCATTCCGGTGCGACTGACAGCGCGGGCGGTCTGCCGGGCTACCGGCTCCCAGGCGGTGAGGATTTCTACCGTGGTGGGCCGCAGCAGCTGGGCCGCGTACTCGAGGGCGCGGCCGGCTCGTTCGGTGCCATCGTAGGCAATTAGCATTGTCTCGCCGTTACTCATGTCACTAGTCTACCCACCGCTTGCGACAGAACGCGAGGAATATTGCACACTAGAAGGCATGAAAACTCCGCGCATCCTTGCCAGCCTCGCCCTCGTGACGGCCTTGGGCGCCTGCTCTACCTCCCCCCAGGAGGACAACGAGAGCCAGGGCTCCACCACCCCGGCTGGGTCGAGCTCACCTGCCGCGACGCACGAAACGCTCGAAGAGATCTCGCAGGAGGCCGCCCCGCAGCAGGACATCCGCGCCATGGCTGCTTCCGTGCTGATGCCGCCGGTCACCAACTACGACGATGCTAAGGCCAAGCTGGAGGCAGGTGTGGGCGGAATCTTTATCCCTAGCTGGGCGGATCCAAACTTGCTGCAGGAAGAGGGCCGCGATATTAATGCCCTGCGCCAAGAGGTGGGCCGCGACTTTGAGGTCTCCATCGATTTTGAGGGCGGGCGCGTGCAACGTTTCTCGGAGATCCTGGGCGAGTACCCCGCGCCGCAACAGATGGCGGCCGAGCGCTCTCCGCAAGAAGTGGAGGAGCTCGCGCACGAGATTGGCACGAGCCTCAAGGCGCATGGCATTAACGTGGACTTCGCGCCGGTGCTCGACGTCGATGGCAACGGCTTGGAAGTTGTGGGCGATCGTTCTTTTTCCACCGATCCGGCCCAAGCGGGCGAGTATGGCGCGGCCTTTGCACGTGGGTTGGATTCGGCCGGGGTCAAGGCCGTATTCAAGCATTTCCCGGGACACGGCCGTGCTTCTGGCGATACCCACCTGGCCGAGGCCGTTACCCCGCCGCTAGAAGAGCTAGAAGGCCACGAGTTCATTCCCTTTAAGGCTGCTCTTCCCCAAGCGCCCAATGCCGCGCTCATGATGGGCCACCTCGCCGTGCCCGGCCTGGGCGATGGTCAGACTCCCGCTTCCATCCTGCCGGAAGCCTATGGCCTAGCCCGCGAGACCCTGCAGTACGACGGGCCCATCTATACCGATGACATCGGTGGCATGAAGGCGATTGCGGATTCGCTCCCGCTTGCCGACGCCGTCGTGACCTCCCTCAATGCCGGAGCCGACCTGCCCCTGTGGTCCACCGACGGGGACATTAATGCGGTGATCGACGCCGTTGTTGGCGCAGTCGACCAGGGCCGCCTGCCACTCGAACGCCTTGCGGACGCCGCCCGCCATGTCAGCGCTCCCCCGGCCAGCGCTGCACCCGAGCCCGCACAGGACTAGGAAAAATGCCACTAAAACCGTTAACCTTTAAGGCGTGAAAAAGGCAGAAGGAAAAAACGGTGCTAAAGGCTGGCTCATCGCGCTCGGCGTATTGGTTGGCCTTGTCCTGATCGCGGGCATTGCTTATGCCTGGGATGTCGCAGCAAACCAGGACAAGATTCCGCGCGCCGTTTCCGTCAACGGCGTGGATATCTCCGCCATGGATCGCACCGCCGCCGTGGAGAAGCTCGAAGACGAGCTTGCGGGCGTAGAAACCGAGCCCGTGAGCGTTACCTCCGGCGACCTGCACACCGATTTCGTTCCCTCCGAGTCGGGCCTCGCCCTGGATAACCAGCGCGCCGTGGACAATATTGAGGAGCCTTCCCTCAATCCTTTTACCCGCCTGTATAGCTTCTTCCGCTCCACCCGGGATATTCCGGTAGAAACCAATGTGGATGAGGCCCAGCTGCAACCGGCTCTGGACCGCGTGAAGAAGGATCTCTCCACCGATCCAGTCGATGGCATGCTGGAGCTCAACAATGGTGAGCTCAAGGTCACCGACCCCAAGCTCGGCCAAACCGTGGATGCCGGCGCCCTGCACAATGCGGTTACGGATAATTGGCTCGATTCCGAGGGCGTAAACGTGGCCCCAGAAGAGGTAGAGCCGGCCATCAATGATGAAGCTATCGAGGCCATGCGCACCGGCGATGCCGCCAAGGCGCTGGATAATCCCATTACCCTGAAGGCCAAGAATAATGTCAGCGCTACCCTGAACAAGCCGGAAATCTCCCAGTTCACCAGCATTGAAAAGAAAGACGGCAAGCTTAAGCTCGCCGTGGATACCAACCGCGCGCAAGAGCTGCTGGCCGAGCGCTCCGAGGGCGCCGATGTCCCGGGCGTAAATGCCAAGATTTCCTTCAACGGCAACGATAAGCAGGTCACCCCGTCGGAAGATGGCGAGATCATCGACTGGGAGCCGACCATGAAGGACTTTGACAAGCGCGTGACCGGCGATGACCGCGAGTGGGATGCTACTTACAAGCCGGACCCGGCAGAGTTCACCACCGACGATGCTAAGAAGGCGACCTTCAACGACACCGTGGGCGAGTTCACCACCGAGGGCTACTCCGCTGCCTCTGGCAAGAATATCGAGCTGGTGGCCCAACAGGTCAACGGCGCCGTGGTCAACCCGGGCGAGACCTTCTCCCTCAACGGCCACACGGGCCCTCGCGGCACGGCACAGGGCTACGTTGAGTCCGGCATCATTATCGATGGCCACTCCGGCTCCGCCGTGGGCGGCGGCATCTCCCAGTTCGCCACCACCTTGTACAACGCTGCCTACTTTGCGGGCATGGAAGATACCGCCCACACCCCGCACTCGTACTACATTTCCCGCTACCCAGCCGGCCGCGAGGCCACCGTGTACGAGGGCGCCATCGACCTGCAGTTCACCAACACCTTCAATACCCCGGTCCGCATTGAGACCGACTTTGGTGGCGGCAAGATCACCGTGCGCCTGAAGGGCACCAAGACCGTCGACGTCGAGTCTGTGAACAACGGCCGCTGGGCTAAGACCGACCCACAACCTATGTCCGTGCCCGGCAGCGACTGCTCGCCTTCTTCTGGCGCGCCGGGCTTTACGACGTCCGATACCCGCATCATCAAGGACCTAGGCGGCAAGGAGCTCTCCCGCGAGACCACCACCACGGTCTACGACCCGCAGCCCATAGTTCGCTGCGGCTAGTAGACTCGGCGCCATGGAAGAGCGAACCCTTACCACGCTCATATTTGGCAACGTGGTCGTTGAATCCAACCTGCGCGGGGCAGAACTTCGCATCTACAGCGAAGACTGGCGCGGATATCAGCGCCGGACCGATTGTGGAATGACGTTCCGCGCCCCGCTAGATGACATCCGCGGCACTGTTCCTGAGCGCGATCTTGTCGCGCTCACGGAGAAATTCTTCGAACCAGCCGCCGCAGAGTTGGAAGCACACTATCCAGGCGGGGTAGAACGAGCACAAAAAGAACTGGCCGAGTGGCTAAGCGCCACCGACTAGCACGATATTGTCCCCCCGAAAATTGGAGCCGACGACGGGAATCGAACCCGCGCTAGCAGCTTGGGAAGCTGCAGTTCTACCATTAAACTACGTCGGCACTGCGCGTTTGTGCGCTCCGGCCTACTATACACCGCGGCCTTCGGCATGAGTAGAATTGGGGCCGTGCTTCTTTCAGATCGTGATATCCGTGCCGCCATTGACGCCGAAGAATTGGGCATCGAGCCCTTCGACAGCGAACTTATCCAGCCCTCGTCCGTAGACGTGCGCCTAGATAAGTACTTCCGAGTCTTCAATAACTCGCGGTACACGCATATTGACCCCAAAGAGGAAATGCCGGATCTCACCACCTTGGTGGAGGTAGAAGAAGATCAGTCCTTCATCCTGCACCCAGGCGAGTTCGTGCTGGGCGCCACGCTGGAAAAATTCACCTTGCCGGCAGACTTGGCCGGTCGCTTGGAGGGCAAGTCTTCCCTCGGCCGCCTAGGCCTGTTGACCCACTCCACCGCGGGCTTTATTGACCCTGGTTTTTCCGGCCACATCACGCTCGAGCTTTCTAATACCGCCAACCTGCCCATCGCCCTGTGGCCGGGCATGAAGGTGGGGCAGCTGGCTATCTTCAAGATGACTTCACCAGCGGAAAGCCCATATGGCACCGGCTCGCTGGGGTCGAAGTACCAGGGCCAGCGCGGCCCGACGCCATCGAAGTCTTACCTGAATTTTCGATAGGCTTAAACCGGCATTCACATAGAGCCTCTAATATGGGGTTTTATGCGTATGACTGTAATCGGCACCGGATACTTGGGTGCAACCCATGCTGCCTGCATGGCCGAGCTCGGCCATGAAGTACTAGGCGTGGACGTAGATGACAATAAAATTTCCGCTCTTAAATCGGGCAAGGTTCCGTTCTTTGAACCGGGCCTGCCGGAGGTTCTCGAGCGCAATATCGAGGCCGGCCGCCTTGACTTCAGCACGGACTATGAAGAAGCAGCCGCGTTCGGCAACCTGCATTTTTTGGGCGTAGGTACCCCGCAGCGCCGCGGTTCCTATGCGGCGGATATGACCTATGTGAAAGCCGTCATTACGGACCTGGTGCCCAAGCTCAAGGGCGATCACATCATCTTTGGTAAGTCCACCGTTCCGGTGGGAACGGCGGCAGAGCTCCAGGAGCTGGCTAATGAGCTTGCCCCAGAAGGCACCACCGTGGAAATCGCGTGGAACCCGGAGTTCCTGCGTGAGGGCTACGCCGTTAAGGACACCATCACCCCAGACCGCATCGTTCTCGGTGTGCGCGAGGGCGAAAGCCGTGCCGAGGAGGTAGCTCGCGAGGTTTATGCTCAGCCGCTCTCGCAGGACACCCCATTCATCGTGACGGATTGGCAGACCGCCGAGCTGGTCAAGGTCTCCGCTAATGCGTTCTTGGCCACCAAGATTTCCTTTATCAACGCCGTTTCTGAGATCTGCGAGATTGCAGGCGCGGACGTTACCGCTCTTGCCGACGCCATTGGGCTCGACGAGCGCATCGGCCGCAAGTTCCTTGGCGCCGGTCTCGGCTTTGGTGGCGGTTGCCTGCCCAAGGACATCCGCGCTTTCATGGCCCGCGCTGGCGAGCTGGGCGCCGACCAAGCGCTAACCTTCCTGCGTGAGGTGGACGCTATCAATATGCGCCGCCGTGACCGCGTGGTGGACCTGGCCAAGGAAGCCTTCAATGGTTCCCTGCTTGGTCACCGCGTGACCGTATTGGGTTGCGCGTTTAAGCCGAATTCCGATGACGTGCGCGATTCGCCCGCCCTTGCCGTAGCGGGTTCCCTGTCGCTGGCTGGCGCGGCAGTAACCGTCTATGACCCAGAAGGCATGGACAACGCGAAGAAGGTATTCCCCACCTTGGATTATGCCGCGGACACTGACGATGCCCTGCGCGAGGCTGAACTGGTGATTTTGGCTACCGAGTGGAAGCAGTTCAAGGAATTGGATCCGCAGCAGGCAGGCCAGCTGGTGGACAATAAGCACATTATCGATGGTCGCAATGTGCTGCCTGTCGCAGATTGGCAGCAGGCAGGCTGGAAGGTTGAGGCCTTGGGGCGCACCCTCTAGGTCCTCTACTTCTGAGATACAAAGGCTGAGCAGCGAAATAATCGCCCTGCTCAGCCTTTTGTATAGGGGCCTAAGCCTGTGCGCGCTGTGGCACTGTGAAAGCTGCGATGGCCGTAGTGATGGGAACTGCGAGGGTCAATGCCATCGCACCCACTCCGGAACGCAGCAGCTCAGTGGCGACGAGATCGCTGCTCAAAATCTGGCCGGCAGGGCGTTCTGCTGCGGTAATCAGCATGAGCAGCGGCAAGGCTGCGCCGGTATAGGTGAGAATCAACGTATAGACCATGGAGGCGATGTGGTCGCGGCCCACCTTCATTGCGGAGAGGAAAAGCTGTGAAGGGCGAGCATCAGGGTCCGCTCCGTGGAGTTCGGTAATGGTGGATGCTTGGGCCACGGCGACGTCGGCAAGGCTGCCCAAGGCACCGACCACAAAACCGCATAAGAGCACGCCACGATGGACACGTTGGGCATATAAAGAAGTAGCTTCAGGTTGTCCTCGGAACTATAGCCTTGTAGCTGCGAACTATCGATAGCGGCCCACGCTAACGCTGCTGCAAGAATGAGAGCGATAAGGGAGCCGCCCACCGCCGATGCCGATTTCCAATTCAGGCCGTGGACGAGAGGAACGGCGAGCAGAATGATAGCGGAGCAGGCGACCAGGGCGGACCAGAGGGGGTTATGGGCGTCGATAAGAGCGGGGACGAGGAACGCAAAGATCACGCCTAGGCTGAGCGCCAAGCCGATAAGGGCGCGCACGCCATGCCAGGCCGCAAAAGCGATAATGACGACGGCCACGATAACTGCCCACAGAGCTAGGCTTCCGGTGCGCTGATAATCAGCGAAAGCATAGGACACAGCACCGGAAGGGTCATTAGCCTTGGAAAGAACAATGTTGTCGCCCGGTTTGAGCTGCGGATCGCCGGCATTTCCGTAGGTGACCAATTGAGTCATGCGTCCTTCGTCCTCGCCGGAGGTGATGTTGACCAAGGCGCGGTCGCACTGCACTTCCTCAGTCCCCGGAATGAGCGGCGGTTTATCAAAGGCCTGTCCAGTAAGTTCCGATTGGCAAGCCGAGTGATCTGTCGTGTCGACCGTGCCCTCGACCTGTGGGTGGTTGAGGGCATAGGTTTGCTGAAAATCAGTGGAGGTGTGCTCGGAGGCTGGACTCTGAGGCCACAGCAATGCCATGCCCGCGATGGTGGCAATAAGCGCTGTGACGAGCACACCGAGCAAAGTCAATCGCCATGGATGCTGAGTTATCGAAGTAGAGAGCCGACGCCATGAACTAGGGGTCGGCTGAGATTTAGGTTCCGCAGAATGTCTTCCCATGCACCATATTGTTATGGATTATCACTATCATTAGCAACTGGCGGGAAACTACTGCTTGTAGCTCACTAGGAAGTTACCTAGGCGCTCAATGGCGTTTTCGATTTGGGATGCCCACGGCAGCGTCACCACGCGGAAGTGATCCGGGTTCGGCCAGTTAAAGCCGGTGCCTTGCACCATGAGGATCTTTTCTGCCTTCAAAATATCCAGCATGAGCTTGGCATCATCATGGATCTCATACACGTTCGGATCCAAGCGCGGGAAGAGGTACAGCGAGCCCATGGGCTTTACCGCAGAAACGCCCGGAATCTCGTTGAGCTTTTCGTAGGCAATATTGCGCTGGCGCAAAAGGCGCCCGCCGGTACCGGTGAGCTCGTAGATGGACTGCCGGCCACCTAGCGCCACCTGGATAGCGTGCTGCGCTGGCACATTCGGGCATAGGCGCGTTCCGGCGAGCAACTCCAGTCCCTCGATGAAGCCACGGGCGTGGTGCTTAGGGCCGGTGAGCACCATCCAACCAGCGCGGTAACCACATACGCGGTAAGCCTTGGACAAGCCATTAAATGTGATGGTGAGCAGGTCTGGGGCGAGCGAAGCGATGGAGATGTGCTGCGCGCCGTCGTAAAGAATGCGGTCATAGATCTCATCGGCCAAGATGAGCAGGTTATGTTCGCGGGCGATGTTGACAATCTTCTGCAAAACTTCGCGCGAGTAGACAGCACCCGTTGGGTTATTCGGGTTGATGACCACAATGGCCTTGGTCTTATCCGTGATCTTGGACTCGATGTCCTCGATCGATGGGTTCCAGTCGTCCTCCTCATCGCACAGGTAGTGCACTGGGGTGCCACCCGCCAGGGACGTAGCTGCCGTCCACAGTGGATAGTCCGGCGCCGGGATGAGAACCTCATCGCCATTATTGAGCAGCGCCTGGGTGGTCATGCTGATGAGCTCGGAGACGCCATTGCCCAAGAAGACATCGTTGATATCAAAGGGCGGAAAATCTTCAAGCTCGTAGCGGGTAACAATGGACCGACGAGCAGAAATGATTCCTTTGGAGGTGGAATAGCCCTGGGAAGTAGGCAGGGCAGCGATCATATCGCGCATGATGACATCGGGAGCCTCGAAGCCGAAGACGGCTGGGTTACCGGTGTTGAGTTTCAAGATGGTGTGCCCATCGAGCTCCATGCGTTCCGCTTCCGCAGAGACCTCGCCGCGAATGTCATACGCGACGCCCTTGAGTTTGTCGGACTGGTCAAAGATGCGGTGTTTCGGAGAAGTCATGGGAATATTGTGCCACGATTCACAGCTACACAAAACGCTTTAACAGCGGCGATGACTATTTTTTATTCCACTCGCTGAATTTGCGCTTGGCCAGATCCATAGCCTGTCCGGTTATTTCGCCGGCTTGCATGCGGCGATCGGCCCACATCTTTTCTTCGATCATTTTTTGCTGTGCGCGCTCATGCGCCGTGAGTGCGCGAATCTCGCGCAATTGCTCTTTTTCAATTTGGCGCACGGATGGGGCGTGCCACGAGGATGGGCCCACCTTGGCAACGTAGAGCAGAATCCACAGGATAGGGATGAGCGCGGCTGCTACCGCGCCTCCCAGCAAAAGCCATGGGCTGCTCAAGGTCGCGCTCATCACGATAAGCGTTGGGCTGGCAACGGCAAGCACCACCGAGCCGGAAAGTGCGGTCGCAAACTTTGGCTTCTTGCCCGCATTATGGGCGCGCGTGACCTCACCGCGGGAATAGACCTTGACCTCGTGGGAACCACGCGCCGGAATGTCTTGGAAGACGGGCACGAGGTCTTGGTGGGTGTGGGCGCGCATGACGTCGTCCGAGCGGTCTTCGAACTCTTCCATGGTTAACCGGCCTTCACCCACGGCGCGGGCGAGGTCATTGATTGCATCGTTGCGCTCGGAATCGGACAGGCGCATCGTCCGATTGATAGGGGAAGAACCAAAGCTATTACTCACGCTTCCCAGTCTAGGAAATTTCCTCCCTGCTAGGGGCGTGCTCTTAGCGAACGCTGCCTATAGGTCCTTGGTCTCAGCGGCGGAAGATTCCTCGTCCTTCTTTTCGGGCTGCTTCTTGCCGCCCACCAGGCTGGCGAGGAATGGGAAGAGGGCGACAGTAAGTGCGCCGCCGGAGACAAAAATGGAGGCATTTTCGGGTTCCATAATCTTGGAGTTCACCGCCAAGGTGGTCACCGCCACGATGATCGGCAGACCGGTGGCGGAATACAAGCCCACTTGGAGGCGCTCGCGGATGGTTTCAATATCGGATCCGGTATGCGCTACATTTTCGCGCAGGAAGACCGGTAGACCACGCGTCACCAGAATGAGGGCTGGAATGCCCAGCACCTTCCACGGATTATTGGCAATGGTATCCCAGCTAATGCTCATGCCGGAGACCACAAAGAAGACCGGGATAAGCATCGAATAAAACACCACATCGAGGCGGTGTTCAAGGCGGCGGTGGAATTCATCCGGGATGATGCGGTTCAAAATAATGCCAGCGGCAAAGGCGCCGAGCACGATATCGAGTTCAAAGACTGCCGTAACCGCCATGAGGATGGCCAGAATCAGGATGATAAGACGCAAGATCGTCTGGTTGGTGGAGCCCGCACCGGAGATAAAGGCGGTCTTCACCCAGGGGATGGTCGAGGCGATGGCCGCTGGCATGACGGCGACGGCAACGGCGATGATGATGAAGAACAACAAAATGATCATCGTCGTCAGCGTGGAACGAGTACCTAGCAACAGCGCCATTGCGGTAATGGGGGCGACCTCACCAATGGCACCATGAATCATCACGGAGTTGCCCACCTTGGTGCCTAGAATGCGGTCCTGTTTCAGCATCGGCGTGAGCGTGCCCAGCGCCGTTGAAGTCAGGGCCAAGGCGACGACGATGGCACCTGGCACGTTATCCACCAAGAAGTAGGCGCCCACTCCACAGGCGAGGGCACAGATGATCCAAGTAGATAGTGCCGTTCCGGCTTCTTTGGTTTTGAGGGTAGAGATTTGAATCTCAAAGCCTGCAAGAAGGAACAGCGCGCCCACGCCGAGCTCCTTGAGCATTGCGATGCCTTCGTCCTCGGCCGCGAGGTCGAGTACGGAAGGACTAATAATCATGCCGAAAATCAGCAAGAGGGCCACCGACGGCAGGCGGTAGCCCAACATATAAGAGACCAGCGGCGCGAGTAGAGCCGCGGCCATAATCCAGGCGAAAGAGACGAGGGAATTTGTATTTTCAGTTGCGCCTGCCGCCAGCAGCAGGGCATCGGTGGCGAGTCCCGCATTAAAATGCATGGACTACAGCGTACGCACCAATGCCCCTGCGTGCCTACTCAGATTCAGGTGGCTTGGGCACGCTTTCCGACGCCGGTGGTGCCGGAGCCGCCGGCGGTGCTGGCGGGGTCGGTGCGGCTGGCGGCTCAGCCTGTGGCGGTTTCGGCGTCGCTGGAGGCGTCGGTGCTGCGGGTGCTGCGGGTGCGCTTGGCGGTGTTGGAGCGGCTGGTGCTTTTGGTGCAGGTGCTGCCGGGACGCTCGGTGGGGTAGGCGTGCTTGGTGTTGGGGGAGCTGCCGGTGCTTGGGGAGTCTGCGGTGCAGCTGGCGGGGTCGGCGTCGACGGAGCAGGTGGTGCACTTGGTGCGGGCACAGCCGGTGGTGCGGGTGCGCTTGGCGGTGTTGGAGCGGCGGGAGCCTTCGGCGCAGGTGCTGCTGGAGCACTCGGAGGAGTAGGGGCGCTTGGTGCCGCGGGTGCACTAGGTGGCGTCGGAGCGGCTGGTGCTTTTGGTGCAGGTGCTGCCGAGGCGCTCGGTGGGGTAGGCGCGCTTGGTGCTGTGGGAGCTGCCGGTGCTTGGGGAGTCTGCGGTGCAGCTGGCGGGGTCGGCGTCGACGGAGCAGGTGGTGCACTTGGTGCGGGCGCAGCCGGTGCTGCGGGTGCAGCGGGTGTGCTTGGTGCTGCTGGTGCCGAGGCGGACGGGGTGGTAGGAGCGTTGGAAGTGGGGGCGTCGGCAAGCGGGACTTCGTTGGTGCCTGCGGACTTTTGGTGGCGCACAGGGGTGGCCAGGAACGCCTTGGGGTGGGGCTCAGGGAGGGTGCCGGACTCGTCGAGGGAAATAGAATTGCGCAGCATAACCGCCACGTCATTGACCTTGGTAGTGGGGGCGGAATCCTGCGCCAAGGACTTCACACCGCCGGTCATCATGACATTGCAGAAGGGACAACCGGTGGCGATTTCTTCCGCGCCGGTCTCCAAAGCCTGCTCGGTGCGGAAATCGTTGATGCGGGTGCCGAGCTTTTCCTCCATGAACATGCGGGCACCGCCGGCGCCACAGCAGAAGGCTTCATCGCGGTTCCTGTCCATCTCGCGCAGCTCCACGCCGGTGGCCTCGAGCAGCTCGCGCGGAGGATCGAAGACCTTATTGTGGCGGCCGAGGAAGCACGGATCGTGGTAGGTAATGGGCTTGCGGTTTTCCGGCGTGCGCGGAACCGGTTTGAGCAAGCCCTCGCGGACCAGGCGGTTGAGCAGCTGGGTGTGGTGGAAGACGTCGAAGTGCCCGTCAAAGTCCGGGTACTCATTGCGGATGGTGTTAAAGCAGTGTGGGCAGGTGGTGATGATCTTGCGCTGGCCCTCCGGGACGCCGTCAAAGGCGTTGTTGAGGGTTTCAACGTTTTGCTGCGCCATCATCTGGAAAAGGAACTCGTTGCCGGCGCGGCGGGCAGGATCACCCGTACAGGTCTCACCCGTGGAGAGCACGCCAAACTTTACGCCTGCGGTATGCAGCAGGTCTACTACGGCACGAGTGGTGCGGCGGCCATCGTCATCATAAGCGCCAGCACAGCCCACCCAGAGCAGGTATTCCATATCGGAGAAATCGGCCTCGTCCTCACCGATGATGGGGACGTCGATGCCATCGGCGCGGGCCTCATCGATCCAGGCGCGGCGCTCAGAATTATTCCGGCCCCATGGATTGCCCTTGTTTTCCATATTCTTAAACAAGCCGGTGAGCTCGGAAGGGAAGTCCGATTCTGCGAGCACCTTGAAGCGGCGCAGGTCCGCAATGTGGTCGATGTGTTCAATATCGGTTGGGCACTGATCCACGCAGGCACCGCAGTTAGTACAAGACCACAGCACGTCATCGTCGATGACGCCGGCCATGGACAGCACATCCAGGCCTTCGTGCGGGTTGTAATTATCCAGTGCGCCCTGACGCAGATCCATCATGACCTTTTTGGGGCTCAGAGGCTTTTCGGTATTCCACGCCGGGCATAGTTCTTGGCAGCGGCCGCACTCGGTACACGAGGTGGAATCCAGCAGCATCTTCCAGCTACCTGGGGTGATGTCTTCCTCCAAGTCCAGGGTGGGCAGGGATTGTAGGGCCTTTTCACCGGTGGCGTTGCGCTGGAAGAAGATATTGAAAAAGCTGGTGAAGCGGTGCCACATCACGCCCCACTGGAAATTGCGGGAAATGAAGACGATAAACAGCATGCCGGACAGCAGCTTGAACAAGGCGAAGAAGCTCACCAATGCCGGGGATTCGGGGAAGAGCTTGGCCAAGTGGATGCTCAAGAAATCCGCCCAAGCGGAACCGCCGCCGTAGGTGGCGATCTTGGTGGATTTCACCAAGATCATGCCGAGTCCCTCAGAAAAGACAATGAACTCTACCCAGCGTGCCGAGGTGGTCTGGGAGTTGAAGAAGCGGCTGCCGCGCTCGGTATCGCCAAGTTTGAGGCGCACGGCGATGAGGAAACCAATACCGAGGACCGTCGCGATGCCCAAGACTTCCTCAACGAAGTGGTAGACCGGCCAGTGGCTGAGCCAGGGCCAGCCCTTGTCCGGCGCGAAGGTTTGAATATAGGCCTCAAACCACACCAGGATGCCGAAAAGGAATCCCACCATCACCAGCCAGTGGGCGGCATTGACCAGAGGCTTACCCTTGAAGTGGGAATGGCCAAAGACCTCTGCAATAACGCGCCATAAACGCTTGCCTATATTATCGGTGCGCTTGAGCTGGTTAGGTCCGCCGGAGCGGATGAACTTGAAGAGGGCCCATACGCGGGTGAAAAAGTACAGCCACACCGGAATCGATGCAGCTATAGCGATCCAACCGAACACGGTGGTCATGCGTGCTCCTTTATTACTGATGCTCCACGTTGTTATCTACCTTAAAGCCTCGGGGCAAAAATCCCAGAGTCTGCATTCAGTGCGGTGCCGCGGCGGGGTGGACTGTACACTGTCAAGATGAGAAACTCGGCCGTCACATTCTTTTGAACGTGCTGTACACGGCGGCAGAGTAAAGCCAGTGCCGGTGCCTGCAGCGTGGCCTAACCTGGCAAGAAGAGAGCCTAAACCGCCGTAGAAAGGGCAAACCGCCATGGGCAAAACGAATATCACCAAGGCCGCGGTGGCCTTGACCGCAGGCCTTGCCGCCTTTGGCGTTACCGGATTCGCCGTGGCGCAAGGCGGCTTGACTGCCAACCTGGCGCTTTCGGGTAGCTTCTTCAAAATCACGATGGGGCATCTAGATGGCGAGGGCTTTTCGCTGTTTGTCGATGATGATCAAAAGGGCGATGAACACCTTCCCGTCGCGCGTATCAAACTGGACCATGCCAAGGTTTCTGACCTGTGCCTTTCCGTGACGGTTCCGAAGGTGCCCGGCGTTGGTGGGGAGGCTACCCTAGCTTTGAAAGCTGAGGGTGAGGGCAGCGTGGAATCCGATAGCTTGCTGGTCGGCGCGACCGACGTGGATGGTTCCTTGGTGATGCAGGATGTCAACGTGGGCATCGATGCGAATCAGCTCAGCGATACCGCCGATCCCGGCGCGTGGGGCCTGTACTCGAAGCAGGTCTCCCTCAAAGCGGATGATGTGAAGGCCACCTCCGTGGGCGCGCAACGCCTTTCCGCCAAGAATGTGGGAGTAACGGTGCGGAAGGGCTCCGAAAATGGCTGCTGAGCCTACAGCGGAAGAAACCCGGTCCCTTCCATTAGCAGAGGCATCGGGCGAAGAATCTAAGCCTGGCGTGTGGCAGCGCTTTCGCCGCTGGCGTTCTGGCCGGCCCTTTTTTCCGGGGTTGTTGCTCATCCTTTCCGGAATTATTATCGCCGCGCCGGCCTATATCACCATCCGCATCTCTGACCTTTTGGTCATGATTTCCACCATCTCTGGCGTCTCTACGCTGCTTATTGGCGTCTTGCTAGCCATGTTCGGTCTTGGTGCGTGGTTCCAGCCGGCAACCTCGAATTATGTCGGTGTGCTAGGCATCATCGTGGCCATTATTGCCTTGCCGACGTCCAATTTGGGCGGCTTCGTCATCGGCTCCCTGCTCGGCATTATTGGCGGGGCCTTTACCTTTGCGTGGCAGCCAGGGGAGAAGAAGCGCCGTACGAAGGAAGCAGCGGATCAATGATGAGGGCGTTGCCTCGAGCGGCGCGCGGCTGCCTAATTGTGCTGGCTTGTGCGCTGGTGGTTGCTGGTGCCAGCGGCTCAGAGCGGGTTAATGCGCAAAATGCCCCGGCGGTTCCGTACTTCAGTACCGTCTTCGCGGATACGGTGACGCTGACGAAGAATGTCACCGTATCCTTGGGTACTTTCCCCACCGCCAGCGGTGATGTGCGGGTCCTGGAGCTGAAGGGCGACAACCTAGACATCGACAACCTCGCCATTACGCTGCCTGGCCGCTATGGCGATGGCATGCTAACCACGGGAGGGGACACCACCGAGGTACGCGGCGGACCGGTGACCATTATGGCTACCGAGCTTAAGGCCACCCCGGCAGTGGGTAAGGTTTCTGCACCCCGGGCGGATATCGATTTAAGCCGCGACGATATCAATGCCGTGTTGGACAAACTTGGTATTCCAGAGGCTCACCCCGTCCCCGATGCGGAGGTGCCCGATGTAATCATGGACCACATTGAGCTGCGCGATGTCACCCTTGAGCTGGTGAACCTCAAGGGTGCTCACTTTAACGCGCCGACCGTGACGGTAGGGCTGGAATAGCTCGCAGCCGGGGAAGGTTTACCCCTGAGCGAACTGGGATTGATGCAGGCGCCAGTATGCGCCTTGGGCCGCAAGGAGATCGTCGTGCGAACCTTGTTCCACGATGGTGCCGTTTTCCATGACGAGAATGAGGTCTGCATCGCGAATGGTGGACAAGCGGTGGGCAATGACGAAAGAGGTGCGGTCTGCGCGCAGCGCGTTCATCGCCTCCTGGACGAGGACCTCGGTACGGGTATCGACCGAAGAGGTGGCCTCATCGAGGATGAGCAGCGCGGGCTGGGCCAAGAAGGCGCGGGCAATGGTGATGAGCTGGCGCTCGCCGGCCGAGATAGCACCGCCGTCTTGGTCGATGATGGTGTCATAGCCATCGGGCAGCGCGTGGACGAAGCGGTCCACATAGGTTGCCTTTGCCGCAGCGATGACCTCTTCGTCCGTCGCATCCAAGCGGCCGTAGCGGATATTCTCCATGATCGAGCCCTTGAAGAGCACGGCGTCCTGGAGCACCATGCCCACCTGGGAACGCAGGGTATGGCGAGGCATACGGGCGATATCGTGCCCATCAATGAGAATTTGACCGCCATCGAGCTCATAGAAGCGCATGAGCAAGTTAACCAGTGTGGTCTTGCCGGCACCGGTGGGGCCGACAATGGCCGCGGTCTGGCCAGGCTCCACGCGCAGGTTGAGGCCGGTGATGAGCTCCTTGTCCTCCGCGTAGGAGAAGTCAACGTCTTGGAACTCCACGAGCCCTTGGGCGCGGCCGGGAAGGTCCTCGTCGGTGGTGTCGGGGGCTTGCTCTCCGGCGTCGAGAAGCTCAAAGACGCGCTCGGCCGAGGCCACGCCGGATTGCACCTCCTGCATCATGCCGCCGAGCTGGCCGAGCGGCTGGTTGAACTCGCGGGAGTACTGGATAAATGCAGTGGCAGCGCCCAGTGTCATGTGGCCATTGGCCACGCGCAGGCCGCCCAGGACCGCAATGGCCACATAAGACAGGTAGGACAGGAATTGCATGATGGGCATCATGATGCCGGACAGGAACTGAGCCTTAGCTGCGGAGTGGTAGAGCTCCTCGTTGCGCTTGTCGAATTCCTCCGTCATGGCCTCAGTACGGCCGAAGACGATGGCTAGGTCGTGGCCGGAGAAGGATTCTTCTACCTGGCCGTTGAGCTGGCCGGTGGAGCGCCACTGCGTTGTGAACTGGCGCTGCGAGCGGCTGCCGATGACACCAATGACCAGGCCAGTAAGCGGCAGGGACAGTAAAGCCACCAGAGCGAGCTGCCAGGAGACGCTGAACATCATGATGGTGATGCCAATGACCAGCAGCGCGTCATAAAACAGCTGCGATAGCGCCTCCTGCAGGGCCTGCTGCACGTTGTCGATGTCATTGGTGGTACGTGAGAGGATATCGCCGCGCTGCTGGGAATCAAAGTAGTTGAGAGGCAGCGCATTAATCTTCGCCTCCACGCGCTCGCGCAGGTCAAACACGATATCCATGCTTAACTTGTTGAGGATGGCTCCCTGCCACCACTGGAAGCCAGAGGAGACGATGTACATCGCGATCACGGTGATGATGAGCGTGCCCAGTCGGTTAAAATCGATGCCTTCACCGGGGACGAAGTCCATCGCGGAAGCCATATCCGCAAAGCGGTCCTGGCCCTCAGCGCGCATGCCCGCAATGGCTTGCTCGGCGGAGATATTAGAGGGCAGGTTGCGCGAAATGACGCCGGCAAAGATGACGTCCATGGCCTTGCCCATGATCTTCGGGGCTACCACGGCCAAGAAGATGCAGATGATGTTCATTGCCGCGACGGCCCACAGTTGGCGCTTGAAGGGAGCAAGCAGGGAGAAAAGGCGTTTGGTGGAGGGCCAGAAATTCTTGGCCTGGCGGGGTGCGGAGCCGCCCATCGGATCAAAACCGGCATCCGTGGACTCGGCGGTAGAGGTGGTGTTTTCAGCCATTAGTTTTCGCCTCCTGCAACACCGGCGGTTTCTTGGGAATCAACGATTTCTTGATAGACCGCGCAGCGGCCCAGGAGCTCCTCGTGGGTGCCGCGGTCAACGATGCGGCCGGCATCCAGCACCAGAATTTGGTCGGCATCCCGGATAGACGCCACGCGCTGGGCGACGATAATGCTGGTCACCGGCTGCTCGCGCTCGGCAAAGGAGGCGCGCATTGCGGCGCGCACCTTGGCATCGGTGGCCACGTCCAGCGCGGAGAAGGAATCATCGAAGAGATAGACCAGCGGGCGGGCAACAAGCATGCGCGCGATGGACAGGCGCTGGCGCTGGCCACCGGAGACGTTGGTGCCGCCCTGTGCGATGGGCATGTCTAGGTCTTCTACGAAGTCCGCCTGAGCCACGCGCAGCGCCTCCCAGAGCTCGTCATCGGTGGCCTCGGGGCGGCCCAAGCGCAGGTTGGAGGCCACAGTGCCGCTAAATAGGTAAGCCTTCTGCGGGACGAGGGACACGCGCTGGACGATGTCCTGGCGGGCCAGGGAGGTGGTAGGGGTGGCGTCGATAAGCACCTGGCCCTCCGTCGGCACGTACAGGCGTGGGATGAGGGAAACCAGGGTGGTCTTGCCCGAGCCCGTCGAACCAATGACGGCCGTAGTGGTGCCGGGCTGAGCGGTAAAGGAAATGTCTTCTAGCACCGGCGCATCCGCACCGGCATAAGAAAAGCCCACGTTGCGAAATTCCACCGTGCCCGCGCAGGTCTCCGGAGAGGTGGTGGAGCTGGGTGGGGTAATGGAGGGCTCGTGCTGGAGCACCTCGGTGATGCGGCGGGCACAGATGATGGCGCGCGGCAGCATCATCGCCATGAAGGTACCCATCATGACCGCCGCCAGAATCTGCAGCAGGTACTGCAGGAATGCGGTGAGCGAGCCGACGTTGACCAAGCCCTCATCTACGCGGTGGCCGCCGAACCACAGGACCGCGCCTGTGGCCACGTTGAGGATCACCGTAATGAGCGGGAACATCACCACGAAAAGCCGGCCGATGTTCAAGGACAGATGGGTAATGTTCTTATTTTCTTTGGTGAAGCGCTCGGACTCATAGGCCTCGCGCACGAAGGCGCGCACCACGCGGATACCGGTGATCTGCTCGCGCAGGGTGCCATTGATGGAATCCAGCTTGTCCTGCATGGAACGGAAGAGCGGCATGAGGCGGGAAATGATAACGGAGATGGTGCCGAGCAAAACCGCCACGGAGACCCACACCAGCCAGGACAAGCCTGCGTCTTCGCGCACGGCCATGATGATGCCGCCGATGGACATGATGGGTGCGGTCACCATGAAGTTCAGCATCATCATGTAGACCATTTGCACCTGCTGGACGTCATTGGTGCCGCGGGTAATAAGCGTAGGTGTGCCAAAACGGCTCATGTCCTCAGTGGACAGGGAATTAACGTGGCGGAAGACCTCGCCGCGTAGATCTCGGCCGACGCCCATAGCGGTGCGGCTGCCGCACCATACCGCGCCGATGGCGGTGATGACTTGGGCAAACGCGACGGCCAGCATGATGCCGCCGGTGCGCCAGATGAAGTCCACATCGCCCTGAGACACACCTTCATCGATGATCTTGGCATTAAGCGATGGAAGGTACAGCGTGGCGGCCGTAGATAAGGCCTGCAGGACAAGCACCGCGATGAAATACGGCGTATATGGCACCGACCGTGTAATGAGAATGCGAACCAGATCCATGGACTCGCGCCCCTTTCCTTGCCGTGGCTGGGTAGCCGTGCAAGTTTATACCGGTGGTGGGTGGGGCGCTAGTTGGTTACTGCTGCTAAATCCCCACGTGAGCCAGCTGTGCGCGGGTGATGACGCTGCGCCAGTCTTCAAAATCCTGCAGTGGGGCGCATAGGCCTTCCCACGTGGTGACGGCCACGCCGCGGGCCTTGAGTTCCAAGACGAGTAGCTCGCGATTGCCAGAGGCGGCCAGGCGGTGGATTTCGTTATGCGTGATATCGCCGTTTGGGCCTACCCGTACGTTGCCGATAAGGCGCAAGCGGGGAGTGGTGCCGGGGCCGCAGTGGGATCCTGAGACGGCGTCGGAAAGCACTCCTGCGAGGCCAGCAAAGCGTCGAAGTAGACCGAATGGTGCGGTGCATTGGGTAATGAGGTCCACACACATGCCAGCGCTGATAAGCTTCTCGGCGGTGGATAGGGCTGCCGGGCCCTCCCCGATGATGGCTATACGCTGCATGAAAGTGCCTCCTTGTGCAGGGCGCGGACGCCCGTAATAGACTGTCTTGTCTGTAAATCTAGTCCGCTTGGTACGGATTGGAAACTTTTTATTCGCACCTCCCGCCAAGCTCAGCGGCTTTTCGCCCACAATCCGCTGCGCCGCCTCGGGGTTTTGCCTAATGTGTGACGGCATGAACCCAACGATGAACCTGCTGGACGGTGGCAAGAACTACCGCGACCCCAGCATCTCCCCGGAAGGCACGCGCGATACCGCGCCGCTGGACGCCGAGGTAGCCGCGCGCAACCAGCAATTGGTGGACCAGTGGGCGGATAAGCTTTATGACGCCTCAGCGGAAACCATTACCGAATGGGCCGCCGAACACGCACCCGGCCGCCTGGCCGTGACCATGTCCATGGAGAACACGGTCTTGGCCGAGCTCGCTCACCGCGCCGGGCTCGATGCAGACCTGCTTTTCATCGATACTGGCTGGCACTTCCAGGAAACCCTGGAGGTAGCCGACGAGGTAGAAAAGCGCTACCCGGACCTACCCCTAGTACGGGTGCTCCCGCTGCTCAGCCCAGAGGAACAAGACGAGGTATACGGCCCGCGCCTCTACGCCCGCGATACCGCGGCCTATAACCGCATGCGCAAGGTCGAGCCGCTGAACATGGCCATGGACCCTTATGCCGGCTGGGTCACTGGCCTGCGCCGCGCCGATTCCGAGCACCGCGCCACCGCCCCAGCGCTGAGCCTCGACCGCACCGGCCGGTTGAAGATCTCGCCCATTATTACCTGGGATCTAGACGATACGGACCGCTACATCGAGGACAATAACCTCATCATCCACCCACTCACCCTGCAGGGATACCACTCCATCGGCTGCGCCCCGCTGACCTTTCCGGTTGGTGAAGGCGAAGATGCCCGGTCCGGGCGCGTATTTGCAGATGGCAAGACAGAATGCGGGTTACACGAATAATGAGCACACTTTCCCCACACTTAAAAGACCTAGAAAACGAGTCCATCCACATCCTGCGCGAGGTGGCCGGGCAGTTCGACAAGGTAGGCATCCTATTTTCCGGCGGCAAGGACTCCGTCGTTGTCTTCGAGCTAGCCCGCCGCGCCTTCGCCCCGGCCACGGTGCCGTTTGAGCTGCTCCATGTCGATACCGGCCACAACTTCCCTGAGGTCATCGATTTCCGCGACCGCCTCGTGGAAGAATCCGGCGCTCGCCTCCACGTCGCCCGCGTCCAGGACTGGATCGACCGCGGCGACCTGCAAGAGCGCCCCGATGGCACCCGCAACCCGCTGCAATCCGTGCCGCTGGTAGAGACCATCGCCGAGCGCGAATATGACGCCGTGTGCGGTGGCGCCCGCCGCGACGAGGAGCGCGCCCGCGCCAAGGAACGCATCTTCTCCATCCGCGATTCCTTCGGCGGCTGGGATCCCCGCCGCCAGCGCCCCGAGCTGTGGGACCTGTACAACGGCGGCAAGATGGCCGGCGAAAACGTCCGCGTCTTCCCCATCTCCAACTGGACCGAATCCGATATTTGGGAATACATCGGTGCCCGCGAACTGGAGCTGCCCTCCATCTACTACTCCCACGAGCGCGAGGTATTCAAGCGCAATGGCATGTGGCTAGCGCCTGGCGAATGGGGCGGCCCGGCCGAAGGCGAGGAGCTGGAAACCCGCACCGTGCGCTACCGCACCGTGGGCGATATGTCTTGCACCGGCGCCGTGGAATCCACCGCATCGACCCCGGACGAGGTGCTCGCGGAGATCTCCATTTCCACCCTTTCCGAGCGCGGCGCCACCCGCGCCGATGACAAACTTTCCGAGTCCGCCATGGAGGACCGCAAGAAGGAAGGCTACTTCTGATGACCACGACCCTCGCGCCGAATGTCGGCGCCCTCAAACAGCGCGATACCCTGCGCCTGTGCACCGCCGGCTCCGTCGATGACGGCAAGTCCACCTTCGTCGGCCGCCTGCTCTATGACACCAAGTCCGTGCTCGCGGACCAGGTCGAGTCCATGGAGCGCACCTCCACCGACCGCGGCTTCGACGGCATGGACCTTTCCTTGCTTGTCGACGGCCTGCGTGCCGAGCGCGAGCAGGGCATTACCATCGACGTGGCCTACCGCTACTTCGCTACGGATAAGCGCACCTTCATCCTCGCCGATACCCCCGGCCACGTGCAGTACACCCGCAATACGGTCACCGGCATGTCCACCTCTCAGGTGGTGGTGCTGCTTATCGACGCCCGCCATGGCGTTGTCGAACAAACCCGCCGCCACCTCAACGTGGCCGCCCTCCTCGGCGTGCGCCACGTGGTCCTCGCGGTGAACAAGATCGACCTGGTGGACTACGACGAGCAGGTCTTCCGCGATATCGAGTCCGAGTTCAACCAGATCGCCACCCGCCTGGGTATCACCGATACCACCGTGGTGCCGATTTCCGCGCTCAAGGGCGATAACGTGGTCGAGCGCTCCACCACTATGCCGTGGTATACCGGCCCGACCGTCCTCGAGGTTCTCGAGACCGTCCCCGTGGCCACCGGCCGCGCCGATGAGCTGGACTTCCGTTTCCCCATCCAGTACGTCATCCGCGAGCACGCCTCCGATTACCGCGGCTACGCCGGCCGCGTGAAGGCGGGCTCCATCTCCGTGGGCGACGAGGTCTACCTCCCTGAAGGCCGCACCAGCACCATCACCCAGATTGACACCGCTGACGGCCCAGCCGACACAGCCGCCACCGGTGACTCCGTCACGCTCCTGCTTGCCGACGACGTCGATCTCGCCCGCGGCGATCTCCTCGCCGGCCCCCAGCGCCCCGCGTCCACCCGCGAATTCGACGCCACCGTTGTGGGCCTGACCGAAAAGGAGATTAAGCCTGGCCAGATGCTCAAGCTGCGCTACGGCTCTTCCCTGGTCAAAGCCCGCGTCGCCGCCGTCACCCGCACCCTGGATCTTGATGGCGTTTCCGACGTCGAGGACCCCGAGTCCGTCGCCATGAACGACATCGCCCACATCACCATCCAGACCCAGGCCGAGCTCCCCGTCGAGGACTATGCCGCCCGCGGCGCGGTGGGCAATTTCCTGCTCATCGATCAGTCCTCCGGCAACACCCTCGCCGCCGGCTTCGTTGGCCACCGCCTGCGTTAGTCGTCCTGTGCGCCGCTGCTGCTTCTCTCACCGCGCATCATTATGATGCCCGTGACTCCGAGCAGCAGCGGCGTGGAGATACCGAACACCGTAGGTCCTACTACGGTTAAGTTCACGATCAGCAGGACAATCGCCGCCACCAGCGCGAAAGCCCCGAATTTCTGCTGAAACGTCTTCTCGCTCATCTCTATCTCTCCTTCGGCTACGTTGTGGCCACGATAACTGCTCTTAGTTCCTCGCGAAAGCCTAGAACGCGGCCATTTCTTGGCTTCCGCACATTCCTGCGAATCCCGGACCGCCGCTTGGCGTCACGCAGCGCGCAAAACAAGCACGTTTCGCCGCCAAACTGGTGACAGTTTAGCGAAACGTGCTTGTTTTACATCGACCTACTGCATCGGCGGAACGTCGCCGGACATGATGACCTTCTGCTGGCCTTCATCCCACCGGAAGCCTGCATTGGTCGTACCCGAGCGGTTGGCATTGCCTTCGCCCTCGCGTGGCCAGTGATAGGTCACCGCTATTTCGGAATCGTTGACGCGTTCAACCGTGGGAGCGAAGCCGTAGGGCTTTGCTGTTGCAGTACCTAAGTATTCACCGTGGTTAAAGAGCATGATGTGGAAGGGTGAAGAACTTGTCCCTCCCTCAATCATTAGGATTTCCCACGATAGGGAAGCGCATGGGTCGTAGCCGGAGGAATCGAAAAGCTCCCAACCGATGGTGCCCCACGGCGCAACTTGGGAAACGCCGCCTTGGAACGCTGTCTGTGCGCTGTGCGTACCGCAGGTTTGGTCGGCTCCGCTAGCAGAAGAATTCTCGTCACCTAGTTGGGACGCCTGGCTGTCCTCTTCCTCATCCATCACTACGTTGGGTGGCACTGGCCTGGAAGTAGTGTTTCCTTCTGGTATAGGTCCTTTCGTCGAGGTTTCCTGCTCTGCATCGTCTCCTTGTTCTGGTGAAGCGGGCCTCGAAGCAGTCTCATAGTGAAGTTTTTGACCAGCAGTGTCAGTGGAATTTTCGTCACAGCCAGCCAGAGCGAAAGACGCGATTGCCAGGCCCATTGCTGCTCCGATAGCCAGTACTTGGCCATGGAAAGGGCTATGCGAGCTAGGCATTCTCAATTGCCCGGCGTCCTATAGTCTTGCGAATCGACCAGACGAACTCCCAGAGAATCAGCATGAGCGGGGTGGCTACGAGAGTTTTGATAAGGGAGGCGCTGAAATCTGCGGTCTTGGACTCAAGCTCCGAGGAATCAAAGATAAGGCCCATGGCGGTGGTGTCACTAGCTTCGCCGGCAAGGGACAAGCCGCGGATTCCGGCAATGAGCCACATGAGGAGCAGGATGCCCCATAGCACGCACCACATGATGGATTGGCAGCGTTGGCGGTCTGGTTCGACGGGGAATGTTACATTACTAAAATCAACAGTGACTTGTTTATTGGTCACGTTGAAGCTTGAACTGCTGCTGAATTGCCGATTTGTTGCCTGTGGCTTCCAGTCTTGCTGTGGTTGCGCCGAGTGCTGAGGGGTGTATTCCGACGCCGGGGTATAGGAGGCAAGATTTTCTTGCGGCGCGGTTTCGGACGGAAGGGCGGCGATGTAGCGGATGCGTGCGATATCTACTTCCGGCCCAGTGGTATTAGCCAAGTCGTTATCGTATTGCTTGCGCCGGTTGTCTGCGGAAAAGATTTGTCGCGCAGTGCTCAGTTCGTCGCGCGCTGCGGCGTCCCCGGGATCGACTTGGGTGAGCTTGTTGTCGATCTCTTCGATAAGATCGGCGGAATCGGCCGAAGCATCGAGGGAGAGAGAATCGTAGAGGTTGTAGTGGGACACAGAGAGTTCCTTTCTGGTGTTAGAGCAGAGTTGTAGGGGGAAGAGAGTAATAGGGAAGGGGGGATTTACATGGAGAGGGGATTAGCAGGGGTCGGAGAAGTCCGCATCGTTATTTAGTGAACGAGCATTGCCACCGTATTGCGCTTTTAGCTCGCACACTTTCTCTACGCTATGGCCTGCGTCGAAGTAGACGGCGTAGACGTCATTGCCGTCTACTTGGCCGCGAAGAGAGCTGCAGGCTTTTCCGCTCATTGTGTGTGAACCCGGATACTTACCCTGGACGCGAGAAAGCTCAGGATGGGGGTCACTGCCTAGGGGGACCATAACGGATTCCGCGATGAGAATGTATCGGCCGTCGCAGCGGGGGCCGGCGCTGTCGTCCGGCATTTCGTCAATAGATTTTGCGCTAGCGCCAGCTTCATCTTTTGCTGCAGATTCCGCACTGGGTTTGTCATTGGCGTCGCACAACAAAACCTTATCGAGCAGGGGGATTGGGGCACCGGCGTCTTCAAGTTTTGACCGGTCGTAGCATTCCATATGGGACGGCCACGACGTTCCATCTGTTTCGTATCGGTGCCAGGCATTGTCGGTCCAATAGAACAAGGTTTGGGCCGAGGTTCCGTACTCACCAGCAAAAAGCCAGGAGTCATCGCAGTACATCTTTACCGGAGCACGCAAATCGCTGAGTTTGTCATCTGCGTATTCATTGCACTTTTCGTACTTGGTCAGTTCTTGTGATTTAGCGTTATTTTTTCTCTCTGGGGAATCTTTTGCCTCGTCTTTTTTGGACTTGTCCTCATCTTTGTCGGACTCGGACCCCTTCTCAGGGTGGGAGGTATCTCTAGCCTCGGAGCTAGCAGCCAATGCAGGTTCATTTGGGTCATCGGCATCATTTGAATCGTTCCTATTGACCAGTGCCCAAGTTAAACCGCCAACCAGAGCGAGAGCCGCTAGCACAGCGATGACTAGGAACACGATGCGTTTACCTTTTCCGGAGGACTTAGGGTCGTCAAAGTCCTCACCTGTAGGTGATGCTGCAGAAGTCGAGGTTGTAGGGGAATTAGGTGAGAGCGTGCCCCAAGCTTGTTCCTCGCGTGGCATGGGGCGCATGCGTTGAGCAGAAGGATCCGTGGAGGGCTGATCCGGCTGGCCCCAGGCATTGTTGTTGTTCAAAGGCTGAACTCCTTCATAAGCAATTCAAGAGCGGAATACGAGAGAGATTGGATAATCTAAAGATTAATCCGTGTCATACTATAGACATACGACTTGCAGAAATGCTTTCAAATAGAACGTCAATACAGGCATTCTGCTTTATTCAAGTTATCTGCACGTAAAGCGAATGGTATAAGTGTGACATCTGTTTGGCTAAGAGATTAGGCTAAAAGGGGAAAATGCCGCCAAGATTGTCAGATATGAGGGCCTAGCAACCGGTGAAAGGGGCTGTGTCTTAGTGCGAGAGCTTGAACGCACGCGGAATTTTGGCGAGCGGGAAGAGCTAAACGGCGCTTCTATGTCCGGCTTAATCCCAAGCGTGACCGAAATTTGAATCCCCTATGAGGGGGAGAAAGGAGCACTCGTGACACTGGATCGCAATTTGAATGCGTCCGAATTGCACGCGACCCGCAACCGGGTAAGCGTGTCCCCGGATCTCATCCGCCGTTTGGGCGGTGCCTTGGGCTATGACGCAATTGAGGCTTTTGGATCTGAGGCACAGACGGAATTGAGCAAGGTCTTTGATCTGGGAGACATTATCGATTTGATGCTGCTGAGTCAGCTGCCGGAGATGGAAGTCGCGCCGGGTGTGGAGCAGCAGGTAGAGGGGGACGTCGCTAAGCAGCTGCTGCGGCGCATCAGCGCGGGTGATTATCTGACGCGCCAGCAGGTGCACGACCGCCTGCCGCGGGCGACGGTGATGCTGTACCGCATGGGACATCCGCGCCTGTGGGCCTTCGCCGCTCGCCAGCGCCTGCCCCAGGACGCGGAACGGGCCGTGCCGGATTCCTTTCACCGTGATATCACCGGTCCGTACACCACTCCGGAGGAGGCGTGGCTGGGCATGTACGTGGCCGATGCCACGCGGCTCGGGGAGCTAAACACCCAGGTAGATGGTGCCGGGTTGGACGAGGATAGGCAGCAGCGCCTGCGTCTGGGCATGAGCTTGGCCGATACCTACCGCCAGGTGTGGAGTTCCGCGCGCGGCCATTGGCGTGTCAGCCCCCAGACGCGCTATATCGTGCCTTCGCGCTTTGGCTACTGCCCCTTTGTCTTCCGCGTGGCCGAGGGAGGGTGGCGTCGCGATTCCTTCGAAGGGAGCCACGACCGCTTCATGGCCACGCAGGGCTATTGGATCGACGTGGAGCGCGAACGGCTCATTCACCTCGGCGCGCCAGACCCGCACGATGCTTGGCTGCCTACGGCGCGGATCGCGGCCGAAGCACCGACGGAGGAAGACCTGGCCGTCGCCCGGGTGCTTAGCGGGAAAATCATTGCCCTTGGCGCCGGCCAGAAAAACATTACGATTCGCCTGCGTCAAAAGAACCGCACATTGAACTTTGACTAGGGCGGGCAGGTATTCTCGCAGGCATGGAGAATCTCAACGGACGCACCCTTTTCGTCGCCGCTGTGGACGCGGAAGCCACCCACATTCCGGAAGGCGAACCCCTGCTCATCACCGGAATCGGTACGGTTCCGGCGGCCATTGCGCTGACGGAAGCTCTTGCCGACGCCCGCGCTAACGGTGCCCTTCCCGATCGCGTGGTCAATATTGGCACGGCCGGCGCGCTTGTCGACGGCATGGCCGGCGTCTTCGAAGTGGACAAGGTCACCAAGCATGACTTCAAGCTAGAAGTGCTTACCGATATCAACCGCTACCTGCTGCCAGAGGCCATCGAGCTCGAGACCTCCGGCCGCCTTCCGGTGCGCGGACTGGCCACGGGCGACATGTTTGTCTCCGATACCGCCCTGCGCACCGAGCTGGCCAAGAAGTCGCAGCTGTGCGACATGGAAGGCTATTCCATCGCCGCAGTATGCCAGCGCTTCGATGTGCCCTGCACCCTGCTTAAGCAGGTGTCCGATTCCGCCAATGAGGAATCTAAGGGCACCTGGGCCAACGTTCTCGACCGAGGCGCACGCCAGCTCGCCTCGGCGGCTACGGACCTAGGTTTCCTGCGCTAAAAACTAAAAGCGCGCCGGAGAGGGCCGGCGCGCTGCTAGTGGGGGCTGAGTCTTAGCTCAGCGGACTCATGGACTGGTAGAGCTGCTCTACCTTGTCGCGCGGAGTCTCATCGTGTTCGTAGGTGACGTCGCTGAAGTCTTCGGGGTCGTCCTTGGAGCCGGTGATGATGTCTATATCGGAGGGCTCGACTTCGCCGGAGCGCAGCGCGGCCATCTCGGCGTGGTAGCGCACAACAACAGCGATGGTTGCGGCCACGGGGACGGCGAGGAAGGCGCCGACGATGCCGGCCAGGGTAGAGCCGACGGTGACGGAGAGCAGGACAACGGCCGCGTGCAGGCCCATGGCCTTGGACTGCAGCATCGGCTGGAGGACATTGCCTTCCACCTGCTGGACGATGATGATAAGTGCGAGCGCCAGCAGCGCGTTGGTCAGGCCATTGGAGACCAGCGCGATGATGACGGCGAGGGCGCCAGCGGTGACCGCACCGATGATCGGGATGAAGCTGGCGAAGAACGTCACCACAGCGATGACGAGCGCAAGCGGAACTTGCAGAACCCACAGGCCAAGGCCAATGAGGACTGCGTCCACCATGGCCACGGCGGCCTGCGCCTGGATGAAGCCGGACAAGGTCTTCCAGATGCGGGCACCGAGTTCAGTGACGTGCCAGCCGGTGGAATTGCCGGTGTACTTGCGCAGCCACGGCAGGAACTTGTCGCCGTCTTTAATGATGAAGAAGGTGACAAAGAGCATGATCAGCGCGGCCACGACGATGGAGCTGGCCATCGAGAAACCAGAGATAACGCCGGTGGCGATGGTGGAGGCTTGGCCCTTGGCAAACTTGACCACGTCCTGGAGCACGGACTGTAGCTGGTCACTTTGGATATCGATGGGGGACTTTTCCACCATCTCCGTGAGCTGGTTGATGCCGTCTTCGGCCTGATTAATGAGCGTTTGGCTCTGGCTGGTGACTACGGGGGCCATGGCGGCAAAGACGCCGCAGAAGACAATGATGAGGCCGAGCAAGGTGCTCACCGCCGCAAGCGAGCGCGGGAATCCCTTACTGCGCAGCCACGCGCTGATGGGGTAGAGCACCGTGGAGACGAGGATGGCGAGCAAGACCGGCAGCAGGCCTACCCAAATGAACTTGAGCAGGTAGCCGGCCAGCGCTAGGCCGGCGACGATGAGGATGAAGACTACCGAGACCTTGGCCATGGTGCGGAAGTCCTTGGCCAGTACGGCGGATTTATCGTCGCGCTCGGCAGGGTGCTCGCTGGCAGCCTCTGCACCAAGGTGCGCGTCATCATAAGCGACGAGGGTATGCGAATCTTCCTCGCCCGGCTTTTGGATCTGTGTTGCGTTGCCTTTTTCCTGCGCAGACGGGCGCTTGGCCTCGTCGCGGGAAGACGAATTATGTGACGTAGACATTGTCTACCACTATGCCACATAAAACTCGCAGCGCATATACGAAAAAGGAGGTAGCGGCCCAGGGGCGGGGCGCTACCTCCCTTCAGTACCTTTAACGCGTCCGCTGACGCGGCCGGGGATTACTCGTCGCGCAGGTTACCTACGTTGCGGATAATGCCGAAGCGGTGCATGGTAACCGAAACTGCCTGCTCAAGCAGGTAAGGCATGAGCTCACGGCGGCCGTCGGCAAGCACGGGCTGGTCCAGCACCACGGAGTTGGAGCGCACCGCGGCCTCGTAGATGGAATCCGGCACGGTGCCCAGGGCGCGCACGCGGGCGGAGGCGTCATTGGCCACGTCGGTAGCAAAAGCCTCGTCGGTGATGGCCTTGACGTCGAAGCCGAGGTCCTGCAGCTGGGTGGCAACCTCCGGGGTGGCGGAGATTTCCGTGGCAGTGCCGGTAATCGCGGCGGCCAGCACCTGGCGAGCAACCTCGCGCAGCTCGTAGCCTTCGCCCACGCGCACGCGCAGCTTGGTCAAAAGTGGGCGATAGCGGAAGATATTGGCCTCAGAAACCAAACCGGTGCGGTCGTGGTTGCGGCCAAACTCTTCCTGCCACGCTACCTGGTCCAGCTCAGCGGCGCGCCACAGCCAGGTGATGTCCTCCTCGGTGAGCTTGCCGGAAAGGTTATCGCGCAGGCGGTGCAGCGCGGCGAGGCTAGCTGGGGCAATGTCCACGTTGCGTGGTTTGAGCTCGCCATCGGCCCACTCACCCATCTGCGCCACGTAGTTCGGGCCGCCAGCCTTGGCACCCGGGCCCATGACGGACTTCTTCCAACCGCCGAAGGACTGGCGCTGGACAATCGCACCGGTGATGCCGCGGTTGACGTAGGCATTGCCCACCTCAACGTTGTCGATCCAGTACTCGATCTCGGCGTCGTCAAGCGAGTGAATGCCGCCGGTCAGGCCATAGCCGGTGTCGTTCTGCCAGGCAATGGCCTCTTCCAAGGTATCGGCGTACATGATGCCCAGGACGGGGCCGAAGCACTCGTTCTTGTGGTACCAGGAGCCCGGCTGCACATTATCGCGGATGCCCGGGGACCACAGGGTGCCTTCCTGGTTGAGCTTTTCCGGCTTGAGCAGCCACTTCTCGCCCGGCTCGAGCTGGGTCAAACCGCGCAGGAGCTTCTCGCTCGGCGCTTCCGCCAGGCCGTTCATGGTGGTGGTGATATCGAAGCCCGGGCCCGGCTTAAGGGTCTTGACAGCATCCAGCAGCTGGGTACGCAGGCGCTCGGACTTGCCGGCCGCGCCGACGAAGATGACCAGGGAGGCCGCCGAGCACTTCTGGCCGGAGTGGCCAAAGGCGGAGTTGTAGAGGTCATCGATGGCCAGATCCGGGTCCGCGGCTGGGGTAATGATGAGAGCGTTCTTGCCGGAAGTCTCCGCCATAATGTTCATCTTCGGCTTCCAGGAACGGAAGAGCGCGCCGGTATCGGAGGCGCCGGTGAGGATGACATTGTCCACGTCATCGTGGGAGAGCAGGGCCTTGCCGGCCTCGGCTTCATCAGTGAGCACCAGCTGCACCAGATCTGGGTCCAGGCCCTGTGCCTCGAGGGCGGTGCGGAAGGCCTCCACCACGAGCTTGCCGCAGTGAACCACCTGCGGTGCAGGCTTGACGATGACCGCCGAGCCCGCCGCCAAGGAAGCCGCAAGGCCGCCAGTCGGGATGGCAATGGGGAAGTTCCACGGCGGGGTTACCACGGTGACGGTGTGCGGGGTGAACTCGGAGTAGGACTCTTCCAGCAGGCGCGCGGACTGGCCGTAGTAGGTGCAGAAGTCAATCGCCTCAGAGACCTCAGGGTCGGTCTGGGTAACGGTCTTATTGGCTTCATACGCAGCCACAGAGATGAACTTACCGCGCTGGGAAGCAATCTCGTCCGCGACCGCCTCGAGGGCCGCGGCGCGCTCGGCGGCAGGGCGCTTGCCCCACTCGGTGCCCAGCTCCTTGGCGCGGGCGATATGGCCTTCTACTGCGGCTGGGTCGGTGACCTCCCCGATGCCGTGCTCGCCCGGATTGCGCTTGAGCGCTTCCTGCGCCCACTGGCGGTTCGGCGCGAGCGCCGGGTCAGTATCAGCCTCGTTAGTAAAGCGGCCGGTACGCGGTGCCTGGCGGCCGTCTTCCTCAAGGCGGTTCTGGGTGCGACGGGCACCAGCGAAGGTGTCCCAGCGCTTGGCGACGGCCCGACGGAACGTCTCTTCCTGATCCGCAAGCGGCTCCTCGCCTGGAGCAAAGAGCGCGTAGAGGAAGTTCTGCGGCGCGGAGTTTTCCTCCAAGCGGCGTACCAGGTAGGACACGGCGACGTCGAAGTCTTCTGCGTGGACAACCGGGGTATAGAGGATCTGGCGGCCGTCAAAGACCTTGCGCACCGCTGCCTGCTGTGCTGGGGACATGCCCTGCAGCATCTCCGAATCCATCATGTGCAGCACGCCGCGCTTCTTACCCAGCTCATAGGCCATTGCCGCGGTGTAGAGGTTGTGGGTTGCTACACCGATGCGGACGCTATCGGCGTACTCGTCGCGCAGGATGAAATCCAGTAGGCGGTAGTAGTTAGCGTCCACGTCGAGCTTGTTGGTGTAGGTAGCCAGCGGCCAATCGTGGACCTCACTTTGCACGTTTTCCATGGATAGGTTTGCGCCCTTAACGATGCGCACCTTAACTTTTGCGCCGCCTTCAGCGACGCGTTGCTTAGCAAACTCCGCGATGTCCTTGAGGGCATCAAACGTATCAGGCAGATAGGCCTGCAGGACGATTCCGGACTCCAGATTCTTAAATTCCGGCTCGCTCATCAGCTCCTTGAACAGGCGGATGGTCAGGTGGAGATCGTGGTATTCCTCCATGTCCATATTGATAAACACCTGCGGATTGCGGCGCGCTGCTTCTTCATAGAGTGGACGCAAGCGCTCTTTGAGCCGCTCCACCGAACCGTCGATGTCCCACTGGTTAAGCTGAGCCACCATGGAGGAGGCTTTCACGGAAACGTAGGTCACGCGCGGATTTTGGATGAGCTTGAGGGTGCGCTCCGCGCGGGACTTAGCCTCTTCCTCACCGAGTACGGCCTCACCCAGCAGGTTGAGGTTGAGCTGCTCGCCGGATTCGGCGGCCTTGTCCAGAATCTTGTTGAGTGCATCAGACTCGGCGTCGAGAACGAGGTGGCCAACCATCTTGCGCATGTACAGGCGGGCAACCGGCATGACTAGGTTGGGCAGGATTGGGCCGAAGAAACCACCGGCGCCAACGAGCGCACCATTGATGCTGCCCAGGAACGACGGATCATAGTGAGAGGAAATATCCTTCAATGCGTGTGCGGCAACCTTGTCATCTTCTGGGCGCATGACGCGGTCGACGAAGTCCATGGTGAACTTCACGCCGTCCTCATCGCGCAGCAGGTCCGCGAGTTGTTCGGTGGCCTTATCTTCTTCGTCCGCAGTGGACTTCAACCAGTCGTGGGCGCGGCTGATAGCTGCAGGCAGGACTGCTTCCACATCATCAGAGATGGGCAAGCGGGTATTGGCAGGAGAAGTCATATGGGTTCTACCTCTTTTTCAAACGGGTCACATCCTAGAAACCACTTTTCACATGGCAGTGAAGGGCGATGTATCTGCGCCGGTCTGGAACTGCCGGCCGATACGGCGTCTGGATGATGAGCAGTGAGCTATGTGGTGCTGCAGGGCGCAGCTGGGTGAGGAGCGAACACGCGGGTGCGCGCGACGCAAAGTGAGGGTCGCAGAGGTTCGTGGTGAAATGCGATGTCAGCGGGCCATTATGCGGGCCGAATGCGGACGGGAGGCCTATCGCTGCTACGACGAACGCGCGCCAAGTTGGTGTTCAACTCTCACCTGCTTTCTATGACGTGGCTATGGGGGGCAGAGGAAGAAACGTGAGCGGCTTAGCGCTCTGACGTACGGCAACCCTGCAGGTTCAGGCTCCAATTGTTGCCTAGGAAATATTATTAACTTTTGTGTTGCTGTAATTATAGGGAAGCGCCAAACGTGATGCTAGTCTCCTTCGGTAAATGGCAGACGGGGGTAGAAAAACAAAAAATAAACCCCAGCATGTGGGGTTTAGAGGGGGCATTGGCTCATCCGGGGGTATTCCACCCCCGGGTTGGCCAGCAATCGGGGTTTAAGAACCGTAGCCAGCCTTGAGCGCCTTCACCGCCAGCTCGAGCCGGGACTTGGCGTGGAATTCACTGAGCAGGGTGGACACATACTTCTTCACCGTGCCCGGTGCATAATGCGTGCTCTTGGCAATCTCTTCGTTGGACTTTCCTTGGCAGACCAAGTCCAGGACCTGCTCTAGCGCAGGGGAGATATGGTGATTGTCCTTGATCTTGGCGGTTGCAGCTGCCGCATCGGCGCTGGTTCCCTCAGCGTTCCAATCGGGAAGCTGCTCAAACAAGCGGGTAAGCGACTGTGGGGTGACAACCGTGCCGCCGCGCACGGCCTCGCGCACGGTATCCAAAATGTAGACCGGCTTGGAGCTTTTTAAAATATAGGCCGCGGCCTTATTAGACATGACCTCTTTGAGGGTCTCGTCATTGTCCATCGCGGTCATCGCAACAAAGACCGGCGGGTCTTCCAGCTTGTTAACCTCACGCAAGAGGGTCGTGCCATCCATCTCGGGCATATGGATGTCCGCGACAATGACGTCAAAGTCCTGCTCTTGCAAAAGCGCGAGAGCGACCTTGCCATTTTCTGCGGTGGCGCGCACCTCCATGTCCTCAGCCGAGGCGAAGTAGCGCCCCAAGGCCTCAAGGACAAGTGGGTCGTCATCGACGACTAAAAGGGATGTCTTTACTTCGACTTCGGGCACCATGGTGCGGGGCATCCGAATGCAATATCCACGGCAGACTTGTACTCAGTTGTGGAGGAAAGGTCTCCAGGTGCGAGACCACCCAGGAGTGAAGTTGACAGCATTAGTGGTGCGAGGAATGTAGCGAGTGCGGCCTGCATCTGCGGGCTCCTTCAATAAAAACTAATTTAGTTAGAAACAAGCGATAGCTTAATGGACGAACTCAGTGTTTGCTAGATAGAGTGCTGGATCTAACGTGCCTTGTGTGTGCTCGGAGGTAGGGACAACGTCAAAACCCACCTGCCCTTGTCTAGGTTGGTGTCGACACGAGCGTCGATAGTAGCGGCTATACGAGTCATTGAGGATAGTCCAATCCCGGAGGACATATCAGCGTTAGTGGTTGTCGGCTTCGCTACAGGGTTAGCAATGGAGACCAGCGTCCACCCCAGATGTGGGCGGACAGAGATGATAATTTCTGCGCCAGGTGGTGAATACTTCACGGCGTTGAGACATGCCTCAGTAGTAATAGCTGCAATTGGATCCAGAATTTCTCGGGGAAATTCTGGCGCGAATTCTTCACCGGAAACTTCTACAACAGGTGCTCGGTTGAGCCGGGACAGGCGTCCCTGTTCTTCAGATAAAAGCTGAGCAAAGCTCGCAGGCTTTGTGGTGGTTGCAAAACTTGTACCGTCGTTGATCCCATTGATGTCGTTTCGCAGAACCTTGGTAAGCGCACGGACTTCAGACATTGAAGAGCGCATAGAATCGCTAAGCTCATTGAGCTTCTTGGCTAGCTTTGGCTGCTTAGAGTACTCGAGGCTTAGCGCCTCTAGCTGCATGGTATTAACAGTAAGGTTAGATACAACCGAATTGTGCAAAGTCTCTGCGAGGTCGGATTGGCGGCGCTTGACATCATCGTTCCATTCCAGCATTGCGGATTTATAGCGGTCAGCAGAATGGGCGAAAGTGCCACCGATGACTCCGCCAATAGTGATTAGCATGGCCCAAGTAAAGGCTGGTGCAGGATCTATATTCATGCTGGGTTCTGTTGGGTCAATTAGACCACCCAGCCACAGCACTATTCCGATCAGGAAAGTGCGCCCATGATGTCCGTGGTATGCAATCACGGCAAGAAATATTGGTGCTAAGAATACTGAGCTAATAAATGGAGTCTTGGTAAGTAGTGTTGCAGTTACCCAGACGACAATAAAAGTCACTGACATGCTGATAGGCCAGCGGTAAGCGCAAGTCGTGATAACGGTGAGGACAAGGCCAAGCACTGCGGACGACAGCTGGTCTTCGGTGGGAGAAAAGAATGCGCCGAGTAAAGCGAGTACTACACAGAAAAAGGCGGTCAATGCAGCGGTTCGCTGCAAGGTCATGGCTTCGCGAATGCGTTGGTAAATATGTGGCTGTGAAAGTTTAGGCACGGTGCGGCACACGCTTCCTGGTTGCTAAAGCTCGATGGGTTTGTCTCCTTAGTGTAAGTACAACGGCCGCCAAGTAGCCATTGAAAACAGCGGAACCCCCGCACCTTCGTGCGCGGTTCCTTGTGGTGGGTTCCGAGCGGAGGAAGAAGGTGGGGGGGGTAGCTGGTCTTCATGAAGGAGTGCAGATTGCTAATTACTTAGCTTCTGCGGCAGCCTCTGCTTCATCCTTGGAGGACAGGCCCTCGGAGTCGGTGTTGGACTCGGAGGAAGCCTCGATGAGGCCCTTGATGCCTTTTACGAGTGCCTCGAAGTCGATGGCGGAGCTGAGGTCTGCGAGGGAATCGAACATATATTTTCCTTTCGGATAGGCGGAGTAAAACTACAATCTCTCTCTGGGGTAGCAGCTCTTGGCTGCTGTGATTCCTAGTATGCGGTAGCGGAGGTGGGCTGCCAATCCTCTTTTGGATCCTTTCTGAGGTAACTTTTGTATCCTCTTAATAAGATTTAAGGATTTCCATTTGGATGCAGTTTGGATTGCGAGGGTAAATCTGTATGGGTGGGCGAGGGGGCGTCGGAAAGAGCTGTGCTGAGCTGGGTAAAAGCAGGAATTTTGAGAAAAGTTGAGTCGCGGGGAATAACTTTTGTGGGCTTCCGGTTGTAAGAATTGAGTGACACAGGCTCAAGGTTGTGTGACTGGATGTGGAAATTCTGTTACAGTAGCGCTCGGACACAACGAGAAGTTGAGTCACTGACAATCAACTTTACTAATTACCCCAAGATAAAAGGAGAAAAAAATCATGGGACGCGCAGTAGGTATTGACCTTGGTACGACGAACTCTGTCGTTTCCGTGCTGGAAGGTGGCGAGTCCACCGTTATTGCAAACTCTGAGGGCTCCCGCACCACGCCTTCCGTTGTTGCTTTTGCAAAGAACGGCGAAATCCTAGTTGGTCAGTCCGCTAAGAACCAGGCGGTGACCAATGTTGACCGCACCATCCGCTCCGTTAAGCGCCACATCGGCACTGACTGGAAGATCAACATTGATGACAAGGACTACACCTCCCAGGAGATCTCCGCCCGCACGCTGATGAAGCTGAAGCGCGATGCGGAGTCTTACTTGGGCGAGGACGTTACCGACGCCGTTATTACCGTCCCGGCTTACTTCGAGGATGCACAGCGCCAGGCCACCAAGGAAGCCGGCCAGATTGCAGGCCTGAACGTGCTCCGTATCGTTAACGAGCCAACCGCAGCTGCTTTGGCTTATGGCCTGGAAAAGGGCGAGCAGGAGCAGACCATCCTGGTATTCGACCTGGGTGGCGGCACCTTCGACGTCTCCTTGCTGGAAATCGGCGATGGCGTCGTTGAGGTTATGGCCACCGCCGGCGATAACGAGCTGGGTGGCGATGACTGGGATCAGCGCATCGTCGACTGGCTGGTAGACCGCTTCAAGACCTCCCAGGGCGTTGACCTGACCAAGGATAAGCGCGCCGTGCAGCGTCTGCGCGAGGCTGCAGAGAAGGCCAAGATTGAGCTGTCCTCCTCCCAGCAGGCCAACATTAACCTGCCGTACATCACCGTTGACTCCGACAAGAACCCGCTGTTCTTGGATGAGACCCTGACCCGCACCGAGTTCCAGAAGATCACCCAGGATCTGCTGGACCGCACCAAGGCTCCGTTCAACCAGGTCATTAAGGACGCTGACCTTTCCGTCGGCGATATCGACCACGTTGTTCTCGTTGGCGGTTCCACCCGTATGCCAGCCGTATCTGACCTGGTTAAGGAACTGACCGGCAAGGATGCCAACAAGGGCGTTAACCCGGACGAGGTTGTTGCTGTGGGCGCTGCCTTGCAGGCAGGCGTGCTGCGCGGCGAGGTTAAGGACGTGCTGCTTCTCGACGTCACCCCGCTGTCCCTCGGCATTGAGACCAAGGGTGGCGTGATGACCAAGCTTATCGAGCGCAACACCACCATTCCAACCAAGAAGTCCGAGACCTTCACCACCGCGGAAGACAACCAGCCTTCCGTACAGATTCAGGTCTTCCAGGGCGAGCGCGAGATGGCTACCGCCAATAAGCTGCTGGGCTCCTTCGAGCTCGGCGGTATTGCTCCGGCACCGCGCGGTGTTCCGCAGATTGAGGTCACCTTCGATATCGATGCCAACGGCATCGTCCACGTGACCGCAAAGGACAAGGGCACCGGCAAGGAAAACACCATCAAGATTCAGGATGGTTCCGGCCTGTCCCAGGAAGAGATCGACCGCATGGTCAAGGACGCTGAGCAGCACGCCGAAGAGGACAAGAAGCGCCGCGAGGAGCAGGAGCTGCGCAATAACGCAGAGTCCACCTCCTACCAGACCCGCAAGTTCTTGGATGACAACGCTGACAAGGTATCCGAGGACGTGAAGACCAAGGTCACCGAGGCTGCTGACGCCGTCGATGAGGCCCTGAAGGGCGATGACCTCGAGGCCATCAAGTCCGCAGTGGAGAAGCTGTCCACCGAATCCCAGGAGATGGGCAAGCAGATCTACGAGGCACAGGCTGCTGAGGCCGGCGCTGAGGGTGCTGCCGATGCTGGTGCTGAGCAGGGTGACCCGAACGTTGTCGACGCTGAGGTCGTTGACGAGGACGAGAACAAGGATGGCGACAAGTAATGACTCAGGACAGCGGAATGCCGCAAAACCCAGGCGACCCGGAAAACACGGATCCGGAGGCTACCTCGGCTGACCGCGCTGAGGCTGCCGCCGAGCAGGCTGAGGAGGCCCAGGCCGCGCAAGAAGCGCAGGCTGATGCCACCGAAGAAGCCGAGCTGGATCCCTCTCTCGATGCTGACCTCGAAGAAGCGCTGGCAGATGTCAACGCTGATGAGGTAGAGGCCGAAGCCGCGGGCGAAGAGCCCGCCGGTTCTGGCGCCAGCGATGTAGAAGCACAGTTGGCAGAACGCACGGAGGACCTGCAGCGTCTGAATGCGGAATACACCAACTACCGCCGCCGCACCGAGCGTGACCGCCAAGCCGTCATCGAGACCGCCAAGGCCAAGGTCATCGCAGATTTTCTGCCTGTCCTTGATGACCTGGAACTGGCCGATGAACACGGTGACTTGGAAGGCCCGCTCAAGGCGTTTGCGGATAAGCTCCAGGACACTCTGGCAAAGCACGAACTCGCGGCCTTCGGTGAAGAGGGCGATGCCTTCGACCCGGAGATCCACGAGGCCGTGCAGGATTTGTCCTCAGGTGATGAACAGGTGCTCGGTACCGTGCTGCGCAAGGGTTACCGCGTGGGCGAGAGGTTGGTACGCAATGCCATGGTCATCATCGCGGACCCCAGCGATGAGGCCGGCAGCTCGGAAGATTCCGAATAATTAACCAAAAAGGGCGCCCTGGGAACTTAACTTTCACCTTCCCGTGGCGCCCTTTTTACTTAACTTGTATCGATTCTCTTTGAAAGGAGGAGATGCCCAGTGAGCGCTAAACCCGAATGGGCAGACAAAGATTACTATGCGGATCTGGGGGTCTCCTCGTCCGCAGACCAGAACGAGATTAAGCGTGCTTACCGCAAGCTAGCACGCGAAAATCACCCCGATACCCACCCGGACGACCCCGCGGCAGCGGAACGGTTCAAGAAGGTTGCGGAAGCCTACGACGTGCTTTCCGACGCCACCGAGCGCAAGGAATACGACCAGTTCAAGGCCATGCTCCGCAATGGAGGCGGCTTTGGACGGATGGGAGGCGCCGGATTTCCCGGCGGGTTTCGATCCACGCGCATGGGTGGACAAGGTGCGCAAGAATTCGACCTCTCGGACCTCTTCGGAGGATCCGCTGGAGGATCGGCTCAAGGCGGCGGTGTTGGGGATATCTTCGGTAGCGTTTTCAACCGCGGCGGTAGTGCTGGCCACTCAGCTAAACCGTCGCGGGGGGCCGACGTCGAAACGGAAATAACCCTCGACTTCCGCGAGGCCGCTAAGGGAACCACCATTCCCCTGGCACTCAGCGGCAATGCGCCGTGCACCACGTGCCACGGCTCGGGTTCCGCTTCCGGCAAGACCTCTACCTGTGGCACCTGCAGTGGTACCGGTTTTACCTCGGAGAACCGCGGCGCTTTCGGTTTCTCTGCCCCGTGTAAGGACTGCGATGGTACCGGCCGCCGCATCACGGATCCGTGCAAGGATTGCCACGGCACCGGCACGGTTCACCGCACTCGCAATATCACCGTGCGCATCCCCGCCGGCGTCATCGATGGACAAAAGGTCCGCCTCGCCGGTCAGGGCGAAGCAGGTCCCAACGGCACTCCGGCCGGTGACCTCTTCGTGGCGGTGACCGTAAAGCCGGACAAGGTCTTTACCCGCGAGGGCGATGACCTGCATGTCACCGTTCCGGTTTCTTTCACGGAGCTGGCCTTGGGCGATACCATCGCGGTTCCAACTTTGGATAACCCGGTGCGCGTGAAGATCCCCGCTGGAACGCCGGATGGACGCACGCTGCGGGTGCGCGGAAGGGGCATCGCCAAGCGCGGTGGCAACTCCGGTGATCTGCTGGTTACCGTGCAGGTGACCGTGCCCACCAAGCTCGATGCCGCTGCCTCCAGCGCCCTGCGCACCTATGCTCAAGCGGAAAAGGACTCCGGTTTCAACCCGCGTGCGGGTTGGGCCGGCGCCGAGAATGCTTAAGGCAGGAGGTGTGTTAAAAAATGAGCACTGGAAAGGCAGAAGATTCCGGCACCGCGGTCTACGTCATCTCCGTAGCTGCGGAACTATCCGGAATGCACGCCCAAACCCTGCGCACCTATGACCGCATGGGCTTGGTCTCCCCGGCCCGCACCCGTGGCGGCGGCCGCCGCTACTCCGACCGGGACATCGAGCTGCTGCGCAAGATTCAAGCATTATCCCAAGACGATGGCGTCAATCTTGCCGGCATCAAGTCCATCATCGAGTTGACCGAGGAACGCGATCGACTCGAGGCCGAGCGCGACGCTTTAGCTGAAGAGGTCCGAGCCCTGCGTGAGCAGGCCGCTGGACGTCGCCCGCAGTGCAGTGGTGAGCTTGTCCATGTACCACGGTCCACCTCCGTGGTGATGTGGAGCCCGCGCACCGCGCGCGAACGAAAACGCTCCCGCGGTCGTGGATACGGCCAAGACTAACTCTCGCTCTGCAGACGAGTACACCCAACCCCGCAGCCAGCTTTCCCGCTGGCTGCGGGGTTTTCTTTGGCCTTGGCCGTGAGAACCACTTGATGATGCTGGGCCACTAGCAGGAGACTAAGAATATGTTGGTCTCCTATTCGGACCAGCCGGCTGGTCTGTTCTAAAAGGCCCTACCCCTCGGACTAGTTCGCGCGTGCCACTTGGCCTAGGCCCCGCAAGAACTGGGGGTCCTCCCAATAGGAGCCATGATCGCCAGGGAGACCATCCGCACCGGGAAGGGGAGTAGCGCCAAAGGCATCAATGGTGGGATCGGGGCCATGGATGCCAGCGTGAGGCCCCGTCGTAATAGCGATGGGGTCGTTGGCGTTTGTGGCTGCCCAGATGCGGCCATGCAGTTCTGAGGCGTGGCCAGCGTCGGTGCCGGGACTGCCGACGAGCACTACGTCATTAGCAATTCTTTCCTGCTTTGCGGCATGCCCGGTGACTACTGAACCATAGGAATATCCCACTACGGTGCGCTTGGCCTGTGGATAGCGTGCACCGAGCGAGCGCTGAAACCGGGCGAGTTCTTGACTGGCAGTTCGCGCGGGAGTGGCGTGAACTGCACGGGGCAGGGAGGAGGGCGCCTGGTAGCCCAACCACACGACCGCGGGACCGCCGCTGGCCTTAGCAAGATTGCGGCCGCGGTCTACCGCACGCTGCCAGGTTTCTGGATCGGAGGAGTGAACCCCTTCCACGAACGTGGTAAGTGATGCCGGTGTGGTCCGGAAGCCGCCGGGGTCCACCATGGCTACGAGCCGGCCGTCGCTAGTTTCTAGCACTCGCATATCTGGGTTCTGCGCGGCTAGCTGAGATACGTGCTCGCTGGCGTGGGCAAGATTAATCTCGTGGACGGTATCCACTGGAAGATCGGAGAAGTCTTCCAAGCGAACGGGTGGGGCCACCCCGCTAGGCGTACATAGGGCATCGATTTCTTGGGAGCATAGCCAGTCGAGGGAATCGCCCAGCGCCCGCACTTGATTCAACAAGAGTCCAGCGGCGCTGGCCGCGGCGCCATTGCGCTCATCCACTTGTCCTAGAAATGCGATGATGCGGTCCTCGAGTTCCTCGCGGCGGGCCTGCAGGCTGGCGTGGAGCTCAAGGGTGGTGGCAACCTGCTCCATCTGGTGCAGCGGTTGGGCCAGCCAGTCGGTGTAGCCCGCCAAACTGGTGCGGGCGGCGTCACCGGCGGGGCCACCCAGTGATAGGCCACGCCAATCCTGGTGTGCATCGATAAAACGAAAGCGCAGTTCAGCGCGTTCGCTATGCAACATACTGGCGCCATGTCTTAAAGCCACGGATAGGGTCATCGCGCATCTCCCAATGCCTGGCCCAGGTGGGAATCCACCCCGGCGGCAGTGTTGAGGAAGGCCTCAATGGAGCGCAATTGCTCGGCCGTGGCGTCCTCCGTTGCGGCCACGGCGCTGGACCAGGTGGCACGGGCTCGCTCTAGTGCGGCCGCGGTGCGGCAGGCGGTATCGAGCGTGGCCGTCGGCGGTGGCAGCGGAGGGCGCGCCATGAGGGAGCGGACGTAATCGGGCAGGTGCGTGGGAATTTCTACATAACTCATGCCCCTAAGCCTGAAGGACCACACAACGCCGCGCTAGGGGTACAGACGCAGCCTGTGGATAACTTCGCCCTGCTTCATTATTTTGGGAGGCATGAAGGTAGCAGCAGTGCAGTTAACGTCCACCGGTAATATTACCGAAAACCAGGAATTGGCCCTCGCCAAGATCCGTGAGGCGGCCGGAAACGGGGCGCGGTTAATCGTGCTGCCGGAGGCCACGGCGCAGAATTTCCGCTCTGGGCGCCTTGATGAGCAGGCACAGACGCTCGAAGGCCCGTTCGCCACGGCTATCCAAGCGCTCGCAGAGGAGCTCGAGGTCACCGTCGTGGCCGGCATGTTCTGCCCAGCCGATACCGTGGAGCGCGAGGGCAAGACCATTAATCGCGTGACCAATACGGCGCTCATTGCAGGACCTGGCGTGCTGGGCGGCTACGACAAGATCCACACCTATGATGCCTTTGACTACCGCGAATCGGATACGGTCTTAGCCGGCGAATCGCTCGTAGCCTTCGACGTGGATGACCTTATTGTGGGTGTGGCCACCTGCTATGACATTCGCTTCCCAGAACAGTTCAAGGAGCTGGCCAGCCAGGGCGCGCAGCTCATTGTGGTGCCCACGAGTTGGGCGGACGGCCCTGGAAAGCTGGAGCAGTGGCGTCTGCTCACGGCCGCGCGTGCCTTGGACTCCACCAGCTATATCGTTGCGGCCGGCCAATCGCGCCCGGGCGGTGACGCAGAGGCGGGCAATCCTTCCGGACCAACGGGTATTGGCCATTCCACCATCGTTGATCCGAATGGCGTGCGCATGGCCGAGGCCGGCTACGAGGATGACATCCTCTATGCCGACATCGATCCGAATGAGGTAGCGAAAACCCGCCGTGCCCTGCCGGTTGTGGCCACTGTGGACTAGGCCAGAGCCGCGTAGTCTTCCGGCTGCCAGCGCCCGTCGCGGCCCCAGCTAAGGACGTCGATCTGCTGCTTGCCGACGCCTCTTTGAACCAACCTTTCCGCACCTTCCACAACCTCGTCGGCCGGTCCGACGAGTAAGAAGCGTGGGGGAGTGCCTGTGGATAACTCCACCTCGTTGACTACTACATCGGTCGGTTCCCCGGAGACTACATAGTCGGCGTCGGGTGCCAATTCGCGGGCATTGAGCAGCCACGGGTCTTTTTCTTCCCGCACGATGCGGCGCACCGGTACGCCGAGGGCTGCCAGGTTCTGCTGGAAGTAGGTGTCATAGTGGGCGCCGGGGCTGCCCGCCACAGCAAAAAGGCGCGGTATTCGGCTGCGGTCTTTATCGCCCAGCGCGGCGAGCGCCGCGCAGCGAGCCGTGGCCCAGCCGGTGCCGTAGGCAATGATGACCAGTTCTCCTGCGCCCGCGTTCTGGAGGCTAATGCCGCCGGCGGGCTGGCCCAAGGTCCACCAATCGCCAGGCTGCGCGTGCGCGAGGGACCGGGAAGCCTCGCCTGCGGTGGAGACATGAAAGACCACCTGGCCGGTTCCGTCGCTAGGCTGCGCAGGGGTGAGCATCCGCCATTGCCCGGGCAAGTACTGTGTGGTCACCGGAAAGTGCTGGCCCGGTTGATAGGGCACAGCCAAGCCAGCCTCCACGCGGATGATGGACGTCTCGCGGGTGGGGTGATCTACAGCTACCACTTGCGCCGAGTGCGCCGGTGCTTCGCCGGCGGCGTCGGACTCCCGTGCGGCGTCGGCCATCGTGGCGCATACTTGGTGGATGACGTCGCAGGCAAAGTTGTATTGATACTGCGTCAGCGCCAAAACCCGCAGGCCTTCCACGAGGGCATCGTCGAAGCGGGAATAGATTTCGGCCGGAAACCCATGCCGGCGGTGATCGCGGGCGAGCTGGGTGAGTTTTGCGGAGACGTCGGCAAGCAGGGGCTCCCCAGGCTCCGTATGCTCAATCACCCATGCCAGCGCAGGCACCATCGAGGTATGGGTATCGCGCATCGACAGGGCAAAAATCTGCCGGGATTCAGGCACCGCGTTAAAGAAATGCTCGTGCACCGCATCGCGGTACTCGTCTGCGTAATTTCGAAAATGCTCGCCCAATTCCCACATGTTTGACCATCCTAATGCGCGCCATGGGCGGAATGGGGCAGCGCGGTAGACGCTACCCACGATTTTCTTGCCGCGGAGGACCGCCAACGCATCGTAGAAAACCTCATTCCCCATTACTTTCCCGCGGTAGAACTCTGCGGGGCCGAACTGGACGGCGAGCTCGTGGGCTTTTATCGCAGCTACGGGTTCGTTATCACCGGCAGGGACGAGACCGATGCCGATGGCAGGCCCTATCCCATCCTGCACATGCGGCTAGCCCCAGAGTTCCAGTCATAGGTCGAGGGCGGCACTGCCGATCACGATGCTGAGGTAAGAAGCCACGCCTCCCATAGTAAGCGGGGGTGAAAAAGGGATCCTATGTTGTGGCTCACTTGTCGGAAGGTATTGTATTCCCTATCCGTCTGCCCTCTAACGGGGGCAAGCCGCCATAATTGCACAGCTAGAAAGGGTCCTCATGGAAGATTTTTCCGCTTATACGCTCATGTTGGATGTGGGCTGGATTTCTTTGCTCATGGTCATCGGCAACGTCCTGCGCCACCAGGTGAAGTTTATCTTCCAGGACCTGCTGCTGCCTGCCCCGATTACCGCCGGCCTTATCGGCCTGCTGGTAGGTCCAAACGTGCTGGGCTGGATCAACTTCTCCGATAACTTGGGTGACTACACCTCCATCCTCATCGCGGTGGTCTTTGCGTCTATGGCCTACTCCATGGAAGTGGGCGGCAACATGGGCAAGGGCGCGCGCAATATGTGGGGCTATTCCACCATGATGTTCACCGGCCAGTGGGGCCTGTTCATCGTGCTGGGTCTTTTCCTCTTTGCGCCGCTTTTCGATACCCCGAATTGGTTCGGCATGATGCTGCCCGTCGGCTTTACCGGCGGCTTCGGTACCGCCGCGGCCGTGGGTGGCGCGCTGGAGGGCGTGGGCGCCGATGCCGCCTCCTCGCTGGGCTTTACCTCTGCGACCGTCGGCACGCTGGCCGCCATCATCGGCGGCGTGATCGCCGGCAACTGGGGCATCCGCAAGGGCAAGGTCTCCCACGTGCCGAAGGAACTGCCGGAAGAACTGCGCCGCGGCTACATCAAAAACATCGATGAGCGCCCGTCGCTCGGCCGCGCTACTACCAACCCTTCCTCCATCGAGCCGCTCGCATTGCACTTCGGATTCATCATCCTGACCGTGATGACCGCTTACGGCATCAACCAGGGCCTGAGCAGCATCTGGGAAAACGTCTCCGTGCCGCTCTTTGCTATGTCCATGGTGGTGGGCCTTTTCTTCCGTGCGCTCATGAACTTCGTCGGCGCAGAGGATTACTTGGATAAGGACTCCATTTCTTCCATCTCCGGCGCGGCCACGGACTACCTCATTGCCTTCGGTGTTGCCGCCATTGTCCCGGCCGCTATTGCCTCCTACTGGCAGGCACTTCTCCTGCTCTTCGTCCTGGGCACCATCTTCTGCGTGTTCTTCTTGCTGTGGTTCCCGGCCGAGTTCTTTGGTGAACGCTGGATTGAGCGTGGCATCTTTGGCTGGGGCTGGGCCACCGCCACCGTGGCCACCGGCATCGCCATCCTCAAGATTGTGGATCCTAAGCTCAAGTCCGGCACGCTGTCCGAATACGGCATGGCCTACATCGGTTTCGGTCCCTTCGAAATCTCGTGGACCATCATCGCACCTATGGCCGTCATGTACGGATTCACCGGCCTCTTTGGTGCCATTTCCCTGGCCATTTCCATCGGCGTCTACATTGCCTTCAAATCCATGCGCCTTATGCCGCCGCGCGGCACTATCTTCCAAGAGGGCATTGGCCATGTAGGTCAGAAGCAGGTATAGCTGCGCTTGCCGACGCCCCCCTTGCCAACCCCGCTGCAGAACCTGTGGCGGGGACTTTTTATCAAGACTGTGCCTTCTAAGTGTGTCTTGACAGCCGAAATCTTGACTCCTGCACTGCCGCCCCTCGGTGTAGAAGGTTAAGAAGAACCGCTAAACGTTAAGTATTCTCAGGCTATGTTTATATAAACAAATAATGATTGCATTGACCTTTCTGAGGGATTGACCCTGCTGTTACTACTGTCCACATTTAAAATCTGGAGTCACTTGAAGCGTTAACCATTAGCGGGTATTGATTTACCTTAGAATTTGTTATAATTTCAGGGAATCAATCTTTGTCTTGATGAGGAACTAAATGTATGAGCTGGACGGCGCTTCCGCGCGAGTAGAAATTTTGGAAGCGGCCTTAGGTATCGCTGGGACGCGAGGTGAACCTGCAGTAACTTTGGAGGAAGTTGCAAAATCCTTGCAGCGCCCGCTCTCGGATATTGAGGAAGAGTTCTCTTCCAGCTCAGAGATCCTTGATGCGATGCCCAATTTTCTGGATTGGCGTTTAACCAATTACATGGAAAAAGTGGTGGACCACCTTCCCGAAGGCGCGGGTGCCGCAGAGATTTTGAAGGCCTTGGGTGAAGGGTATTTCTTCTATTGCCAGGAACAGCCAGAGCTTTATGGCTATCTCTTTGAGAGATACCCGGCCTTGGACGATGTTCAGGTATGCAATATGGCCAAAGGTACGCATACTGGAAACTCGGGCGCAGATTTCGTAGTAAACGTGCTGAAGCAACTGGCTCAAGAACAGGGCGCCGTTGTAGGTGAAGATATTGCCCTTGGCGATATTGGTCGCATTGCTCTTGCAATCTGGTCAATTATTCATGGCCTAAGCCATCTCAGTACCAAGGGCGTGGTCCGTTTCCAGCATTCGGTCATTCGCATTGCCAACCTGAGGCAGACTGTCCAGCTGGTATTGGAAGCGATTATTGATTGGTTTGCCGTCAAAGATATTCCAGAGCGTCGGCCAATTATGTATTCCGCGCGCGAAATTGTAGAGCAGGCAATGGGGCAGTGGGAAGATCGTCCACTCGTTGCCCCTCAGAGCGTTGAGTCCTTGGAGTTTGAAAAGGCCAAGGATCTAATTATTGAAACGGCGCTCCACGTGGTGGCCCGAGAAGGCGTTAGTCGTTCCTTCTTCAAACAGGTGGCTCAAGAGTTGAATACCACTACGGATTTTCTCAACTCCGTGATCGACAATGACTTCGCGCTGCGGGAGTATGCCGAAGAGCGAGTAACCCTGGAAATGGCCGAGATGTTTGAAAAGGCAATCGGTTCTTTGCCGGCGGATACCGCTATCGTGGATCGCCTTCATATCGTGGCCTCTGTATATTTCAATTTTTCGCTTCGCCATACTGAACGGTTCTGCGCGATTATCGGCCTGGCTAATGGGTCGATCGTTCCGCATAGCGGTGACGGCAGCCCGCATGAAGGTATGACGGAAAATTTTGCCATCATGATGAAGCTTTTGCGCGAATTCATTATGGAGGCAGGAATTCAGCCGACAGATCAGCTGGTTTACTTGAGTGCCTTGGCTATGTGGGCGGGTGCTGACGGCGTATCCCATCTGTGCGCTTTGGGAGACTTCAGGGAGTACGAGGATGACCTGAAGTGGGGTCTCTTCTCCCAGGCGTTGACCTCTTCCTTCTTTGCGGTGGCGCATGGTCTGCAGTTGGTGGACAAAAATCTCCCATAGGTTGAGTGGAATAGACTCAACTTTGGGTGCGTTGTGCTAAGTGAAGCCCTACAGTGGGGTGAATAAAACTTAGAAGGAGCAACGCACGCATGAACTCATTTAACCCGACCACTAAAACACAGGAAGCCCTGCAAGAGGCCCTGCAAACCGCCTCGTCTAATGGCAATCCGGATATCCGCCCCGCCCACCTGCTGGCGGCCATTCTTAGCCAAGAAGGCGGCATCGCCGCGCCAGTACTTAAAGCCACTGGCGTAGATCCGGATACCGTGCTCAAAGAAGCCCGCGAGCTCGTTGACTCGTATCCGAAGGCGGAGGGCGCCAATATGGCCAATCCGCAATTTAACCGCGATGGACTTAATGTCTTGACCAAGTCGCAGGAGTTGGCCGGTGAACTGGGCGATGAATTCGTCTCCACCGAGGTCCTTCTCGCCGCTATTGCTGGCTCCAAGACCGACGCCGCCGAGCTGCTTACCGGCCGCGGTGCTACTTATGACGCCATCAAGGGCGCCTTCCCCTCCGTTCGCGGCGCTGCCAAGGTGACCTCCGAGAACCCAGAGGACCAGTTCCAGGCGTTAGAAAAGTACGCCACGGACCTCACCGCGCGTGCCCGCGAGGGAAAGATCGACCCGGTCATCGGCCGTGATCAGGAAATTCGCCGCGTAGTCCAGGTGCTCAGCCGTCGCACGAAGAATAACCCGGTGCTCATTGGCGAGCCCGGCGTGGGCAAAACCGCCATCGTGGAGGGCCTAGCCCGCCGCATCGTGGCTGGCGACGTCCCCGAGTCCCTCAAGGGCAAGACCCTCATCAGCCTTGATCTAGGTTCCATGGTCGCCGGCGCGAAGTACCGCGGCGAATTCGAGGAGCGCTTGAAGGCCGTGCTTGATGAGATTAAGTCCTCCGAGGGCGAGATCATCACCTTCATCGATGAGCTGCACACCATCGTCGGCGCCGGCGCTACTGGCGACGGCTCCATGGACGCCGGCAACATGATCAAGCCCATGCTGGCCCGCGGCGAGCTGCGTTTGGTTGGCGCCACCACCTTGGACGAATATCGCAAGTACATCGAAAAGGACGCCGCCCTCGAGCGCCGCTTCCAGCAGGTCTACGCCGCCGAGCCTTCCGTGGAAGACACCATCGGCATCCTGCGTGGCTTGAAGGAGCGCTACGAGGTCCACCACGGCGTGCGCATCATGGACTCCGCGCTGGTGTCGGCCGCAGAGCTATCCAACCGCTACATCACCAACCGCTTCCTGCCGGATAAGGCCATCGACCTCGTCGATGAGGCAGGCTCCCGCCTGCGCATGGAGATCGATTCCTCCCCACAGGAAATCGACGAGCTCGAGCGCATCGTTCGCCGCATGGAGATCGAAGAGCTGGCGCTGAAGAAGGAATCTGACGCTGCCTCCCAGGACCGTCTAGCCACCCTGCAAGGCGAGCTCGCGGACCAGCGCGAGAAGCTCGGCGAGCTCAAAGCCCGCTGGGCCAACGAGAAGAAGGCCATCGACGATGTCCAAAACATCAAGGAAGAACTCGATGACCTGCGCCGCCAAGCCGAAATCGCCGAGCGCGACGGCGACCTCGCACTCGCCTCCGAGATCAACTACGGCAAGATTCCACCGCTGGAAAAGGAACTCGCGGCCGCGGAGGTCAAAGCCGCCGAGCAGCGCAATACGATGCTCGATGAGGAGGTGAGCCCAGACACCATCGCGGAGGTCGTTTCCGCCTGGACCGGCATCCCAGCCGGCAAGATGTTGCAGGGCGAGACCGAGAAGCTGCTCAACATGGAATCCGTGCTGGGCAACCGCGTGGTCGGCCAGAAGGAAGCCGTCACCGCGGTTTCGGACGCCGTGCGCCGCTCCCGTGCGGGCGTGGCCGACCCCAACCGCCCGACCGGTTCCTTCCTCTTCCTCGGCCCCACCGGTGTGGGCAAGACCGAGCTGGCGAAGGCATTGGCGGACTTCCTCTTCGACGATGAATCCGCCATGGTGCGCATCGATATGTCCGAGTACGGCGAGAAGCACTCCGTTTCCCGCCTCGTCGGTGCCCCTCCGGGATACGTCGGCCACGAAGCCGGCGGCCAGCTCACCGAGGCCGTGCGCCGCCGCCCCTACACGCTCGTGCTTTTCGACGAAGTGGAAAAGGCCCACCCCGACGTCTTCGACGTCCTCCTGCAGGTCCTGGATGAAGGCCGGCTTACCGACGGCCAAGGACGCACCGTCGACTTCCGCAATACCGTCATCATCCTGACCTCCAACCTGGGCGCCGGCGGCACCCGCGAGGAGACCATGGACGCGGTGAAGAAGGCCTTCAAGCCCGAATTCATCAACCGTCTTGATGATGTGGTCATGTTCGAGCCCCTTTCGGAGGAGCTCCTGCGCGGCATCGTCGACATCCAACTGCGCGGCCTGTCCGAGCGCCTCGACGCCCGCCGCCTGACCCTGCAGGTTTCGGATTCCGCCAAGTCCTGGTTGGCCGAGCGCGGCTACGACCCGGCCTATGGCGCCCGCCCGTTGCGCCGCACCATCCAGCAGGCCATTGGTGACAAGCTCGCCAAGAAGCTGCTGGCTGGCGATATCGTTGATGGCGACACCGTCCACGTGGACGTCGCCGATGGCGGCGCCGAACTAGACATCGCCGCCCGCTAGTCGGCCGCGCAGCGCCCGCCGCGCCAAATCCTGCTCATGCCCTTAGACTCGGGGGCATGAGCATTTTGGTCTCCCCGCAAGAACTCCGCGAATCCATTTATCACGGCGAGCGTTTCACCCTCTTGGCCACCCACTGGCAGCCCCAGCTGCGCCAGAGCTACAACGAATTTACCTCCCTGCACATCCCGACGGCACTGTTTAGCGATACCGCCAATTCCTTCGCCGGCCTGCCTGGCTCCCAGGTAGGCCGCAACCCGCTGCCGGATCCGGATAAGCTGCAGGAGCACTTCCGCCAGTGGGGAATCCGTAAGGACCGCCCCGTCGTGGTCTATGACGAAGGCCGTGGCCTTTTCGCCGGCCGCGCGTGGTGGACCTTGCGCTGGGCCGGCCTAGAAAACGTCCGCATCCTCGACGGCGGCTTGGCCAATTGGCGACACCTGGGCTATACCACGCTGACCGGCCCCGGCAACTTCGCCGTCGGTGCCACCGCCGAGGTCAACCCGGGCCAGATGCCCGTGGCCACCATCGATGACGTGCGCAATCACGATGGCCTGCTCATCGATACCCGCACCCGCAACCGCTTCGCCGGCCGCCGCGAGAACCTTGACCTCAAGGCCGGCCACATCCCCGGCGCCGTCAACGTGCCAGAGCGCCTGTTCCACAACGATGGCCTGCGCACCTGGAAGTCCGCGGGCGAAATCCGCGAAGTGCTTTTCGACGCCGGCCTCACCCCCGACAACGTCCAAGGCGCCATCATTTACTCCGGTTCCGGCAACCACTCCGCCCTCGCCCTTGCCGCCATGGAAGACGCCGGCTTCACCGGCCTGCGCCACTATGTCGGCGGCTGGTCCCAGTGGTCCGCCAACCCCCACAACCCCGTAGAGCGCGGCGACTGCCTCACCGTCAACGGCTAATCGCCCCAGCCCGCCCCTCGCCTTCGCCCTCAGCCTCCCGCGTCCGCGCGCCGAGCGCTGAGGGCTTGCTCGTTCCTACTACTATCGTGGGGTGATGGCTTTTCTAATCCTTGCTCTCGCGGTTCTTCTCGGCATTGCCGGCGGTGCCTTGCTGCTTTACGACGGCAAACAGCGCACCTCCACCCCTACACCCTCCGCGGACGCAGACACCGCTTCCACCGAGCCGGCCTCCACGGACCCAGCTTCGGCCGCGCCCGCCGATTCCAGCTCCGCTGACGCCGAGTCCGCCGAGACCGACTCTGCTCTCGCCGAGCGCAGTTCCACCGACGTGCAAGCAGAAGCCCTTCCCGTCGATGCGCCACACGACACCGCGAGTCCCGCCGGCGACGCGCCCAACCTGGATTCCGATACTGCCCCCAACTCAGCTCCCTCATCCGAGCCCACCCCCGAGCCGGATTCTAAACCGGAACCGGTCCGCGAACCGGAGCCTGACAAGGATTCCGAGTCCGCGTCCAGCGCAGAATCCACACCAGAGCAAGCCCTGATCCACAATCTAGCCCACGAGTCGGACCGCCAATCAGCAAGCGATCCAGAAAGCGAGCCACGCCCGCATTCGAAGCCGCACACCCGCCATCGGCCGGTTCTGCCAGGAACCATGCGCCGCGAGCGCCGCAATTGGGCAGAAGCCAAAGGCTTTGAATTTATGAAGTCCGATCCTTATCTCGTAGACGAGTGGACCAGGGGAGTGGCCTCCACGGGCGCGGCGCCCAAAGACATTGTTGCAGGCAATGTGTACGGCCACGAGATGCTGTTGATGGATATCGATGGCGTCAACGTCATGGCCATGCGTACCGGAGCGGCCTCCGACATGGTCGTGGATTTCCGTCGCTTCGACCGCGACGATGCGAAGGCCTCCGAGGACCTGCTGTTGGCGATGACCATCGAGGGTTTCGATGTGTATTCCTCGGATAGCGCCGTGACCGAGCGCATGGTCGACGAGCGCGTGCATGTTGCTCTGCAGCAAATGCCCGAGGCCGTTACTGCACTGTGGATGGAAACCGAGTGGGTCCTGGCGCAGACCACAAAGCAGGCGCGCTCCGCGGAATGGGACGCGATGCTGCCGCCTCTTGCCCTGCTTGCCGACGCCGCCCGCGTCCTCCCACCGCGTTCCTCGGCCACCCACGTGGTGCGCCTCGAGGAATTGGACCCAGCCCGCGAGATTCCCGCCCAGCCCATCGTCGAGGCCGTCGGCGGCACGCCGGCCGCCGGCGCGCCCGAATTCGAACGACCCGTCATTCAACGGCCGGAGGAGCCGTTGCAGATGCCGTCTCGGGCCTACTCTGAAACCCGCGGCCCAGTCGAGCACACCGCTCTGGGCGGCGACGAGGTCGACGCGATTGCCGACGGCCGCGAGCGCCCCACCCCCGATTCCCATACCGCCCGCCTGCCGCGCCAGCAGTTCCGCGCCGCCTCCATCTTCGATAGCCCCTCCGCCGACTCCACCACCGACGGCTCCCGCGCGGCCGACCCCAACCCAGTCGACCCCAACCCGGCGAGCGAGTCCGCGGCCGAGGAATCGGACCCGCGCCGGGGAGAGTAGCCTAGAGTCCGATACTGGCGGCCGGCCGCCGCCCACGAACCACGACAAGGAGCAGATGACTGTGGATTCTCACACCACCAACGCCCAGAACGCGCACGCCCAGAACCTGGACGCCGAGAAGAAGGCCCGCCTCGCTGAACTGGTCAAGGAACTGGCCGTCGTCCACGGCAAGGTGACCCTGTCCTCGGGCAAGGAAGCTGACTACTACGTGGATCTCCGCCGCGCTACCTTGCATCACGAGGCCTCCCGCCTTATCGGTGCCCTGCTGCGCGAGCTGACCGCGGATTGGGATTTCGCGGCCGTCGGTGGCCTGACCCTCGGCGCCGACCCGGTTGCTACCTCCATCATGCATGCCGACGGCCGCGATATCGACGCCTTCGTCGTGCGCAAGGAAGCCAAGAAGCACGGCATGCAGCGCCGCATCGAGGGCGCCGACGTAGAAGGCAAGAAGGTCCTCGTCGTAGAGGACACCACGACCACCGGCAACTCCCCGCTGACCGCCGTGGCCGCGCTGCGCGAGGCCGGCGCCGAGGTCGTGGGCGTGGCGACCGTCGTGGACCGCGAGACCGGTGCCGGCGACGTCATCGCCGCAGAAGGCCTCGAGTACCGCTCCCTGCTGGGCCTGGGCGACCTTGACCTCGCCTAACGCAGATAGCGCGGCCGACCAGGCCAAGCCGGACGAGGCCAAACCGGATGAGACCAAGGGGCCGACCGAGTGGAACGAGGGTCGCCATGGCGTAGGCCCCTGGGAAGGTCCGCTGCCGCAAGGGCCGGAGGCCGCGAAATACGACCCAGAGCTGCTTGCCGAAGGCGACCGCCGCAACGTCGTCGACGCCTACCGCTACTGGAGCAGGGAAGCGATCAAAGAGGACATCGATAAGCGCCGGCATAGCCTGCACATCGCCATCGAGAACTTCGAAAACGACGCCAATATCGGCACCGTCGTGCGCACCGCCAACGCCTTCGCCGTCGATACTGTGCACATCGTCGGCCGCCGACGGTGGAATCGCCGCGGGGCCATGGTCACGGATAGGTACCAGCACTTGATGCACCACGAGAGCGTCGAAAAGCTTATTGCGTGGGCGGCCGAGGAGGGGCTTACCGTGGTAGCCATCGACAACACCCCCGGTTGCGTGCCCCTGGAAACAGCCGAGCTGCCGGAGCGCAGCCTGCTGCTTTTCGGTCAAGAGGGCCCCGGCGTGACGCAAGCGGCCCAGGACGCCGCAGTGATGACCTGCTCCATCGCCCAATTTGGCTCCACCCGCTCCATCAACGCGGGGGTCGCGGCCGGCATTGCCATGCACGCCTGGATCCGCCAGCACGCCGATCTGGACAATTCCTGGTAGGAAGATCGTTACACTAGCTATATCTACCCGTGCGACTGGAGTGATTGAGGAACCGTGGAAGAAAAGTGGGCCCACCGCGCCGAACTCGCAGAAGCCGCCATCAATGAGCGCCACGCGCACTCCGTATGGGGCCTGCCGCGCACCAATCTTGCCGTGGTTAGCTGGCCGCCCACGACGAAGGAAAAGCTCTTTGTCCACTGGCACTACTGGTGGCAGGCCCACTACCTGGACTGCCTCGTTGATGCGGCGCTGCGCAATAACACCAAGGTGCGCCGCCACCGCATCTATGACACCTTGCGCGGCATTCGCATCCGCAACCTCGCGCAGCTGACCAAGAATAAGTACTACGACGACAAGGCCTGGCTCGCGCTGGCTTTCGGCCGCGTAGAGGGATTGAAGAAAGCAAAGACGCCCAAGCGTCTCGCGGCCCTGCAGCGCAATATCCACGAAGGCCTCGATGAAACGCTTGGCGTGCTGCCGTGGCGCCTGGGCGAGAATTTCATGAACGTGCCCTCCAATGGCCCGGGCGCCATCATGCTCGCGCGCATGGGGCGCATTGAGGAAGCGCGCCGCATCGTGGACTGGATCTATGACCACCTGCTTGACGACGACGGCTACATCATGGACGGCGTCCGCATGCGCATGGACGGCCCTGAGGTGGTAAAAAACATCCACCCCTACTGCCAGGGCGTGGTGCTCGGCGCGTGCCTGGAAATCGTGCTGGCGCTGCGGGAAAAGGCTGGCGTGGGCGATTTGGAACAGATCGACAGCGTGTACGAGGCCGAGATGGCTTCCGAGATGATGGACTACATCATCCGCATCCGGGGCTTGGTGCAGACCGTGGCTTCGGGCATGGCTACGCCTTCGGGCGTGGTGGACTGGGAGACCGGCGATGGTGACGGTGGCCTGTTTAAAGGCATTTTGATGCGCTATCTTGCCGACGTCGCCGTGCGCCTGCCCGGCGATTCTCCCGCCAACCGTGCGACGAAGAAGCTGGCCGCGCGCATGGTGATGGCCTCGGCCGAGTCGGTGTGGGAACACCGCCTTGAGGTCGACGGCCTGCCGATTTTCGGATCCGACTGGCTGTCCGATGCGCGCCTGCCGCATAACTACGGCTTCGGCCGGCGCACCATGAGTGAGAAGGTCGGCATCATTCGCGTAGATGAGCGCGATTTGTCCGTGCAGCTTTCCGGCTGGATGCTGATGGAGGCCTGCGCCCGCGTGGTGCGATATTTGGCTAAATAACCCACGCTTGTCGGAGTGGATTGGTCCCGGAAATGACTGGGTTGAAAATGTCACACGGTTTTTGCGGCAGAAATTCCGTGAAACGGGCATACTTGGCTGTTGGAACGTGTTTGACCACAAACCCACTTTTTAAGGATGGAAACTCATGCCAATTGCAACCCCTGAGGTCTATAACGAGATGCTGGACACCGCGAAGAAGAACGGCTTCGCGTTCCCAGCAATCAACTGCACCTCATCTGAGACCATTAACGCAGCTCTGAAGGGCTTTGCTGAGGCCGAGTCCGACGGCATCATCCAGTTCTCCACCGGCGGTGCCGCCTTCGGCTCTGGCCTGGCACTGAAGGACAAGGTCAAGGGTGCTCAGGCACTGGCCGCATTCGCTCATGAGGCCGCCAAGCACTACGGCGTGAATATCGCGCTGCACACCGACCACTGCCAGAAGGAAGTACTCGATGAGTACGTCCGCCCGTTGCTGGCTATCTCCCAGGAGCGCGTCGACCGCGGCGAGAACCCACTGTTCCAGTCCCACATGTGGGACGGCTCCGCTATTCCTATCGACGAGAACCTCGTCATCGCCCAGGAGCTGCTGGAAAAGGCTAAGAACGCGCACGTCATCCTCGAGGCCGAGATCGGCGTCGTCGGCGGCGAAGAGGACGGCGTCCAGGCCAAGGCAGGCGCTAACCTCTACACCTCCCCAGAGGACTTTGAAAAGACCATCGATGCCCTAGGCACCGGCGAGAAGGGCCGCTACCTGCTGGCCGCAACCTTCGGTAACGTTCACGGCGTCTACAAGCCAGGCAACGTGAAGCTGCGCCCAGAGGTCCTGCTCGAGGGCCAGAAGGTGGCACAGAAGAAGCTCGGCCTGGGTGAGGACGAGTACGCCTTCGACTTCGTCTTCCACGGTGGCTCCGGCTCCGAGAAGGAAAAGATCGAAGAGGCTCTGGGCTACGGCGTCATCAAGATGAACGTGGATACCGATACTCAGTACGCCTTCACCAACCCGATTGCTCGCCACATGATGGAGAACTACGACGGCGTCTTCAAGATCGACGGCGAGGTTGGCAACAAGAAGGTCTACGACCCACGCTCCTACCTGAAGAAGGCAGAGCAGAGCATGTCTGAGCGCGTCATCGAGTCCTGCCAGGACCTGCACTCCGTGGGCAAGTCCATCTCCAAGTAATTGCCCTTAGCTGCTCCACACTGCTTTGAGTTGAGGCAGCCTCGTATATAGGCATGCCGAATGAGCCGCTTCCCCCGCGTGGGAGGCGGCTTTTCGTACTTTCGGCCGGGGTGGTTCCGGGCGAGGGATCGATGATCGGCCGGTGCAGTTAGGGGTTTTGTGTGGGGCTGGGGACGAAGCGTGGGGTGTTGCTCCACGGCGGTACCCAGGCGACGCGGCCATCGATGCGCACCATGCGGCCGCGCTCGGTGGGGCGGGAGGGGTCGTCTTGGTTGACGGCGTTGTGGTGCGCGCACAAGGTGACCAGATTTTCTTGGTTGGTGGGCCCGCCGGCGGACCAGGCGGTGAGGTGGTGGATTTGGGCGTCGTCGGCAGGCGTATTGCAGCCCGGCCAGGCGCACACGGGATGCTCGGCCGCGGCGAGCATGCGCTGTTTCCACGTGGCCATGCGCTCGGTGCGGTACAGGTTCACCGGGCCGTGCTCCGGGTGCACCAGGCTGACGTAGCCGCGCTGGGCTAAAGCGCGGGCGACGAGCTGCGCGCCGGTCATGCGGGCGCCGTTGGTGAGCTGGAGGGTGATATCGGAGGCGTCGGCAGGCGCGGCGACGATGCGGTCGAGCTGGTCCAGGGTGAGGATGACGTTGGTATGCACGGCCGGCAGCGCGCCGGGGTTGCCCTCGAGGAGGACCTTCTTGGCGGCGGCGAGGGGATCATCTTTGTTGACGGAAGCGAGCACGCCCTTGATATCGGCGATATCGGTGGGATCGGCCGTAATGGAGATGGTGTGGGGTCCGTCGGGGCGGCGGGTATAGCGCACGCCGGGCTCGGGGCGACGGGGCGGATTGAGCTGCTTGAGGAGCTTCTTGACCACAGAAGGGATGAAGCGGGACTCGGTGCGGCACAGTTCTAGGCGCAGGTCCCAGGCGCGGTTGGTATCGCGCACGCGGCGGGTATAGGACTCGATGCTATCGAGTGTGGCGAGGTCGTGAGCGCGGGTTCGGGCGGCGTCGCGAGCGAGGCGCTGCTTGCGGGTATTGGACGTGCGGCCGAAGTAGACGTGCTGCAGGCGGGCGAGCTGGGCAGCCAGAAGGGGGCTGGCTCCGGCCCTGAGGAGTGAGTCTTCGGAGCAGCCCTGAAATTCGGCGATGAGATCGACGCCGCGGCGGCATAGCGAGAGAAATTCGGTGTTCACATGGCCGAAGCTAAAGGGGGCTCGAGGGCCGAACAAGCGGTGCGCGGCCGGGGAGGTGGAAATTGTGGATAGGTGGGGGAAAAGGGGGCGTCGGCAAGAGCTATCCACAAGCCGGCCGACGGCCGAGATGCGCGGGGCCGGCGGCGATGGTAAGGGCGGTCTTCTATGCTGGAGGTCATGTCGGAAGCGAAGGAAAGAGTCTCAACGCGGCAGAAGCTGCGGGTGATTGACCGCTCGGTGCTCTCGCGGGTCAACCGCATCCGCTCGCGGTTTGTCTACATCATCCAGGCGACCATTGGCGCGGCGCTCGCGTACTGGGTGGCCGGCGATGTGGTGGGGCACCCGCAGCCGTTCTTTGCGCCGATTTCTGCGGTCATCATTCTGGGGATGTCCGGTGGGGACAGGATGAAAAAGGCGCTGGAGATGTCGATTGGCGGCATCATTGGCGTGGCCGTGGGCGACCTGCTCTTCCAGATAGTGGGCCAAGGGCCGTTCCAGATTTTCTTCATTGTGGGCGCGGGCCTGGTGGTGGGCTCGTTTCTGACCAAGTCGCCGCTGGTGACCAACCAGATTGTCTTTGGCGCGATTTTGATTGCGACGATTTTCCCACCCACGGAGGGCCCGGGTGGCCTGCACCGCGCGATTGACGCGATGATTGGCTCGGGCATTGGCCTAATAACCATTGCGCTGATCCCCAATTCCCCGTTGGTGGAGGCGCGGCGCGAGGTATCGAAGGTGCTTAAGGTTGCCTCGAGCATTCTTGCCGACGTCACTTATGGCATCCGCCGCCAAGACCCCGCCGTCATCCGCGACGCGCGCGAGGCGGTGCGCGGTACGCAAAATAGCGTCAATACCCTGCTGAGCGCGGCGCAATCGGGCAGGGAGGCCTCAGAAGTCTCGCCGCTGTTGTGGGCCTCTCGGCGCAGCATTCGCTCGCTGGAGCGCATCCTGTTGCCAGTGGATAACGCGGTCCGCGGCGTGCGCGTGCTCTCCCGCCAGGCGCTGGGCCTGACGGAGGACCGCGACAAGGTTTCGGACAAGCAGGTGGAGTTGCTCGATGAGCTTTCTGAAATCATGCTCGCGATTAGTGAGCTCTACGGCCAGGGCAAGAAGCATGGGCACGATGAGGCGATTGAAATTCCGGACCTTGTGCAGCGTCTGCGCATCGTGGGCGGGCGCGCCGGGCTGGACATCATTGATAGGGAAGGCACGCTGTCGGCCTATATGATTCTGGGCCAGACGCGCTCGATCGTGGTGGACATGCTGATGGTGTGCGGGCTCTCGCGCGAGTCGGCCGTGGCGCACCTCGTGCCGACCTCGCAGCACCCGGCCTACCCGCCGGAGGTGTGGGGGCGCGAGGACTAGCGTCCTCGCGCGGAGGCAAGGACCTCGCGCGGGGTTAAGGGCGGACGATCTGGAGATCGCGCAGGTGGCGGTAGAACGTCACGCGGGTTACCGGGCGCTTGTGGGGGACGGAATCGACGATGACTCGCAGCTGCGGGCCGCCGGCCTGGACGGCGCGGCCGGTGCTGACGGATTCGGGGTCGAGCTGGCCGGGCTTGCGCAGCAGCGAGCGCAGGCGGCCCTGCGACTCGACGGGGGAGGTGGCGCGGGCGGCGAGGATGCCGGGGGCGTCGGTCATCGGGACGAGGCGCGCGCCGAAAGTTTTGGGGGAAGTGGCGGCTAGGGTGTGGTCGTCGATGATGACTTCGCCGGTGAAAGGGCCATTGGCGGCGTCTGAGATGGTGGCGGAGCCCGCGACGGCGAGGCCGGAGTCGTTGCGGATGAGCGGCGCAGGGCGGACCGGGGCCGTGCGTGCGAAGTCGAGGGACTCGGCCGCGTCGGTTGGAAGTCCCCAGTTCTGCGCGGCTGCGGACGGGGTGGAGGCTGCGGCTGTGGGGACGGGGATGAAAGCGACCTCGGCCCAGAGGCGGTCGGAGCGCATGAGGCGGGTCAGCACGGCCGAAAGGGCGGCGTCGGAGCCGGCGACGACGATGCGGGCGGGCTCTACTAGGTGCGGGGCCTGTGGGGCAGGTTCGGGGGCGCCGAGGTGGCGGACATCGGGTTGCGCGGCGATGTCATCGAGCGAGGGAGTGGGGTCTGTG